>NZ_JARIXR010000007.1:0-288690 GCF_029269205.1 Pseudomonas sp. 1912-s | reverse complement strand
CCAGTAGTGCTGACGAATGAGTCGAGCTTGTTTTTGGAAACATCAATTCCGACGAACGCAGAGTCATGGTCCATAGCGTTTTCCTCACGTCCAACCTTGCAGAATCGGGCTTTGCGCCCAGGCAACCGTTCGGACTAGTTTAGGAAGGAACCTGCTCCGACCCATGCTCACTCACGATCTCGAAATCAGAGGGCACTACGGTCTGAAGCAGGTGAAAACAATCTTACAAGGGCACACCGAGCCTTAGCGAGGTGCCGAGTGGTGGGGCAAGAGCGTTTTGCTTACTTTTGCGCTGTTCAAAAGTGAGCCGCTGTAAGAGCGGAACCATAGGCGGCCATCACCCAAATAACGGATATGCCCCCAACACCCGCCCAATCCCGCCTCAAAAGATGGGCAGCTACAGATATTACGCAGGCCCCCTCACCACTGAGGCAACCTGTCACGCGGCAAAAGACCACGCCTTGCTCTCGCGAAAATGGGACTACTCTTTCAGCAATGCTTGATCCAGATCAAAACCTTCGCCGGGATTGCTCTGGCGGCCGCAAGGCCAGAATCCCTGCGTGGCTGGTTAAAAAAAGAAACGAATTTAAATTCGCCACACTCCATATCCGTGGGGGCAGTGGGTGCAGGCCTCCAGCCAGCATTCGGTATTACCTGACAGAGGAAGACTTATGTTCGGTTTGGAGGCGCTAGATCTCGCCCGAATTCAATTCGCGTTCACCATCTCATTCCATATCCTGTTCCCGGCCATCACCATCGGTCTGGCCAGTTACCTTGCGGTGCTGGAAGGCCTGTGGCTCAAGACCCACAACGACACTTACCGTGACCTCTACCATTTCTGGTCGAAGATCTTTGCCGTCAACTTCGGCATGGGCGTGGTCTCCGGTTTGGTCATGGCTTATCAGTTCGGCACCAACTGGAGCCGCTTCTCGGACTTCGCCGGCGCCGTCACCGGGCCGTTGCTGACCTATGAAGTGCTCACGGCGTTCTTCCTCGAAGCCGGGTTCCTTGGGGTGATGTTGTTCGGCTGGAACAAGGTCGGACGCAAGCTGCACTTCTTTGCCACGGTGATGGTGGCCGTCGGTACGCTGATCTCGACCTTCTGGATTCTCGCCTCCAACAGCTGGATGCAGACGCCACAGGGCTTTGAAATCATTGATGGCCGGGTGATTCCTACCGACTGGCTGGCCGTGATTTTCAACCCGTCGTTCCCCTACCGCCTGATGCACATGGCCACGGCAGCGTTTGTCGCGACCGCGTTCTTTGTCGGCTCCTCGGCGGCCTGGCACTTGCTGCGCGGCAAGGACAACCCGGCGATCCGCACCATGCTCTCGATGGCGATGTGGATGGCACTGATTGTCGCGCCAATCCAGGCCGTGATCGGTGACTTCCATGGCCTCAATACCCTGAAGCATCAACCGGCGAAGATCGCTGCGATTGAAGGCCACTGGGAAAATATCGGCAACGAGCCCACGCCGCTGATCCTGTTCGGCTGGCCGGACATGAAGGCCGAGAAAACCAGATTCGCCGTGGAAATCCCGTACCTGGGCAGCCTGATCCTGACCCACTCCCTGGACAAGCAGGTGCCGGCCCTCAAGGAGTTCCCGCCTGAGGACCGTCCCAACTCGACCATCGTGTTCTGGTCGTTCCGGGTCATGGTGGGCCTGGGCTTCCTGATGATTTTCACCGGCCTGTTCAGCCTCTGGCTGCGCAAGGGCGACAAGATGTACACGTCCAAGCCGTTCCTGTACCTGGCGTTGTGGATGGGCCCGTCCGGCCTGATCGCGATTCTCGCCGGTTGGTTCACCACGGAAATCGGTCGTCAGCCGTGGGTGGTCTACGGGCTGATGCGCACGGCGGACGCCTCGTCCAACCACAGCTTTGCGCAGATGAGCATTACGTTGGTGTTGTTTGTGGTGGTGTATTTCGCGCTGTTCGGCGCGGGCCTGGGCTACATGATGCGCCTGGTGCGCAAAGGGCCTGTGACCCATGAAAGCACCGAGCCCACCCACGGTGGCCCCGGGCAGAAACGCACACCGGCCCGTCCGTTGTCGGCGGCCGATGACAGCGCCGACGCCGATCACGGCGACACCTTGAACAAGGGGAACTGAGCCATGGGTATTGATCTTCCGCTGATCTGGGCCGTGATCATCATCTTCGGCATCATGATGTACGTGGTCATGGACGGCTTCGACCTGGGGATCGGCATTCTCTTCCCGTTTATCCCGGGCAAGACCGACCGTGACGTGATGATGAACACCGTCGCCCCCGTGTGGGACGGCAACGAAACCTGGCTGGTACTGGGGGGCGCGGCGCTGTTTGGCGCGTTCCCGCTGGCCTACTCGGTGGTGCTCTCGGCGCTCTATCTGCCACTGATGCTGATGCTGATCGGGCTGATCTTTCGCGGTGTGGCGTTTGAGTTCCGCTTCAAGGCCAAGGACGACAAGCGTCACCTGTGGGACAAGGCTTTCATCGGCGGCTCGCTGGCCGCGACGTTCTTCCAGGGCGTGGCACTGGGGGCGTTCATTGATGGGATTCCGGTGGTCGACCGCCAGTTTGCCGGCGGCTCACTGGACTGGCTGACGCCGTTCACGATGTTCTGTGGCGTGGCCCTGATCGTGGCGTACGCGCTGCTGGGTTGCACCTGGCTGATCATGAAGACCGAAGGCAGCCTGCAGGAGAAGATGCACAACCTGGCACGGCCCCTGGCATTCGTGGTGCTGGCGGTGATCGGTATCGTCAGCCTCTGGACGCCGCTGGCCCACCCGGAAATCGCCTCGCGCTGGTTCACCCTGCCGAACCTGTTCTGGTTCCTGCCGGTGCCGATCCTGGTGCTGGTGACCATGTACGGGCTGATTCGCGCCGTGGCCCGCAATGCGCACTACACGCCGTTCCTGCTGACGCTGGTGCTGATCTTCCTCGGTTACAGCGGCTTGGGTATCAGCCTGTGGCCGAACATCATCCCGCCATCGGTATCGATCTGGGACGCTGCCGCTCCGCCGCAAAGCCAGGGCTTCATGCTGGTGGGCACACTGTTCATCATCCCGTTCATCCTGGGCTATACCTTCTGGAGCTACTACGTGTTCCGCGGCAAGGTCACCCACGAAGACGGTTACCACTAGGAGGATTGACTCATGTCCGGCAAACCTTCGTTGCACGACATCGAACAGGCCGAGAAAAAGCCGCTCTGGCAGCGGCTGGGCTGGCTGGCGATGATCTGGACCGGCAGTGTCGTGGCCCTGTTCGTGGTGGCCAGCCTGATGCGCATGTTCATGAATGCCGCGGGCCTGACCACCCACTGACATCCCGTTGTACGTATTGCCCTCCTTTATGGAGGGCTTTTTTATTTACGCGCCTTGAGCACCACGAACTTCGGCGTGGTGGCCACTTGCTCGACGCCGCGGAACAAGCGCGCCAATTTGGTGTGATAACCCAAGTGACGGTTGCCGACGATATACAGCGCGCCGCCGACCACCAGGGCTTCCCGCGCCTGCTGGAACATGCGCCAGGCGAGGAAGTCGCCCACCACCTGCTGCTGGTGGAACGGCGGGTTGCACAGCACCACGTCCAACGATTGCGGCGCTTGATCGGCCAGGCCATCGCCGGGGCGGATCAGCACGTCACGTTCGCCCAGCGCTGCGCGCCAGTTCTCGGCCGCCGATTGCACGGCCATATAAGACTCGTCCACCAGCGTGTATTGCGCCTCGGGGTTTTGCAGCGCGCTGGCAATCGCCAATACGCCGTTGCCACAGCCCAGGTCCGCAACCCGGGCGCCGCCCAGGTTGCTCGGCAGGTGTGGCAGAAAGGCGCGAGTGCCGATGTCCAGGCCTTCGCGGCAGAACACGTTGGCGTGGTTGAGCAGTTCGATGGCCGGGGTTTCCAGGCTATAGCGCGTAGGGTAGGGCGACACGGCGTGTGGCCGGTCGGCCAGGGTGGCGATCAGCAGGCGGGCTTTTTTCACCGCCAGTGAAGCGTGCATCGGCCCGATGTAGCGCTCCAGCAATTCACCGGCGGCGCGGGGCAGGTGCTTGACCATCGCCCCGGCAATCACCTCGGCACCTGGGGCCAGTTGGCCCTGCAGGCGAATCAGTTGTTCTTCCAGCAGGGCCAGGGTCTTGGGTACGCGGATCAGTACTCGGTCGAACGGCCCGACCGGCGTCTGGCTGGCGGGCAGGAACGTTACCGCGTCGAAGGCCTTGCCGTTGCGCGCCAGGTTTTTTTCCAGGCCCAGGGCACCCAGGAACGAGTCGCCGCTGGAGGTGACCTGCACATGCCCTTCGAGGCTGGCCGCCAGGGCGCCGAAACTGTCGTTGAGCACCAGCACGCGAGTGGCTGGGGTCGGCTGCTGTTCCGCCAGGTGGCTGAGCAAATACTCGTCGGCCGCATCAAAGGCTTGCAACGGGTCGTTGTGCTGTTCGGGCTGGCGGATCAGGTCGAGTTGGGCGAAGGCGCTGTCGAGCAGGGGCATGGCGGGGGAGACTCTGGGTAAACGGACCATCTGGGTGAACGGCGACGCGGCCCTTGGAGCTTGCGTCATCACCCGGAACTGGCTGCAAATGTTACGTTTTTTTTGAGGGGATTACATTCGGTGTTTTAAAACAGACCCGCTTTGACAGCGGTCATCACGGCGGCAATCTTGTTCGAGACGCCCAGCTTTTTCATGGCACTGCTGATATGAAAGCCGACCGTGCGTTCTGACAGGCAGAGAATAGTCGCAATGTCCGAGGCGGTTTTACCCATGGCCGACCATTGCAGGATTTCGGTCTCGCGCGGGGTCAATTTGCTGGGCGCTTGCACGCCGGGCTTGTCGGCATACTTCTGTGCCACCACCGCGTGTAGGGCGTGACAAAGCCATAGGGCTTGCCCGGCTTTCTCGTAAAGTTCTTCAGGGCTTACAGGGCCGGTATCGCGTCCCAGGCTCAGCATGCTGAAAACCCCCTGAAAGTCATGGACTGACTGGGTCCATCCGAAATTCAAGCCTTGGGATTGGGCGTGAACCCATAAGTCCGGTACCGAGGAAAAGGTTTTTTCGTCCCATACGATCGGCAGCACCGAGCGCTTGCAATGGGCCACAACGGGGTCCAGGTCAAAGTAGTCTTGTTGTTTGTAGAGGGTGTTCCATTCATTTGAATAGTTGTTGATGCGGACGGTCTTCGTTGGGTTGTTTGGCAGGTGAGAACTGAGTGTGAATCCGCAGTACTGAAAGTCGAGTTCGTAGGTAAGATTCAGGGCCGCTTCATACATACTGGTGATTTCGTTCTCGCCTTCCAGTTTGGGTAAGCGAGTATTGCGCCAGTTGACCATTTCTACATCTCCATGAGTTTTCCCTTTCTATCTGTGACTTGGGACTGCTCGCCTCTCAGGGTCGACCCGAAAATCAGTGTAGGACACGAGCCGGGTGTAAAAATGAAAAATTAGTTATCCCCGACGGGCTTTTAGAAGGCCAGGCGCTCTACAGAATTAAACGCTTTGTATAAGTTGTCTGTGTTTAATGCGGAATGTTTAGTGTTATTAATGGCTTGTCCTTAATGTCACTTTGATGGTGTTTATATGCCTTACACCATCTAATCGCTGATTGGGTGTGAGCTAATAGCTAAATAGTTAGTACAAATTGAAGGGTTGCTATTTTAGCTTTTCAGAAAAAACCTGCATCCCTAGCCCCTCGTGGCAGCAATGCCAGTACAAACCAGCGGTGTTTCCAGGCGCGGCTTTGAGGGACACTAGGGGTCTGTGCAAAACGGAGTTCCCCATGACGGCCAGTGCTGAAAAATTCACCCGCCAGACGTTGCTTGACGTGCAATCCCTGACCCCCAGCCTGTTTACCCTGCGTACGACCCGGGACCCGGGCTTTCGATTTCGCGCCGGCCAATTCGTGCGCCTGGGCGTCACCAAGGCCGATGGCAGCATTGTGTGGCGTGCCTATTCGGTGGTGTCCTCGCCGTTTGATGAACACCTGGATTTCTTCTCCATCGTGGTGCCGGGCGGTGAGTTCACCAGTGAACTGAGCCGCCTGCGTGAGGGCGATACCTTGTTGGTGGAGCGCCAGGCCACGGGCTTCCTCACCCTTGACCGGTTTGTGGATGGCCGCGATCTCTGGCTGTTGGGCACAGGGACTGGCATCGCGCCGTTTCTGTCGATCCTGCAGGACTTTGAGGTGTGGGAAAAATTCGAGCGCATCATCCTCGTCTACAGCGCGCGGGAGGCCCGGGAGTTGGCCTATCAGTCACTGATCCATGAACTGGGTGAACGCGAGTACCTGGCGGAACACGCCCACAAGCTCACTTACGTTCCCATCGTCACCCGTGAGCAACATCCGGGCGCACTGAACGGACGGATTACCACGCTGATCGAAAATGGCGAACTGGAGCGCGCTGCCGGCGTCGGGCTGACCCCCGAGCATTCCAGGGTGATGATTTGCGGCAACCCGCAGATGATCGATGACACCCGCCAGTTGCTCAAACAACGCGACATGCAACTGAGCCTGACCCGTCGCCCCGGCCAGGTGGCCGTGGAAAACTACTGGTAAAACAAAGGCGCCCCGAAGGCGCCTTTGCTTTATTTGCCGAGCTTACTCGGGCTTGCTGTTCTGTGCCTTGAGCAGATCTCGGATCTCTCCCAGCAGCTCTTCTTCCTTGGTAGGAACCGGCGGCAAGGTAGGCGCCACGGCCTCTTCGCGCTTCAGGCGGTTGATGGCCTTCACACCCATGAAGATTGCAAACGCGACGATCACGAAGTCGATCACGCTCTGGATGAACTTGCCATACGCCAGCACCACTGCAGGCGCATCGCCCTGGGCGGCCTTGAGTGTGACGGCCAGGTCGCCGAAGTCCACACCACCGATCAACAGACCGATAGGGGGCATCACTACGTCGCCTACAAACGAGGAAACAATTTTCCCGAAGGCGGCGCCGATGATAATACCGACGGCCATGTCGACCACATTACCTTTGACCGCGAAGGCCTTGAACTCACTTAACACGCCCATAGGTTATTCCTTGTTACAGATGAGGAGGTAGAAGCCAGTGTAAGACAGTGTGGCGAGGCTTGCTCGACACAACTGCTAACAGTGTCCGTTTTTATCGACACATTAAAACGCAAATAGTTTGCAAAGTGCCACCAATCGCGCGCGGAATACCCGCTATTTCAGGGGGTTACCACACTATTTTCTTTATCGGGGTGGTACGGCTTTTCTATTTATCTTCTGACTCGCGGGTCACTAGCCTCTGGCAAGCACAACTCAATGTGCACTAAAAAAACCAGAGGATACCTCGATGAAAAACCCTATTAGCCGCGGGCCTGTTTCTGCGCGACGGGTGCTGCTTGTAATGGGCGCCAGTCTTCTTTCGCTGTCCGTACACGCCGCCAACCTCACCCGCGATAATGGCGCGGCGGTCGGTGACAATCAGAACTCGCAAACTGCCGGGGCCAATGGCCCGGTGCTGTTGCAAGACGTGCAACTGATCCAGAAGTTGCAGCGCTTTGACCGCGAACGCATTCCGGAGCGTGTGGTGCATGCCCGTGGCACCGGCGCCCACGGTACATTCACCGTCACCGACAACCTCAGCGACCTGACCAAGGCCAAGGTATTTGCCGCCGGTGAAGCCACGCCGGTGTTTGTGCGCTTCTCTGCGGTCGTTCACGGCAACCATTCGCCGGAAACCCTGCGTGACCCGCGCGGCTTTGCCACCAAGTTCTACACTGCCGAAGGCAACTGGGACCTGGTAGGCAACAACTTCCCGACGTTCTTTATTCGTGACGCCATCAAGTTTCCGGACATGGTTCATGCCTTTAAACCTGACCCGCGCACTAACCTGGATGACGATTCCCGTCGTTTTGACTTCTTCTCCCATGTTCCAGAGTCCACGCGCACATTGACCGAGTTGTACTCGGACTCCGGTACACCGGCCAGTTATCGCGAGATGGATGGCAACGGCGTGCATGCCTATAAGTTGATTAACGCCAAGGGCGAAGTGCACTACGTCAAGTTCCACTGGAAGAGCCTGCAAGGCATCAAGAACCTCGATCCCAAACAAGTGGTTGAAGTCCAGGGCCGCGATTACAGCCATATGACCAATGACTTGGTCACGCACATTAACAAGGGCGATTTCCCCAAGTGGGACTTGTATGTGCAAGTGCTGAAACCTGAGGACTTGGCCAAGTTTGATTTCGACCCGCTGGACGCCACAAAGATCTGGCCAGACGTGCCGGAGCGCAAAGTCGGGCAAATGGTGCTGAACCGCAACCCGGCCAACGTTTTCCAGGAAACCGAGCAAGTGGCCATGGCCCCGGCGAACCTGGTGCCGGGCATCGAGCCGTCGGAAGACCGCCTGCTGCAAGGCCGGGTGTTCTCCTATGCCGACACGCAAATGTACCGCTTGGGGCCAAACGCCCTGCAACTGCCAATCAACGCACCCCGGGTAACCGTCAATAACGGTAACCAGGACGGCGCGATGAACTTCGGCAAAACCACCACCGGCGTGAACTACCAGCCTAGCCGCCTGGTGCCACGGGAAGAGCCGCAAACCGCCCGTTACAGCCAGTCGGCCCTGTCGGGCAGCACCCAGCAGGCAAAGATCCAGCGTGAGCAGAACTTCAAGCAGGCCGGTGATTTGTACCGCTCGTTCAACAAGAAAGAGCGTCAGGACTTGATCGACAACTTTGGCGGCTCCCTGGCCACCACCGATGACGAGAGCAAGCACATCATCCTGTCGTTCCTCTACAAGGCTGATCCGGAGTACGGCACCGGCGTGACCAAAGTCGCCAAGGGTGACCTGGCCCGCGTCAAGGCGCTGGCTGAAAAACTGATGGACTGATGGGTTAGCCCCTGTCGGCGCCCGAGGGGGCGTCGACACCAGGCAGGAGAAACGCCATGCGTATCTACATCGCTTTATTCACCGCCTTGCTGGCTTTTACCGCTCATGCCGAGTCGTCCGACCCGGAAGGGGTGAAAACACAGCTCCAGGATTACTACTTCGACGCGGCCCGCCGTGGCGACGTGGACATGCTCAATACCTTCATCGAATCCGGCTATTCGCTGAACACCCAGGACGAAAAAGGCTACACCGCGCTGATTCTCGCGGCCTACCACGGCGAGGGTGCCTACGTGGACCGATTGCTCGCCGCCGGCGCCGATGCCTGCGTGCAGGACAAGCGCGGCAACACCGCGTTGATGGGGGCGATCTTCAAGGGAGAGCTGAAAATCGCCCAGCGTCTGCTTGCCACCGACTGCAACCCCGACCAGCGCAACGGCGCCGGACAAACGGCGGCCATGTATGCCGGGCTGTTCAAACGTGTGGAACTGCTGGACGAACTGAAAGCCAGGGGCGCCGATCTCAACGCCGAAGACCCGATCGGTAACAGCGCTTCACGTTTGGCCAGCGGTGAAATCCATACCCCGGCGCCGCGCTGAGCTATCATCGCGGTTTTTCGGTTGGAGGTTCTCAAATGGCAAAGGCCAAGCGCATGTATGGCTGCACGGAGTGCGGCGCGACCTTTCCCAAGTGGGCCGGCCAGTGCACTGAATGCGGTGCGTGGAACACCCTCACCGAAACCATGATTGAAAGTGGCGGCGCCGTGGCCCCCAGCGGCCGCTCCGGCTGGACCGGGCAACAAACCCAGATCAAGACCCTGGCTGAAGTCAGCGTCGAAGAAATCCCGCGTTTCTCCACAGCCTCCGGCGAATTGGACCGGGTGTTGGGCGGCGGCCTGGTGGACGGCTCGGTGGTGCTGATCGGCGGTGACCCGGGCATCGGCAAATCCACGATCCTGCTGCAAACCCTGTGCAGCATCGCCAGCCGTATGCCGGCGCTGTATGTCACCGGCGAAGAATCCCAGCAACAGGTGGCCATGCGCGCCCGCCGCCTGGGGTTGCCCCAGGACCAGCTGCGGGTGATGACCGAAACCTGCATTGAAAGCATCATCGCCACCGCGCGCCTGGAAAAGCCCAAGGTGATGGTGATTGACTCGATCCAGACGATTTTCACCGAACAACTGCAATCGGCGCCGGGTGGCGTGTCCCAGGTGCGGGAAAGTGCCGCATTGCTGGTGCGTTACGCGAAACAGAGCGGCACGGCGATTTTCCTGGTGGGCCATGTGACTAAAGAAGGCGCGCTGGCCGGGCCACGGGTGCTGGAACACATGGTCGACACCGTGCTGTATTTCGAAGGCGAGTCCGACGGCCGATTGCGATTGTTGCGGGCGGTGAAGAACCGTTTTGGCGCGGTCAACGAATTGGGTGTGTTTGCCATGACCGACCGGGGCTTGAAGGAAGTCTCCAACCCGTCGGCGATTTTTCTGACCCGCGCACAGGAAGAAGTCCCAGGCAGCGTGGTGATGGCAACGTGGGAAGGCACCCGGCCGATGCTGGTGGAAGTGCAGGCGCTGGTGGATGACAGCCACCTGGCCAACCCGCGTCGGGTCACGTTGGGCCTGGATCAGAACCGTCTGGCGATGTTGCTGGCGGTACTGCACCGCCACGGCGGCATTCCCACCCATGACCAGGACGTGTTCCTCAACGTGGTGGGCGGGGTCAAGGTGCTGGAGACCGCGTCCGACCTGGCGTTGATGGCGGCGGTGATGTCCAGCCTGCGCAACCGGCCGTTGCCCCATGACTTGCTGGTATTTGGCGAGGTGGGCCTGTCGGGTGAAGTGCGCCCGGTACCGAGCGGGCAGGAGCGCCTGAAAGAAGCGGCCAAGCACGGCTTCAAGCGCGCCATCGTGCCCAAGGGCAATGCCCCGAAAGAAATGCCGCCGGGGCTGCAGGTGATCGGAGTGACCCGCCTGGAGCAGGCGCTGGATGCCCTGTTCGAATAGTCGCCAGCCACACATCACCCCTGTGGGAGCCGGGCTTGCCCGCGATGGCGGTGTATCAGCTAATTGATATGCAAACTGACACACCGCCATCGCAGGCAAGCCAGCTCCCACATTTTCAGATCTCCAGCAAGGCGGCGAATTCCCGCTCCAGTTCTGCCTGATCGCCCAGGTTCAACTCGATTATCCGCCGCAGGTGGCTGATCGAGTCGAGGTCGATGTGCTCGCACACAAAGCCGAGCTGCCCATGATCGTCGTGGGTCAGCCGCACTTGCATCTTCACGTCGGTCTCGGCGTCCAGATGAATATCCACGTCAAACGACTCGTAGCGATGGCCCTGCCAGCCTTCGGGCCGTTGCACGAGCAATCCCTTGAGCGACAAATCCACCAGTTGCACCGGCCAGACATGGCCGTCTTGCGTGAGCTCGGTCTTGGCATCGAAGGCAATCCGTCGGAAACGGCGTCGGTCTGAAGGCTGTTCGCTCATGGTGAAACCCTCTGTGGATAAGAGAATTGTAGCCCTGCGCCATCATGGGGCGATTATTTCTGCTTTTTTCGCCCCGGCAAGGCTCTAGACCAACGTAGGGGGGTGGCCTTTAAGGCCAGTAGCGCTAAACTCGGGATGGCTGTCTTTCTGTCCACCCTGGCTGGAATATAAAAATGAAAAATAATAATAGCCTGCTACGCCATCTACCCTGGCTGCTGCTGGCAATCGTAGGAGCGTGCGCCCTGGGCGTAGTGGCCTTGCGCCGCGGCGAGGCGATCAACGCCTTGTGGATTGTGGTCGCAGCAGTGGCCATTTATCTGGTTGCTTACCGTTACTACAGTCTGTTCATCGCTAACCATGTGATGCAGCTCGATCCACTGCGGGCTACCCCCGCTGTGCTCAACAACGACGGTCTGGACTATGTGCCGACCAACAAACACATCCTTTTCGGTCACCACTTCGCGGCAATCGCCGGCGCTGGGCCTTTGGTCGGTCCGGTACTGGCGGCGCAGATGGGCTACCTGCCCGGCACGTTATGGCTGATCGCCGGCGTGGTGCTGGCGGGCGCGGTGCAGGACTTCATGGTCCTGTTCCTGTCCACCCGTCGCAACGGCCGTTCCCTGGGGGACATGGTCCGCGAAGAGATGGGCCGCGTGCCCGGGACCATCGCGCTGTTTGGCTGCTTCCTGATCATGATCATCATCCTCGCGGTGCTGGCGCTGATCGTGGTCAAGGCCCTGGCCGAAAGCCCGTGGGGCATCTTCACGGTGATGGCAACCATCCCGATCGCGATGTTCATGGGCATTTACATGCGCTACATCCGCCCGGGCCGCATCGGCGAGATCTCGATCATCGGCGTGCTGTTGCTGCTGGGCTCGATCTGGCTGGGCGGGCAGATTGCCGCTGACCCGGTATGGGGCAAGGCCTTTACCTTCACCGGCATCCAGATTACCTGGATGTTGATCGGCTACGGTTTCGTGGCGGCGGTGCTGCCGGTGTGGCTGATTCTCGCGCCACGCGACTACCTGTCTACCTTCCTGAAAATCGGCACTATCATCGCCCTGGCGATCGGCATTCTGGTGACCATGCCAGAGCTGAAAATGCCGGCGCTGACCCAGTTTATCGATGGCACCGGTCCGGTGTGGAAGGGCGGCCTGTTTCCGTTCCTGTTCATCACCATTGCCTGTGGCGCGGTGTCGGGCTTCCACGCGCTGATCTCCTCGGGCACTACGCCCAAGTTGCTGGCCAGTGAAGGGCACGCCCGTTACATCGGTTATGGCGGCATGTTGATGGAGTCGTTCGTGGCCATCATGGCAATGGTTGCCGCTTCGGTGATCGAGCCTGGCGTGTACTTCGCCATGAACAGCCCGGCCGCAATTGTGGGCGGTGACGTGGTGACCGTTGCGCAAACCGTCAGCAGCTGGGGGTTTGCGATTACCCCGGAAGCGTTGCAGGCAGTGGCGCATGACATCGGCGAGTCCACCATCCTGGCCCGTGCCGGCGGTGCGCCGACCCTGGCGGTCGGTATCGCGCAGATCCTGCACAGCGTACTGCCGGGTGAAAACACCATGGCGTTCTGGTACCACTTTGCGATCCTGTTCGAAGCGCTGTTCATCCTGACCGCAGTGGACGCCGGTACCCGTGCCGGTCGCTTCATGCTTCAGGACCTGCTCGGCTCCTTCGTACCGGCGCTCAAGCGTACCGAGTCCTGGACGGCCAACCTGATTGCCACCGCAGGTTGCGTGGCCATGTGGGGTTACCTGCTGTACCAAGGCGTGATCGACCCACTGGGCGGCATCAACACCTTGTGGCCGCTGTTCGGTATCTCCAACCAGATGCTGGCCGGTATCGCGCTGATGCTCGCCACCGTTGTGCTGATCAAAATGAAACGCCAACGCTACATCTGGGTGACTATGCTGCCGGCAGTCTGGCTGCTGATCTGCACCGTGACCGCAGGCTTCATCAAGCTGTTCGACGCCAACCCGGCGATCGGCTTCCTGTCGCTGGCCAAGAAATACAGCGATGCCCTGGCCGGCGGCCAGATCCTCGCACCGGCCAAGAGCATCGACCAGATGCAGCACGTGATCTGGAACGCCTACACCAACGCAACGCTGACGGCGCTGTTCCTGTTCGTGGTCTTCAGCATCCTGTTCTATGCGCTCAAGGTCGGCATCGCCGCCTGGGGCAAAAAGGAACGTACGGATAAAGAAGCGCCATACCAGGCCATCCCGGACGCTTGATAGAGGATTGCAATCATGTTCAATGACATCAGTCGCCTCGGTAAATACCTCGGTCAGGCCGCGCGCCTGATGGTCGGCATGCCCGACTACGACACCTACGTCGAGCATATGCAAACCAAACACCCGGACAAGCCGATGATGGACTACAAGGCGTTCTTCCGGGAACGCCAGGAAGCCCGTTACGGCGGCAAGGGCGGGCCCAAGTGCTGTTGAAGCACCGCATTTGAGCCCAACACCCTACTGTAGGAGCCCGGCTTGCCGGCGATAGCGATCTTCAGACCGCCATCGCCGGCAAGCCGGGCTCCTACATTTCTTTTAGCGCATGGGAGATCGTTGTTTTGTTAACCCCCATCCCCGTCACCGTCCTCAGCGGCTTTCTTGGCGCTGGCAAGACCACCTTGTTGCGGCACCTGCTCAAGGCCGAGCACGGCTTGAAAATCGCCGTGATCGAGAACGAATTCAGCGACGCCGGTATCGACACCCAATTGCTGGGCAGCGAGCCGGTGCAAGTCATGACCCTGTCCAATGGCTGCGTGTGCTGCACCATTCACACCGACCTGACCAAGGCCCTGTACCTGCTGCTGGAGCGCCTGGACAGCGGCGAGATCGCTTTCGACCGCCTGGTGATCGAGTGCACCGGCCTGGCCGACCCGGCCCCGGTAGCCCAGACCTTTTTCATCGATGAAGAACTGCGCGAGCGCTACATCCTCGACGGCATCATCACCCTGGTGGACGCGGCCCACGCCGAGCACCACCTGACCCAGACCATCGCCCAGGCGCAGATCGGGTTTGCCGACCGCCTGCTGGTGAGCAAGCGTGACCTGGTGGACGACGCCACCTTCGACGCCCTGAGCGAGCGCCTGACCCGCATCAACCGCCGGGCACCGATTCGTGTAGTGGAGCACGGCAAGATCGACCTCGCCGAACTGCTGGATGTGCGCGGCTTCAACCTGAACGCCGGGATGAGCCTGCGCCCGGTAAGCCAGGCGCCGTCCATCGACCGTATTTCCAGCCTTGTGCTGCGCACCGACCAGCCGCTGGATATCGACAAGCTCAGCGAGTTCATGAACCAACTGCTGGAAGACCACGGCAAGCAACTGCTGCGCTACAAGGGCGTGCTGAACATTGCCGGGGAAGACCGGCGCATGGTGTTCCAGGGCGTGCTGAAGCTTTACGGGTTCGATTGGGACACCGAATGGGCCGAAGGCGAGCCGCGGGAAAGTGTGATTGTGTTTATTGCCGACGAGTTGCCTGAAGAGAAGATCCGCGAAGGCTTTGCACGGGTTTACCAACCCTGAGTTGAAACACAGTCAAAATGTGGGAGCTGGCTTGCCTGCGATAGCAGTGTGTCAGTCACAGGTGTATTAACTGGCACACCGCTATCGCAGGCAAGCCAGCTCCCACACTTAACCGTATTTCAATTTGAAATCCGGCATAAAAAAGCCCGGCTCTTGAGCCGGGCTTTTCATTCAACCCACTGCAATCAAGCGCCGTATACCGGCAGCTTCTTGCAGATGGCCTTGACCTTCTCACGCACAGCGTCGATCACTGCTTCGTTGTTCAGGTCAGCCAGGATGTCGCAGATCCAGCCAGCCAGTTCCTTGCACTCTGCTTCCTTGAAGCCACGAGTGGTCACAGCCGGGGTGCCGAAGCGCAGGCCGGAGGTGACGAACGGCGAACGTGGGTCGTTCGGTACCGAGTTCTTGTTCACGGTGATGAAGGCTTTGCCCAGTGCGGCGTCAGCATCCTTACCGGAGATGTCCTGCTTGATCAGCGACAGCAGGAACAGGTGGTTTTCAGTACCGCCGGACACCACGTCAAAACCGCGCTCGATGAACACACCGGCCATGGCCTTGGCGTTTTTCACCACTTGCTGCTGGTAGGTCTTGAACTCAGGCTGCAGGGCTTCCTTGAAGCAGATCGCTTTGGCGGCGATCACGTGCTCCAGCGGGCCACCTTGGCCGCCCGGGAAAACGGCGGAGTTCAGCTTCTTCTCGATCTCGGCGTTGGCGCGCGCCAGGATCAGGCCGCCACGTGGACCGCGCAGGGTCTTGTGGGTCGTGGTGGTCACTACGTCAGCGAATGGCACCGGGTTCGGGTAGACGCCAGCGGCGACCAGACCGGCCACGTGGGCCATGTCGACGAACAGGTAGGCGCCGACTTTGTCAGCGATTGCGCGGAAGCGTGGGAAATCCAGGATCTGCGAGTAGGCAGAGAAACCGGCCACGATCATTTTTGGCTTGTGCTCAACCGCCAGGCGCTCGACTTCGTCGTAGTCGATCAGGCCGTTGCCGTCGATGCCGTACTGAACGGCGTTGTACAGCTTGCCGGAGGAGGAAACGCTGGCGCCGTGGGTCAGGTGACCGCCGTGGGCCAGGCTCATGCCCAGGATGGTGTCGCCCGCTTGCAGCAGGGCCAGGTAAACGGCGCTGTTGGCTTGGGAGCCGGCGTGTGGCTGGACGTTGGCGTAATCGGCGCCGAACAGTTCCTTGGCGCGGTCGATTGCCAGCTGCTCAACGATGTCGACGTACTCGCAACCACCGTAGTAACGCTTGCCTGGGTAGCCTTCGGCGTACTTGTTGGTCAGAACCGAACCTTGAGCCTCCATAACCGCAGGGCTGGTGTAGTTTTCCGAAGCGATCAGCTCAATGTGCTCTTCCTGGCGCACGGCTTCTTGCTCCATGGCGGCAAAGAGATCGGCGTCGTACTTGGCAATAGTCAAATCACGGCTGAACATGGCGGTCCTCAAGGATCGGGGGCAGAAAAGAAGCGCATTCTAACCCAATGGGTTTTAGATGGCATATGAAAGGACATCATGTCGCGGACAAGCGGGATTCACTTGGGGATGAGTGGTGCCCTTGTGGCGAGGGGGCTTGTCCCCCGTTGGGCTGCGCAGCAGCCCCATTCAGGGCTCACACGTTTATTCAGATAGATCGCGGTGGCAGGTTTTGGGGCTGCTTCGCAGCCCAACGGGGGACAAGCCCCCTCGCCACATAAGCCGCATCACACGCTCTTAGTCGAACATGAACAGCGCATCGTTGCTGAACTGCGCCTCAAACCGGTTCGCCGGCATCGGCCGCCCGAACAGGTAGCCCTGCACCTCGTCACAACCGTGCTCCCGCAGGAAGTCCAGTTGCTCATGGGTTTCCACGCCCTCGGCGATTACCGCCAGGTTCAGGCTGTGGGCCATCGCGATAATCGCCCGGGCAATCTGCGCATCCTGCTCACCCGACGGCAGGCCGTCGACAAAGGTGCGATCGATCTTCAGCACGTCGATGGGGAATTGCTTGAGGTAGTTCAGCGACGAATAACCCGTGCCGAAGTCGTCTACCGCAATGCTCAGGCCGAGGTTTTTCAGGCTGGCGAGGATCTGCATCGCTTCATTGACCTCGCGCATCAGGATACTTTCGGTCAGCTCCAGCTCCAGGCACGCCGGCGGCAGGCCGGTGTCCTTGAGGATGGTGGCGATGCGCTCCCCCAGTTGCCCGTCGGAGAACTGCCGGGCCGAGATGTTGACCGAGACCTTGGGCACCCGCACCTTGTTCTGGTGCCAGGTCTTGAGTTGACGGCAGGCTTCGCTGATCACCCAGTCGCCTACGTCCACCACCAGTCCCAACTCTTCCAGCACCGGGATGAAATCCCCCGGCGGCACCAGCCCGCGACGTGGATGGCGCCAGCGCAGCAGGGCTTCGGCGCCGGTCAGGCGTTTACCGTCGCCGCTGAACTGCGGCTGGTAATAGAGCACGAATTCGTTCTGTTCCAGGGCGTGGCGCAGGTCGCTTTCCAGCTCCAGCCGCTCCAGGGCGCTGGCGTTCATGTCGGCCTGGTAGAACTGGAAGTTGTTCTTGCCGCGCTCCTTGGCGTGGTACATCGCCGTGTCGGCGTTCTTCATCAACTGGCTCAGCTCGTTGCCGTCCTGCGGGCTCAAGGCGATGCCGATACTGGCGGTCACGAAGAACTCGCGGCCCTCCAGCACAAACGGCTTCACCAGGCTGGCCAGGATCTGCTCGGCCACGTGAATCGCGCGGTTCAGCGCCATTTCACGGTTGACCCGTGGCTGCAGCAGCAAGGTGAACTCGTCGCCGCCCATGCGCGCCACGGTGTCGTCTTCGGCCACGCAACCCAGCAGGCGGGTGGCCATTTCCTTGAGCATGCGGTCGCCGGCGGCGTGGCCGAGGGAGTCGTTGATCGGCTTGAAGCGGTCGAGGTCGAGGAACATCAGCACCACCCACGACTTCTGCCGTTCCGCCGACTGCAACGCGGTGTGCAGGCGGTCCTGGAACAGCGTGCGGTTGGGCAGGTGGGTCAGGGCGTCGTAGTAGGCCAGGCGGTGGATCCGCTGTTCGCTGGCCTTGCGCTCGCTGATGTCACTGAAGAAGCACACGTAGCTGGCCAGGTCGCCTTCGTCATCGAACACGGCAGTAATCCCGACCCAGGCCGGATAATGCTCGCCGTTGCGGCGCTTGAGCCACACTTCGCCTTCCCAGGTGCTGTGCTGGTGCAATTGCTTGAGCACGTAGCGCAGGTGGGCTTCCTGCTGTTCGTCGACGGTGAGCATGTTCGGCAACTGGTCGAGCACGTCCGCCACCGCATAACCGCTGACCCGGCTGAAGGCCTCGTTGGCCTGCACGATATAGCCGGCCGGGTCGGTGATCAGGATCGCCGAGGTGGAGTGTTCGAATACCGTGGCCGCCATGCGCAGGTCTTTTTCCGCGCGGCGTTGCTGGCTGATATCGCGACCCACGCCGAGGATGCCTTCGAATGCACCGTGCTCGTCCCACACCAGCACCAGGCGCAGCTCGATGGGGATCTTGCGCCCGTCGGCGCGCAGGCAGTCGAACAGGAACAACTGGGTCTGCACGTCGTTGCGCAAGGCCGCCAGGGATTCGGGTTGGTCCAGGGCGCGGCTGACTTGCTCCACCAGGGAGTAGATGCCGGTCAGTTGCTGCGGGTTGGCGATGGTCGATTGCCAGCCGTTTTCAAAGATCCAGTCAACGTCATAACCCAGCACCGCGTTCACCGAAGGGCTGACGTAGTTGAGGGCCAGCTTGCTGTCGGTGGAAAAGATCACGTCGCTGATGCTTTCGGCCAGCATGCGGTAGCGCTGTTCGCTGTCCCGCAGGGATTCGCTGGCCTCGATCTGGTCGGTGATGTCCTTGGCCACGCCGATAATACGCGTCACCTGGTCGGTCTTGTCCCGGGCCAGGGCCTGTTCGCGGATATCGAAGCGCCGCCATTGGTTGTTGCGGTGGCGAAAGCGCAGTTGGCACTGCAACTGGCTGAGGTAGCCGGCCTGGCGCTGTTGCTGACGCAGGTCGTGGTAGCGCTCGGCGTCTTCGGGGTGCAGCAGGATTTCCCAGAAATACTCGCCCATTTGCTGCAGTTCGGGCTTGTTGTAGCCCAGGGTGTGGCCAAGGTGGTGGTTGCTGAAAATCATCCGTTGGCTGATCACGTCCTGTACATACAGGTGATCGGGCACGGTGCGCACCACGTCCGACCAGAACCCCTCGCGCTCCACCAGCGACAGCTCGATCAGCTTGCGGCTGGTGATGTCGCTGATGCTCAGGATCACCGCCTTGAAGTCGTCCTGTTGCTCCGGCAGGCGCATCACCAGCCACAGGTATTGGTCGTTGCCTGCGACGTCGCTGAGCTGGATTTCCAGTTCGAGCTGTTTCTGTTGGGTCAGTACCGCGTCGATCACCTGGTGGCCGATGGCGGTAGGGCTCGACGGGCAGGCGTCGATCAGGCGTTCCCAGGCTTGCTCGCAAGAGGCGACATTCAGCAGGCGCACCGCCACCTGATTGACCTCGGTAATGCGCAGTTCCTTGAGCAATTGCTGGCGTTGCTCCGGGCTGTCTTGCAGTAACTGTTGCAACTGTTCGCGGGTTTGCAGTCGGGCTCTATCGAAGAAGGCACGCAGGCCAGACAGGTCCAGCACGCACAGCGCCACGCCGGTGCCTTCGAAAATATCCTGGTAGCGGCGCCGCCCCTCGTGCACCTGGCGCTGGCGGCGGCGCATGTTCAGCAGCACGATCACCGGGATCAGCGAGAAGGCCAGGCCCAGCAGGCATTTGCCAATAAAGGCCGGCAGCAGTTGTTCCAGCACGGCAGCGCGGTCGAACAGGCCGCGCAGTTGCCAGTCGCTCTTGCTCAGGGGTGTGACCAGTACACTTTTGTTCAATTCGTCCGGGGTCAACGACGAGGCCCATTGGGCCGGCATGCCGCTGTCACGGCTGACCACGCGGTGGTTGAGGCGGTTTTCGATGACCCACATGGGGCGCTGGCCCTGGCCGTCCTGGCGGGTCAGGTTGGCCAGGTAATTGGGCGCCAGGCGCAGGGCCCAGTACATCTTGGTGCCGCCGCTGGGCTGGTGCAGCAGCAGGTAGATGACGGTGCCGTCGTTGTTGTTGCTCAGGTAATAGGACTGGGCGTGGCTGCGCTTGACCAGTTCTTCAAGCCACGCGCTGTCCTGGCTGTCGCTGGCGCTGTCACTGATCATCGCGCCGCTGGGGGCGAGCAGGGCGACGCTGCGCAACTCCGGCAGGGAGCGTTGCAGGGTGCGCATCAGGATTTGTTGCTGTTCGGTGTCCCGGGGCGGCTCGACGATCGGTAGCAGGTTCAGGGCGATTTGCGCGCTGAGGGCCATGTTCAGGCTGATCTGTTCGGCCAGGTCGGCGCTGTAGTCGATGGTGTATTGCTGCTGGTTTTTCTGGTTTTGCTGCAACTGGTCCAGCAGTTGCCAGAACAATAACGCGAGCAGCAGCAGGACAAGCGTCGCCAATGCGCCCTTCAGGGTTCCGTGCAGGGGCGCTCCCGGCGCTATATGAGCGGCGCGCAGGGGAGTGGGCGGCGTGACGTTGGACAAACTGTGATCCTGCGGTTTGGCTGGACTGGCGCGCGACGTGCACTATAAGCCGGACGCCCGGAGGGCGGCTAGCATGCCTTGTGTTGTGGCAAAGTGCCAGCCCCGCCTGGCTGGACTGCCCACCCGCATTCAGGTAGCTTTGCCGGTTACGCGAGGGCGTTCCAGCCCCAGACAATCAGGCATCTACCGCACGCAGGCATTGATAGACATCAACGGCCCGCGCGGCGCATGGCCTGGCACGGGTTTCGCCCGCTTAATTCATCAGTCACTGACGCTAGGTTCACCATGGCTCAATACGTCTTCACCATGCATCGGCTGGGAAAAGTTGTTCCGCCGAAGCGGGAAATCCTGAAAAACATTTCTCTGTCCTTCTTCCCGGGCGCCAAGATCGGCGTGCTCGGTCTCAACGGTTCGGGTAAATCCACCCTGTTGAAAATCATGGCCGGCGTCGACACCGAATTCGACGGCGAAGCCCGCCCGATGCCCGACCTGAACATCGGCTACCTGCCGCAAGAGCCGATCCTGGACCCGACCAAGACCGTGCGTGAAGTGGTCGAGGAAGCCGTCAGCGTGATCAAGAACGCCCAGGCGCGCCTGGACGAGGTCTACGCGGCCTACGCTGAAGAAGATGCCGACTTCGACAAACTGGCGGCAGAACAGGCCAAGCTCGAAGCCATCCTGCAAGCCGCAGACGGTCACAACCTGGACCGCCAGCTGGAAGTCGCCGCCGACGCGCTGCGCCTGCCGGCGTGGGACGCCAAGGTTGAACACCTGTCCGGTGGTGAAAAGCGTCGTGTGGCCCTGTGCCGCCTGCTGCTGTCCGCCCCTGACATGCTGTTGCTCGACGAACCCACCAACCACCTGGACGCCGATTCCGTCGCCTGGCTGGAGCATTTCCTCCACGACTTCCCGGGCACCGTGGTTGCGATCACGCACGACCGGTACTTCCTGGACAACGTGGCCGGCTGGATTCTGGAACTCGACCGCGGTGCCGGCATCCCTTACGAGGGTAACTACTCCGGTTGGCTGGAAGCCAAGTCCGACCGTCTGGCGGCCGAATCCAAGCAGCAGTCGGCCCATGAAAAGGCCATGAAAGACGAGCTGGAATGGGTGCGTAAAGGCGCCAAGGCGCGTCAGTCGAAATCCAAGGCCCGTCTCGCGCGTTTCGAAGAGATGCAATCCCAGGAATTCCAGAAGCGTTCCGAGACCAACGAGATCTACATCCCGGCCGGTCCGCGCCTGGGTGACAAGGTCATCGAGTTCAAGAACGTCTGCAAAGGCTACGGCGATCGCGTGTTGATCGACAACCTGTCGTTCTCCATGCCCAAAGGCGCCATCGTTGGTGTGATCGGCGGTAACGGTGCGGGTAAATCCACGCTGTTCCGCATGCTGATGGGCAAGGAACAACCGGACTCGGGCACCATCGAAGTCGGCGAAACCGTGCAGTTGGCGTGCGTGGACCAGAGCCGCGACGACCTCGACGGCAGCAAGACGGTGTTCCAGCAGATTTCCGACGGTTCCGACCAGATCCGTATCGGCAACTATGAAATCCCGTCGCGCACCTATGTGGGTCGCTTCAACTTCAAGGGCGGCGACCAGCAGAAGTTCGTCAAGGACCTGTCCGGTGGTGAGCGCGGTCGCTTGCACCTGGCCCTGACCTTGAAAGAGGGCGGCAACGTCCTGCTGCTCGACGAACCGTCAAACGACCTCGACGTTGAAACCCTGCGTTCCCTGGAAGAAGCCCTGCTGGACTTCCCGGGCGCCGCCATTGTGATCTCTCACGATCGGTGGTTCCTTGACCGTGTGGCCACTCACATCCTGGCCTACGAAGACGACTCCCAGGCGGTGTTCTTCGAAGGCAACTACACCGAATACGAAGCCGATCGCAAGAAACGCCTCGGCGAAGCCGCTGCCCAGCCGCATCGTGTACGGCACAAGAAACTGGCCTGATTCGGGTTGGTGGTTTGAAAAAGCGGAGCCTTCGGGCTCCGTTTTTTTTTGCGTGTTTTCAGGTGGACCGCGTCGTCTGCATCGCAGGCAAGCCAGCTCCCACATTCGACCGCGTTGTCTTGAATGTACGCGGCCAGATGTGGGAGCTGGCTTGCCTGCGATAGCGGTTCATTTGTTGGTGCGAAACTTGGATTGAAATCCTCATTAAGGTGCAAAAACTGCCTTAATTTATATCAAATGCACCATTTAAATTCACAAAGGCGACATTTTGCCCTGTCGCGGTGCGGCATGAGTTGATAAAGTCCGGGACAAATCTCCTTTAACGACAATAAATTTGCCGAGACTTTTCATGATCGAATCCGTTGAATCCTTCCTTGCCCGCCTCAAAAAACGCGACCCCGACCAGCCCGAATTCCACCAGGCCGTGGAAGAAGTCCTGCGCAGTTTGTGGCCGTTTCTTGAGGCCAATCCTCACTACCTGAACTCGGGCATCCTGGAGCGCATCTGCGAGCCGGAGCGTGCGATTGTGTTCCGGGTGTCGTGGGAAGATGACCAGGGCAAAGTGCGGGTCAACCGCGGGTTCCGGATCCAGATGAACAGCGCCATCGGCCCTTACAAAGGCGGCCTGCGTTTCCACCCGTCGGTCAACCTGGGCGTGCTGAAATTCCTCGCCTTCGAGCAAACCTTCAAGAATTCCCTGACCTCGCTGCCCATGGGCGGCGGCAAGGGCGGTTCGGACTTCGATCCCAAGGGCAAGAGCGACGCCGAGGTGATGCGCTTTTGCCAAGCGTTCATGAGCGAGTTGTATCGCCATATCGGCTCGGACGTGGATGTGCCCGCCGGTGATATCGGCGTGGGCGCCCGCGAGATCGGCTTCCTGTTCGGCCAATACAAACGCCTGAGCAACCAGTTCACCTCGGTGCTCACCGGCAAGGGCATGAGCTACGGCGGCAGCCTGATCCGCCCGGAAGCCACCGGTTTTGGCTGTGTGTACTTCGCCGAGGAAATGCTCAAGCGCAATGGCGAGCGGGTCGAAGGCAAGCGCGTGGCCATCTCCGGTTCCGGCAACGTCGCCCAATACGCGGCGCGCAAGGTCATGGACCTGGGGGGCAAGGTGATTTCCCTGTCGGACTCCGAAGGCACCCTGTACTGCGAAAGCGGTTTGACCGAAGAACAATGGACCGCGCTGCTGGAGCTGAAAAACGTACAGCGCGGGCGCATCAGCGAACTGGCGGCGTGTTTTGGCCTGGAATTCCTTGCCGGCAAGGCGCCGTGGGAGCTGGCCTGCGATATCGCGCTGCCCTGTGCGACCCAGAACGAACTGGACGCCGAAGCGGCGCGCACCCTGTTGCGCAATGGCTGCGTGTGCGTGGCCGAAGGCGCCAACATGCCCACCACCCTGGAGGCGGTGGATATCTTTATCGAGGCCGGCATCCTGTTCGCGCCGGGCAAGGCATCCAACGCGGGCGGCGTGGCGGTGAGCGGGCTGGAAATGTCGCAGAACGCCATGCGCCTGCTGTGGACCGCCGGCGAAGTGGACAGCAAGCTGCACAACATCATGCAGTCGATCCACCATGCGTGCGTGCATTACGGCGAAGAGAACGGTCGGGTCAACTACGTGAAGGGTGCCAACATCGCCGGCTTTGTGAAAGTGGCGGACGCGATGCTGGCCCAAGGCATCGTTTAAGCCTCGGGCTCGATGCGCAGGATTTCGATCAACTGGTCACCGACGGGGCGCTTCCACAGCACCTCGTCACCCACCTGCGCACCCAGCAGCGCCCGGCCCAGGGGCGAGCCCCAGTTGATCAGGCCCACCGTGGCATCGGCCTGGTCTTCGCCGACCAACTGAATGCGCTGCTCTTCGTCCTGTTCATTGGCAAAGGTCACCCAACTGCCGATCTGCACCTTGTCGGTGGAGGTCGCCGGCGCCACCACCTGCGCGCTTTGCAGGCGCTGGTTGAAGTAACGCAAATCCCGCTCAAGGTCAGCCTGGCGCTGTTTATCGGCCTGTTCGCCCTTGGCGGACTCTTCACTGTGCTCGCTCTGCAACTGCGCCACCTTGGCCTGCAACTGCGCAAGCCCGCGGGCGGTGAGGTGATTGGGTTGCGCGCTGACCTGGCGTTCTACCGGTTGGCTGGCCTGGGCAGCGGCGCTGTCTTCATTGACGAACGCTCGACTCATGGGATTCTCCTGCTATGGAGTTTGGGCCATGGTCGCAGGGGTTAAGTTTCGCTGGATGTCTGAAAGCGACCTATGGCGAGCGAAAGGCCCGGGCGGCGTCGCGGTCCTTTTCCTGTTGCCAGGCGCGCTCGCGGTCGTCCCAGTGGCGGTTCTTATAGTCATTCAGGTCTTCGTTCTCGCGCATGGCCTTGCACTGGCGGAAGCCGTCATCCCAGCCTTCGGCGTAGGTGCGGTCCTTCAGATAGCGGGGGACGTTCTTGCGAAATTCCCCGGTGATCACCCCGGCGGCCTGGCGGCCGCTGCTGCAACCGTCGTCATAGCCGTCGGCGAAGGCGGGTGGGTAACCCTTGGCCAGCAAATCCTCATGGGTTGATTGGCAACCCGAGAGCAGGGCCAACACGCCCAGCATTACTGCGTACCGCCACATCGCATGCTCCCTGGCCGTTGAACGGCTGATGAGGGGAGTTTAGAAGGCGATTCGTTGGGGGGATGTGAAAGGGACGTGAGAAAGGCGTTGAGTTAAAGGGCCATCAACGACGATTCCCTTTAAATTGCAGGACGATTCCTAGAGAATCTCCACCCTATTGCGCCTTAGGGTTTGGGTCACTAGCCTCCTGACTTCGCTGTGAGAACAGCGAACGGGTTTAGCGGCCCGAACCACCAAGGCGCAACCTCTTTACACACTTGGCAGGCGGATTTTTTTGTCGGTCATATCGTGTTATGGCGGCTGTGCGCGGGAGATCTTCGGATCTGCCGGGTGTCTAGGTGACCGGTTCGCTAACCTGCGCACAGCTGCCACCCCTTCATGTTTAGCGACGTGTCGCGGTGGTCCCTTTTCTCACTTAGAAGAGACATCATGACTAAAATCGTTCCCGATCCACCGCTGTCCTCAATCATTACCCTCGGTGTAGTCACCTTCGGCGACTATGGCGAAAACGAGAAACCCCTGTTCCGCGTCAACGCAGGCATGCCGATTGGTGAGGCGCTGGAACATGTCTCCACACTGCTTCACTACTCCAAGACACTCGCAATGGAAGCCGCCATGGATGTACGAGGAGAGCAATATGCGTGGGCAGCACATTATCTATGCGAGATGGGCAAGGCAGTGGTAGACGACCTCACCCAAGCGATGACTCCCGTCACCTAGAGACTAATACTTTGTCCCTGTGGTGAGCGGGCTTGCCCCGCGTAGGGCTGCGTAGCAGCCCTCACCAACCTGCTTTCAGTCGTAGTAACCCACAGTTTTCTTCAGGTGGTCTGAGTACTCGTAAATCTCGTCAATCGACGAAATCGCATGTCGGGTTTCATTTTTCTCCTCGTCAAAAATCCCAATGTATTTCTGACTACGGTTGAAATGAAGGCGACAAATCGGCTTGCGATTATTGTCGTCCAGCAATATGCCAAAATAGCTCTGTGTATCTCGCTGCACGATTCGTTTGGCATCGACCACCGAGCGTACGACAGCCCTTACTATGTGATATCCCTCAAGTTCTTCCAGCGTGGTGAGAATTTTATCTTCTGACTCGTCGCGCTCTGTAACTTCGGTATTCGGGGCGGGAGAAGCGGGCAATGAGGCCAGAGTCGGCTGAATGGACCCACTCATAGCTGACTTGAGTCGATCATTGATCTGATCGTTGAGGAACTGGCTTAACGCCTTTCGAGTTAACTCAAAAAACTGCTCCCGAACTTTCTGTGTAATCACGCCTTCGTACACACGCGAAGCGAAAACTTTGACGAAATCGTCATCTGGCTTGACGACTTGTGCAGCGATCACTTTTTTGATTTGGCTGACGTATTTCAACTCTCCGGCAGCATTGATGATCGAATCTACGTCAAAGGCAGACTTCGTCAGCTTGATCAGTTCCGGTACTGAGTACTCGTCAATGTCTAGCAAATCCAACTCTAAAAATGGCTTTTCATCCATTTTGTTGGGAGCGTCCAGATCAGTAAAAAAGCGATAGACCTGGCCGTTGGTGAGAATCGAAATCCTCGCGCTTGTAACGTGGAAATAGCGAAACAGCTGTGACGCGTGATTGATGCTGAGTGACTCACCAATTTTTTTACATTCGATGAGTATTTGTACCTCTCCATTTTTCATGATGGCGTAGTCAATCTTTTCACCTTTTTTCGTCCCAATATCGCAGACAAACTCCGGCGTTACTTCCTGTGGATCAAATACGTCGTAGCCCAATACTGTATTTATAAATGGCATTACAAAAGCGTTTTTTGTGGCCTCTTCTGTTTGAATTGCAGGACCTTGTAGTCGGACTTTAGCCGCCAGACTGGTGAGCTTTTCAAAAAAATCCATATGAGCCTCTTACCTATTCAGATCCGTGTATAGACGTGGTGGCAATTTGATTGCCATCCGATACTAGACATTAATTCTGATAAAGAGAATGGAATAGAGCCGATTTGCAGTGGATGAAAAAAGCTAAAAAACCGTATGATTTTTCGCGCTTATTTATCAATGAGTTGAGAGGGGCAGGAAAATTTCTGAGCCGAGATGGTTGGTAGTGAGCTTGCTACTTCGAGGCGGACGCTGAACTTGTGGCGAGGGAGCTTGCTCCCGCTGGGGCGCGAAGCGGCCCCTGTGTTCAGGCTATTGAGATATTTCAGATAGGGTTGGGCCCCTGGTTTTGGGGCTGCTGCGCAGCCCAACGGGAGCAAGCTCCCTCGCCACAAGGTTATGGCGCGGCTGAGTTAAGTTTCAGGGCAGTGTGTTCTGCCAGTTCTTGCTGGATAAACGCTGCAATCATCGCCCTATAGACTTGCTCTGCGACGTCCGGGTTGGCGCCAACGGTGTGAGACAGCTCGCGAACCTTGGCGATCACCTGCTCAACCCGCTGCGGCGCTTTCACCCCGTCACTGTCTTTTTTGAACCGCGCAGCCTGGGAGACAAAGCCGCCCCGTTCGGCCAGCAGCGTAACGATCTGGCGATCAATACGGTCGATGTTCTCTCGGACTTGCTCAAGGCTGGTGCAGTTGACGGCCATGTCGGTTGACGCTCCTTATGGATTAATAGTGATACCACTTCACTTCCAGCATCACTTCATTCACCGGTGTCGCCAAGTGGCTGTATTCACGCTGGGCACTCAGTCTCAACCCCAGGTTGCGGGACAATTCCCACTGTTGATTCAGGCTGATACTGCGCCGTACTTCGCCATTGGTGAAGAAATCACCCTTGGCTTCCAGGCTCAGGTTGCCCAGCGGATTGCGCCACAGCACGCCGGTGTTGAAGCCGGCCGCCGGGGAGATGGCTTCGCCAAAGTCGCTGTTGTGTTCCACGCGCACGGTGCCGAGGGCGAAGCCCAGCATGTCGTCGCGCAGCTGCCAGGTGCCGCCGGCGCCGCCGTTGACGTGGCTGACCAGGGTTTCGTCGTCATGTTTGCCCGGCACGCGCTCGAGGCCGCCGGTCACTTGCCACGACCAGGGTTGCAGCAGCGCGTTGCGCGGGGTCAGTGAGCGGATGGTCGCCAGGTCCAGTTGCTGCAATTGCCAGTGGTTGCCTTCGTACTGGCGCAGTTTCATTTGCAGGATTTCGATCTGCGCGCCCAGCGGGAAGCCTTCGGCATTGTCGTTCAGGTCGTGATAGGCCATACGCAGGCCATATTCGCCGAAGGCCTTGTCGCCCCGGGTGCCGATGCCGGCTTGCCAGGTGCGGGATTCGTGGCCGTCTTCGGGCAGGCCGGGGCGTTCGATCTTCAGGTCCGGTGCCGGGTTCTGGTTGATCGCCCGCAGCAGTTCGAAGCTGCGCTGGGAGCGTTCGGTGTCGCGCTCCAGGCCGTTGGCGCGGTAGCGGCCGAGGCGGTAGGCGGCGTCGATGATCAGGGCCTGGCGGTCTTTGGCGATGGCCTTGAAGGCCGGCTCCTGCAGTTGTTTCTGGTCGTCGCTGATCTTCAGCACCCATTGCTGCTCATCACTGCTCAGCGGCTTGGCACGTTCCAGCAGTTCGCGTTCACGGGACGGGCGATAGTCGATTTTCTCCACCAGGCCGGCTTCTTTCACGGCTTTCACAGTGTCGGTAGGAATCGCGGTCAGCGGGAATTGTTCGGTCAGCCGCAGAGTTGGGCGGGCCACTTGCAGCAGTTCCAGCAGGCGATAGGAGCAGTTTTCGTCGAAGAAGAAGTAGTCGAACTGGATCTGTTTGAGTTCCCACACGTGCTCGACCATGCGCTCGGTCTCGACCTGGGTCAGGTTCAGGCGGTATTCCCACAGGTCGCGGTTCTCCAGGCTACGGTATTCGGAGAGTTTTTCCTGGTAGGGCACCAGCGCAAACAGGCCGGGATAACCGCCCATCAGGCCTTTCCAGGCGTAGAGGATGCTGTTGTCCGAGCCTTCGATATAGGCGCCAAAGTTGATCGCGTAGCTGAGCAGGGCGGTGTTGTTGCTCTGCACGTCAGCCTGGTCGATGCGCAGCAGGGTGTGGCCGAACATTGACGACGGGCTGTTGAGGTAAGCCGCCGGGAAGATCATCACCGCGCTGTGGGGGGCGACGTCCTTGAACCATTGCTTGAATTCCTTGCAGTCCAGCGCCGGCAGGTCAGTCAGGTGCAACTGGTCCTTGAGCCAACGGGTACGTGCGGGGTAAACGCATTGGGCGTGCTTTTCACCGAGGCTGGCCGGAGCATAGAGTGCTTCTACGGTGGCCTTCAGTTCCTGGTCCGGATGGTGGGCGCCATCGGGGGCGAGGAAGAATTTCTTGTCGCTGACATAACTGCGCCAGCCTTCGAACTTGCCGGATTCGTAATGCCCCAGCGAGAGCCAGAACGGCTCGTTGGCCAGTTGCTGCAAACGTTGATCATCAAGGTGCGGTGCCGCATACAGCGGGGCGCAGGCGAAGAGTGCCAGGTAGGCAAGGCGTTTGAGCATGTGGGCAACTTAAGTCGAGATAAAAAGACCCAAAGGGGAGGCAGGTCCAAAAATAATAAAACCCGTGCCTCGAAAGGCACGGGCGGGTCGAGCTTAAGCCTGGGTAGCGTATTTCGCCAGGCGGGTGTCGCCTTTCAGTACGGCCAGGGTGTTGTTGTGCACGTCATCAGCGGTTACGTCAGCTTTGCTGAAGATTTGCTGGAAGTGCTCGTGAGTCACCGCGGCAAAGTGCTCGCGGTCTTCAGGAGCAACGCCCAGTACCACGGCGTAGGTAGTCAGCGCTTCGCCGTTACCTTTGGCCATGTCTTCGGACAGCTCGTTCATCATGCCATTCATGGCAATCCACGATTTGCCACCGTAGGTCAGTGCGCTGTTGGTGTTACAGCCGTTGGTGCCCGAGGTCATGCCGAAGGTGGCGTTCCCCGAGGTACCGTTGGTGGTGGAAGCCAGGAAGTGAGCGGGAGTGCCGCGTTGGCCTTCGAACAACATGTTGCCCCAACCGCAGTTCGGGCCACCTGGCGCTTCAGCCATTGCATTGAGGGAGACTACGGTGAAGAGAGTACCGAGAAGGATCCGTTTCATAGCTTTGTTCTCTTTGTGTGCAAACCAATGGACAAGGGTTCAGGTGCCTGACAGCACCCTAGGGGTCGGTTATTAGTCCAACCCGCAGCAGGTTGGAGTTTAGGCACGATCCAAGGGTTCCGTTACTTTTTGTGAAACAAGCCGGAAACACTCGGTTTTTTTACAGCCTCAAAGCCGGGTCTATGCTTTCCCTAAGCCGTGCCTTGCCAGCCGGCCCAACCCGGCGCCAGAATGCCGTCATCTGCCCCGCCTGATGTAAGGAAGCCCGATGCCTGATCCTGTTGCTGCCAGCTTGCGTCTAGCGCCTGAAGCGCTGACTCGTCCTTTTTCCGCTGAACAGTTCAGCTTCTCGACCACCAATGATTTGGAGCCCTTTCGCGGTGTGCTTGGCCAGGAACGTGCGGTCGAAGCCTTGCAGTTCGGTGTGGCCATGCCACGCCCCGGTTACAACGTATTTGTGATGGGCGAGCCCGGTACCGGCCGCTTTTCGTTCGTCAAACGCTACCTCAAGGCCGAAGGCAAACGCCTGCAGACCCCGGCCGACTGGGTCTACGTCAATAATTTCGATGAGCCTCGCGAGCCCCGCGCGCTGGAGCTGCCTGCGGGCGGTGCTGCCGCGTTCATCAGCGATATCAACGGCCTGATCGACAACCTGGTCGCGACCTTTCCGGCGGTGTTCGAACACCCGACGTATCAACAGCGCAAAAGCGCCATCGACCGTGCCTTCAACCAGCGTTATGACCGGGCCCTGGATGTGATCGAGCGCCTGGCCCTGGAAAAGGACGTGGCGCTGTACCGTGACAGCAGCAACATCGCCTTTACCCCGATGCTCGACGGCAAGGCGCTGGACGAGGCCGAGTTTTCGCAGCTGCCGGAAGCCGACCGCGAGCGTTTTCACACCGATATTTCCGAACTGGAAGAACGCCTCAACGAAGAACTCGCCAGCCTGCCCCAGTGGAAGCGCGAGTCCAATAACCAGATGCGCCAGTTCAACGAAGAAACCATCACCCTGGCCTTGCAGCCACTGTTGGCGCCGTTGTCCGAGAAGTACGCGGAGAACGCGGCCGTCTGCGGTTACTTGCAGGCCATGCAGGTGTACCTGCTGAAAACCGTGGTCGAGCAGTTGGTGGATGACGCGAAAACCGACGCCCAGGCCCGCAAGTTGCTGGAAGAGCAGTACTGCCCGAGCCTGGTGGTGGGCCATCCGGTCAACGGTGGCGCGCCGGTGGTATTCGAGCCGCACCCGACCTACGACAACCTGTTCGGCCGCATTGAATACAGCACCGACCAGGGCGCGCTCTACACCACCTATCGGCAGTTGCGGCCGGGCGCGCTGCACCGGGCCAACGGCGGTTTCCTGATCCTCGAAGCCGAGAAAATGCTCAGCGAGCCGTTTGTGTGGGACGCCCTCAAGCGTGCCCTGCAGTCGCGCAAGCTGAAGATGGAATCACCGTTGGGCGAACTGGGCCGCCTGGCCACCGTGACCCTCAACCCGCAAGTGATCCCGTTGCAGCTCAAGGTCATCATCATCGGCTCCCGCCAGCTGTACTACGCGTTGCAAGACGCGGATCCGGACTTCCAGGAGATGTTCCGCGTGCTGGTGGATTTTGACGAAGACATTCCGATGGTGGATGAAAGCCTGGAGCAGTTTGCCCAGCTGCTGAAAACCCGCACCTCGGAAGAAGGCATGGCGCCGTTGACCTCGGACGCCGTGGCGCGGCTGGCGACCTACAGCGCGCGGCTGGCGGAGAACCAGGGGCGCCTGTCGGCGCGTATTGGCGATTTGTTCCAGTTGGTCAGCGAGGCGGATTTCATTCGCCACCTGGCGGGCGATGAACGCACGGATGCCGGGCACATCGAGCGTGCGTTAAAGGCCAAGGCCACACGCACCGGGCGGGTGTCGGCGCGGATTCTCGACGACATGCTCGCCGGGGTGATCCTGATCGACACCGCCGGTGCAGCGGTGGGCAAGTGCAACGGGCTGACAGTGCTGGAGGTCGGTGACTCGGCATTCGGTGTGCCGGCGCGGATTTCTGCCACGGTGTACCCGGGCGGCAGCGGCATCGTCGATATCGAGCGCGAAGTAAACCTCGGCCAGCCGATTCACTCCAAGGGCGTGATGATCCTCACCGGTTACCTGGGCAGCCGTTATGCCCAGGAATTCCCGCTGGCGATCTCGGCAAGTATCGCCCTGGAGCAGTCCTACGGTTACGTCGACGGCGACAGTGCGTCCCTTGGCGAGGCCTGCACCTTGATCTCGGCCCTGTCGAAGACGCCGCTCAAGCAGTGCTTTGCCATCACCGGTTCCATCAACCAGTTTGGTGAAGTGCAGGCGGTGGGTGGGGTCAACGAGAAGATCGAAGGTTTCTTCCGCCTCTGTGAAGCCCGCGGGCTGACCGGCGAGCAGGGCGCGATCATTCCCCAGGCCAACGTCGCGACGCTGATGCTTGATGAGAAGGTGTTGCAGGCCGTGCGGGACGGGCAATTCCACGTCTACGCCGTGCGCCAGGCTGACGAAGCCCTGAGCCTGCTGGTGGGCGAGCCGGCGGGGTCGCCGGACGAGGAGGGGCAATTCCCTGAAGGCAGCGTCAACGCGCGGGTGGTGGAGCGCCTGCGGGCGATCGCCGAGATGATCAGCGAGGATGATCTGAAGGAAGCCGAGAAGGAGTTGGCGCAGGAGGCGTTGGCTGAGACCAAGCCCGTGTGATGTTGATCGGATGAGGGGCGCGCCTTGTGGCGAGGGGGACAAGCCCCCTCACCACAGGGCAGTCGTCCGTTGGTCCCCCAGCCTTGGTTTGTACCGGGTTTCTTCTATTCTCAGCTCAAGGGATATCCACAGGAGTCGCTGGATAGAAACAGTCTTGCCCTGCGAGGCTGAATACCGGATCTACCGAGGGTCGCCGCCATGTCGCGCAACCTCTGCCTCACCCGCCAGTGCCTGGGCCTGGTCACCCGTATCGAATGTTCCATTCGCCCTCTCGCGGGGGATACCGGGATGTGGACCTTGTTGTTTGCCGCCGGAATGACTGGCGAACAGCCCTCCACCATCAAGTCTCAAGGCCCGTTTCACGGACCTTTCGTGGCACAAACCATCCTCGATTCGATTGTCGAAAGCCTGACCCTGCACGGGTACGAACTGGCCGACGACCCGCAGATCTGGTGCCTGCACCTCCAGGCGCACTTGCGACAGCTCAATGGCGGGCGGCAAACGGCGTTGAGTGATATCCGCTAAACATCGAAAACCCAATGTGTGGGTTTGTGTGGGAGCTGGCTTGCCTGCGATGCAGGCAACTCGGTCTTTCAGCTGGACCGAGGTGATGCTATCGCGGGCAAGCCCGGCTCCCACACCCGCCCGCTTGGCGCTTACGGCTTGGGGGCAGGTGCCGACTCGGGCTTGTCCAGCTTGACCTCAAACCCATACTGCACCGTGTTCAACCCGGTGCGCTGGTAGGTCTCCAATGCGCTCGGCTGGCCGTAGAAGTAATGCACGTCGAACAACGCCGTGCCGTACTCCTCGGCGCGGTGGCTGACGCCGAGAATTTCCTTCAGGTAGTTGCCGCTGGCGTCCTTGGCATAGAACCGCCAGCTGTCGGCGGGGAACAGCTTCTGATCGACAATCAGCGCGTTGTCTTTCAGTTCCAGGCCCTTGGGCAGTTGCCCGGCCGTGAGGTTGCCTTTTTCGATGGTGGCCAGGAACAGCGGCATTGAACCCACGGCAAACCCTGGGTTCTCGGGGAACAGGTTCAGGTCATAGGTAATGGTGGCGCGCCCCGGGTCGACCTCGTAGGCCTCGGCGGGCAGCTCGATCGGCTCGCCGAGCTTGCCTTCGTCGTTGGCCGTGAGAAAGGTCACGGGGGCATCGCCGCCGCCCCGGTCGTCGCCCAGCAGGTCGTCGTTGAAGGTGTAGGGGTGATCGAACTCGATGTGCGCCGCGCTGGCGTCATCCACCGACTGATTGATGGTGACGCTTTTCTTGAGTTGGTCTTCGGACAGTGTGGCGTCCTTCAGCCAGTCGGAGGCCTGGTCGTCATACACGGTGACGGGCATTGGCAGGGGCTGTACGGTTTTCTCCAGGCTGTTCTTGTCGAAGCGCCGCACGGGCAGGTCCAGGTCCTTGCGGGTTACGGTGGCTTGGGAAAAGTCGAGGACGCTGACTTGCACGTTGTCGATCAAGCCATTGAAGTACACCTTGGTGTAATGGCTGTCCTGCTTGTGTTCGAAGGCTTTCTGCTCGTCTTCCAGCTGTTTCTCGAAGGCATCGGACCAGGCCGTCTGCTTTTGCATTTCCGCCAGTTGCTTCTCGTAGAACGCCAGTTGGGCGGCGTTCTCGTTGATCGAGCCCGAACGCGAGAGAAATTGCCCGGTGGTATCGCGCGCCTGCACCAGCAGCGGGTTAGGCGATTCGTCGGCGACTTCCGGCGCGAGGGGGGCGCTGTTGGTCAGTTCGATCTCTGCGTAGTTCTTTTCCAGGGTCAGCAGGGTGACCGTGACGTTTTCTTCGGTGCGTTTGCGGCCCACGTCCTTCTTCGACAAGTCGAAGGTGAAGACTTTGCGCGGGGCGATCACTTCGACCCTGCCCTTGAGGGTGACGGGCTGCGGCTGGCTCTTGTTGTCAGTCTCGATGCCTTCGACGAACGGGTAGGTCACCGTCAGGTCATCGGGGTTGGTCAGGTTGGAACTGGTGGGGCTCAACTGGATGCCCGGGTCGGTTTCCGACCATTCCGGCTGGAAGGGGATGACCTTGTTGTTGCTCAAAGTGACCGACTGCCATTCCAGGCCGTGGGGGAACGGGAACTGGTCGGGCATGTTGAAGTTGAACGGGAAGATCGGCTGCAGGTCCGTCAGGTAGTCCGAATGGGACGCCTTGCGCAGCACAAACAGGCCATTGATGTAGGTATCAACCAGGGCCTGGGGCGTCGGGTAATGCTTGAGCAGCGCCAGGGCGTCTTCGCTGTACTCGGCCTCGATGGGCTTGGTGGCGAGCTTGACCCGCGCCCGCTCCAGCAACAGCAGCGAGCCACCGAGCTCGGACACGGCGTCCTTGAGCTTGGGGTCCTGGATGGCGTCCAGGGACTGTTCGAACTTGGCAGTTTTCTCTTCGAGGCTGGCTTGCTTGTGTTCATCGCTGGGGGAACAACCGCTGCCCATCAGCAACGCCGCACACAGGCCAATGCTGGCCAAAGGGGATCGCACATCCATTATCTGAGTTTTCCTGTCCGACATCATCGAGCCGAGTTGATGAGCTCGACACTAGCAGAAAAATTCTTTTACAGATGCCGTACAGATCAGTTTTCTCGACGGTTTCTGGCGTTTGGGAACGGCTGGTATACTCGGCGCCATTTTTAGCCAAGCTGTGTGAGATTCAATGGAACGCTTTATCGAAAATGCAATGTATGCCTCACGCTGGCTGTTGGCGCCGATCTATTTCGGTTTGTCCCTGGGCCTGCTGGCGCTGGGTCTGAAGTTCTTCCAGGAAGTGTTCCATGTGATTCCCATGGTGTTCTCCATGAGTGAGTCGGATGTGATCCTGGTGCTGCTGTCGTTGATCGACATGGCGCTGGTGGGCGGCCTGCTGGTGATGGTGATGATCAGTGGCTACGAGAACTTCGTCTCCCAGCTGGACATCGACGAAAGCAAGGAAAAGCTCAACTGGCTGGGGACCATGGACTCCTCGTCGCTGAAGATGAAGGTCGCGGCGTCCATCGTGGCGATTTCGTCGATCCACTTGCTGCGGGTCTTCATGGACGCCAAGAACGTCGACCCCGAGCACCTGAAGTGGTACGTGATCATTCACATGACCTTCGTGGTGTCGGCGTTTGCCATGGGCTACCTGGACAAAGTCACCAAGCACTAATGGACGGATGGCCGGTTTTCGCCTTGTGGTTCGAGGCGTTCCGGCCTATCTCTATAGCTCTGTCCTGGAGGTGCCGTCATGAACCTGCAAGAGCTGTATGCCTACGCCACGGTAGGCCGTATTGACCAATTGAGCCTGATCTCCCTCGAAGGCGGTATCTACGTGCTGGAAGCCCGCATGCAGGGCAGGGCGTACCCGTTGGGCGATGACCAGGGCAAAACCCTGCACCTGCGTTCGGTGGAGCACGCGCGCCAACTGCTGCACAAGCACGCGATGCCGAAAATGCCGTTTGAGCTGGTGCACACCTCGGTGCACGACGAAATGTGCGGCATGCCGCCCGGCGCCGAGGAAAGCCTGCGATTGCCGATCGCCATCCACTCCGCCTGGTAAGGGCGGGGGCTCATCATCGGTCGTTCTTGTGTGCTAGTCTGCTCGCCCTTTTAGTTCTGGGCGGTTCGGGAAATGTTGCAGTTTTCCGGCGCTGTCCTACAGCGGAGCAGTTCCATGTCCGAAGTTAACTTGTCCACCGACGAAACCCGCGTGAGCTACGGCATTGGCCGTCAGTTGGGCGACCAACTGCGCGACAACCCGCCACCGGGCGTGAGCCTGGACGCGATCCTGGCTGGCCTGACCGACGCTTTCGCCGGTAAGCCAAGCCGTGTGGACCAAGAGCAAATGGCCGCCAGCTTCAAGGTCATCCGCGAAATCATGCAAGCCGAAGCGGCTGCAAAGGCTGAAGCCGCTGCTGGCGAAGGCCTGGCTTTCCTGGCTGAAAACGCCAAGCGTGACGGCATCACCACCCTGGCTTCCGGCCTGCAATTTGAAGTGCTGACCGCAGGTTCTGGCGCCAAGCCAACCCGTGAAGACCAAGTGCGCACTCATTACCACGGCACCCTGATCGACGGCACTGTGTTCGACAGTTCCTACGAGCGCGGCCAGCCTGCAGAATTCCCGGTTGTCGGCGTGATCGCCGGCTGGACCGAAGCCCTGCAACTGATGAATGCCGGCAGCAAATGGCGTCTGTACGTGCCGAGCGAACTGGCTTACGGCGCTCAAGGCGTTGGCAGCATCCCGCCGCACAGCGTTCTGGTGTTCGACGTCGAGCTGCTCGACGTTCTGTAAGACCTTACCTGTAGGAGCGAGCCTGCTCGCTCCTACAGCGTTTTGCGCGGTTACTCATGGATGAAACTTGCCATTGAGATCCGTCACCGGGCGCAACGCCCGGGCATAGCAGAACAGAAACAGATTTCTCACCACCTCCTTCAACACTCCAGGTTCGCTGGAGCTCAGGCCATTGACGTCCAGGTCGCCCTGATCCTGCAGTTCACTCAGCGCTTCTTCTTCCAGCACCGCGCAGACTTCCCCGGTTTCCCGATGAAGGATTCGCAGGTAAGGGTGTGGGCGGTCCAGCCAGGCATCAATCAAATAAGTCATGGGTCGCATCTCCTTGATGGGTTTCAATGAGAATAATTCTTATTCAAGGAATAGCAAGTCCCTATTGGCGATTTCCGGACTTTTCTGTGTGGATATTGTTTTTGATCAAAAGGCCTGGCCTTTTGCCGGCAGTGCGGGAGTGACGCGGGGAGGGCGAAGCGCCATCCCGTGCAGGGCACGGGATGGAGGCAGCAGATTCAGACTTTGCGTACGAACTCGGACTTGAGTTTCATCGGGCCGATACCGTCGATCTTGCAGTCGATATCGTGGTCGCCGTCGCACAGGCGGATGTTTTTCACCTTGGTGCCGACCTTGACCACCAGAGAGGTGCCCTTGACCTTGAGGTCCTTGATCACGGTGATGGTGTCGCCGTCCTGCAGGACGTTGCCCACAGAGTCTTTTTTCACGGATTCATCGCTGGCAGCCTCGGCTTCGCCTCCGACGGCCCACTCATGGGCGCATTCCGGGCAAATCAGCTGGGCGCCGTCTTCGTAGGTGTATTCGGAATTGCATTTTGGGCAGGGTGGCAACGTGCTCACTAAAGCTCCTTTAGTTTCAGGATGGCTAAAAAGCGCACATTATATAGGGTTTTAGCCGGGCAGGGTGCAGCAACGCCAGAGAACGCTGTGGGAGCTGGCAAGCCAGCTCCCACATGAAGCAGAGCAGAATCAGTGGGTGCGGGCGACCGCAAACTCACTCAGCTCAACCAGGGCGTCCCGGTATTCGCTGGCTGGAAGGGCTTCCAGGCATTGGATGGCGCGAGCGACGTAGTCACGGGCCAGTTGCGCGGTGTATTCGAGGGAACCCGAGGCTTCCACGGCTTCACGGATGCTTTCCAGGTCTTCGATCCCGCCTTTCTGGATCGCCTTGCGCACCAGGGCGGCCTGTTCCGGCGTGCCTTCGCGCATGGTGTAGATCAGCGGCAAGGTCGGCTTGCCCTCGGCCAGGTCGTCACCGACGTTCTTGCCCAGGGTTTCGGCATCGCCGCGATAATCCAGCAGGTCGTCCACGAGCTGGAAGGCCACCCCCAGGTGATCGCCGAACGTGCGCAGGGCTTCGCTCTGCTCGGGCGTCGCTTCGCACAGGGCCGCGGCACTGTGGGTCGAGGCTTCGAAGAGCATCGCGGTTTTGCCGCGAATCACTTCCATGTAGGTTTCTTCGGTGGTGCTGGCGTCGCGAACCTTCGACAGTTGCAACACTTCGCCTTCGGCGATGATGCGCGTGGCCTGTGAAAGAATCTTCATCACCGGCATCGAGCCCAGCTCGACCATCATTTCGAAGGAGCGCGAGTACAGGAAGTCGCCCACCAGCACGCTTGGCGCATTGCCCCACATCGCGTTGGCCGTCTCGCGACCGCGGCGCATGCCGGACATGTCGACCACGTCGTCGTGCAGCAGGGTGGCGGTGTGCAGGAACTCGATGGTCGCGGCCAGCAGGCGCAGGTCATCGCCTTCGCGGCCGAGGGCCTTGCCACACAGCAACACTAATAAAGGACGCAGGCGTTTACCGCCGGCCGACGTAATGTAGTCGCCAATTTTGGAGACCAGCGGCACTTTAGAAGTCAGCTGCTTCTTGATGATGCCGTCGACGGCGCTAAAATCGTCCGCCACCGCGCGGTAGAAAGCTTGGGGTTGCATCAGCGACAGTCGCTCCAGAAGGGTTGCGCGGCATGCTAGGACCCACGTCCCGTAGTGTCAAGGCGCGATAGACGGCTACTTGCAACACCTCCATAGCTTGCGTACAATCGCGCACCCTGAACTTCCTGGGCAGCACCTGCCTTACGCAATTGCATTCGGGACGTCCATCCCATGCAGCCATGCCAGCCAATACCTCTTCTTATAAAGCGCTGGGTGAGCAGGATTATCGGAGAAATACCATGTCGTACGCAGTAATTGTTACTGGTGGCAAGCAATACAAGGTCGCCCCAGGTGAATACCTGAAGATCGAGAAGCTGGAAATCGCTACTGGCGAATCCGTTACCTTTGATCGCGTTCTGTTGGTCGCCAATGGCGATGACGTGAACATCGGCGCTCCAGTTGTTGCAGGCGCTACCGTTGTGGCTGAAGTGATCTCCCAAGGTCGTCACGATAAAGTCCGCATCATCAAGTTCCGTCGTCGTAAGCACCACATGAAGCGTATGGGCCACCGCCAGTGGTACACCGAGATCAAAATCACCGGTATTCAGGCTTAATTTCAGCCTAATTCCTCACTAGGAGAATTGACTCATGGCACACAAAAAAGCTGGTGGTAGTACCCGTAACGGTCGCGACTCAGAAGCCAAACGCCTTGGCGTGAAGATGTATGGCGGCCAGGTTATCATTCCGGGCAACATCATCGTGCGTCAGCGCGGCACCCAATTCCACGCCGGTTACGGTGTTGGCATGGGTAAAGATCACACTCTGTTCGCTAAAATCGACGGCGTGATCAAGTTTGAAGTAAAAGGCGCTTTCAACCGCCGTTACGTGAGCATTGTCCCGAAGACTGAAGTCGTCGCGGCATAATTACGTAGTTGCTGGAAAAGCCCTGTCTCGCGACGGGGCTTTTTCGTTTGTGGGGTGAGTCTCTTGCAAAGCTGTTTGTGATGGGTGAAAGCAGTGGATTTGCGGTCGTTGCTTGAGGTCGCTGCGCTCATTTTTGCAAGAGTCTTATGTCTTGGTTTCTTAAGCTCGTCCATGCGACGAGAGGCGTTTTGTTATGAAGTTCGTTGATGAAGTTTCGATCCGAGTAAAAGCTGGCGACGGCGGTAACGGTTGCATGAGTTTCCGTCGGGAAAAATTCATCGAAAACGGTGGTCCCAACGGTGGTGATGGTGGCGATGGCGGCTCGGTCTACATGGTCGCCGACGAAAACCTCAACACCCTGGTGGATTACCGTTACACCCGGCACTTTGATGCCGAGCGTGGCTCCAACGGCGGCAGCACCGACTGCACCGGTAAAAAAGGCGAAGAGCTGGTCCTGCGGGTTCCGGTCGGCACTACCGTGATCGACTCCGCTACCCAGGAAATCATCGGCGACCTGACCAAAGCCGGTCAGCGCTTGCTGGTGGCTCATGGCGGCTGGCACGGTCTGGGTAACACCCGTTTCAAATCCAGTACCAACCGTGCGCCACGCCAGACCACGCCGGGCAAGCCGGGCGAGCAGCGTGACCTCAAGCTGGAAATGAAGGTGTTGGCTGACGTGGGTCTGCTGGGCCTGCCGAACGCTGGCAAAAGTACGTTCATCCGCTCGGTGTCTGCTGCCAAGCCGAAAGTTGCCGATTACCCGTTCACTACCCTGGTGCCAAACCTGGGTGTGGTCAGTGTCGATCGCTGGAAAAGCTTCGTGGTCGCAGACATCCCGGGCCTGATCGAAGGTGCTTCCGATGGCGCGGGCCTGGGGATTCGTTTCCTCAAGCACTTGTCCCGTACCCGTTTGCTGCTGCACCTCGTCGACATGGCGCCGCTGGATGACACCAGTGCGCCGGACGCTGCAGAAGTGATCGTCAGCGAGCTGACCAAGTTCAGCCCGTCTCTGGCTGAGCGCGATCGTTGGTTGGTACTGAACAAGTGCGACCAGATCCTCGAGGAAGAGCACGAAGAGCGCGTCAAGGAAATCGTCGATCGCCTGGAATGGACCGGTCCGGTCTACGTGATCTCGGCCATTGCCAAAGAAGGCACTGAGCGCCTGACTCGCGACATCATGCGCTACCTCGAAGACCGTGCCGATCGCCTGGCGGCCGACCCTGTCTACAAGGCAGAGCTGGCCGAGCTGGATCAGCGCATCGAAGACGAAGCCCGTGCCCAGTTGCAAGCGCTGGATGACCAGCGTGCGCTGCGTCGCAGTGGCGTCAAGTCGGTCCATGACATCGGTGACGACGATTGGGACGAAGAAGACGTGGATGATGAAGATGGCCCGGAAATCATTTACGTGCGCGACTGATTCGTTGCAGTAAACTTAAGCGCCGCTCAATCGAGCGGCGTTTTGGTATCTGGAAATCGGTAGTCACGAATAACGTTATGGGCGGCGCTGGGTCGCGCGGCCCTCTATCTAAGGTTGAAGATGATGCGGAGCAAGGTGACAGGTGCGCAGCGTTGGGTCGTTAAGATCGGTAGCGCGCTGCTGACGGCGGATGGCAAGGGGCTGGATCGTGCGGCCATGAGCGTCTGGGTGGACCAGATGGTGGCGTTGCATGAGGCTGGCGTCGAGTTGGTGCTGGTGTCGTCCGGGGCAGTTGCCGCGGGCATGAGCCGTCTCGGCTGGACCGCGCGACCCAGCGCGATGCACGAGCTGCAGGCCGCTGCCGCCATCGGTCAGATGGGCCTGGTGCAGGCCTGGGAGTCCAGCTTTGCCGAGCACGGTCGCCACACGGCGCAGATTCTGCTGACCCATGACGACTTGTCTGACCGCAAGCGCTACCTGAATGCCCGCAGCACCTTGCGCGCCCTGGTTGAACTCAAGGTGATCCCGGTGATCAACGAGAATGACACCGTGGTGACCGACGAAATTCGTTTCGGCGACAACGACACCCTGGCCGCCCTGGTAGCTAACCTGGTTGAGGCTGACTTGCTGGTGATCCTCACGGATCGCGATGGCATGTTCGACGCTGACCCGCGCAATAACCCGGATGCCCAGCTGATTTACGAAGCCCGTGCAGATGACCCGGCGCTGGATGCGGTGGCCGGCAGTGTCGGTGGTGCCCTGGGGCGTGGCGGTATGCAGACCAAGCTGCGTGCGGCGCGGCTGGCGGCGCGTTCCGGCGCGCATACCATCATCGTCGGTGGCCGGATTGAGCGTGTACTGGATCGCCTGAAGGCGGGTGAGCGCATCGGTACGCTACTGTCGCCCGAGCGCGGCATGCTGGCGGCGCGCAAGCAGTGGCTGGCGGGGCATCTTCAGACGCGCGGTACCCTGGTGCTGGATGCGGGTGCGGTGTCTGCGTTGTCTCAAGGCAACAAAAGCCTCCTGCCGGTGGGCGTAAAATTGGTCCAGGGCAGTTTCCGTCGTGGCGAGATGGTGGTGTGTGTGGCGCCGGACGGTCGCGAGATTGCTCGTGGCCTGGCCAATTACAGCGCCCTTGAGGCGCAGAAAATCATTGGGCAGTCGTCTGAAGCGATTGTCGGTCTGTTGGGTTACATGGCTGAGCCGGAGCTGGTTCACCGGGATAACCTGATTCTGGTTTAAGTAAAAAGGAAGTCTCGATGCGCGTAATGAAGGGATTGCTCGGTTTGCTGTTGGCGATGCCGCTGCTGGCGTCGGCCGAAGAGATTGGCCAGGTGTCGACGGTGTTCAAGTTCGTCGGTCCCAATGACCGGATCGTGGTCGAGGCTTTTGATGATCCGAAGGTGGATGGCGTGACCTGCTACCTGTCTCGCGCCAAGACTGGCGGGGTGAAGGGTGGCCTGGGCCTGGCGGAAGATCGTGCCGAGGCGTCGATTGCTTGTCGTCAGGTGGGCGCGATTCGCTTCAAGGGCGAGCTGAAGGATGGGGATGAGGTGTTCAAGGAACGCACGTCCCTGGTGTTCAAGACCATGCAGGTGGTGCGTTTCCTCGACAAGAAGCGCAATACCCTGGTGTATCTGGTCTACAGCGACCGCTTGATCGAAGGCAGCCCGCAGAATGCGGTGACGGCGATTCCGATCCTGCCGTGGCCGACGGCGCAGTAAATCTCTAGAAGAGCCGGCATGCCGGCTCTTTTTTTGGCTTGCCCAAATTACAGGCAATAAAAAACCGACCCTGGGGTCGGTTTTTTAACAAGCTTATCGCTTAGGCTGCAGCAGCAAGGTTCAGAGCCTTGATGTGGCCATTCAGACGACCTTTATGGCGAGCAGCTTTGTTCTTGTGGATGATGCCTTTATCGGCCATACGGTCGATAACTGGCACGGCCAGAACGTAAGCAGCTTGAGCTTTTTCAGCGTCTTTTGCGTCAATGGCTTTAACTACATTCTTGATGTAGGTACGAACCATGGAACGCAGGCTGGCGTTGTGGCTGCGACGCTTCTCAGCCTGTTTTGCACGTTTTTTGGCGGAAGGTGTGTTGGCCACCGTCGAGCTCCTCGAAAGACTTTTTAGGAAATAGCAAACAAAATAGGCCGCGAATCATGCCGATGAGTTGAAGTCTTGTCAAGGGCGTGTGATGCGAACTGCTGAGTGGTCGATCTTAAGAGGCGGGTGATTTATTTCCGGCGCTTGACCTGTAAACTCGCGAGCTTTGGCTCTGTGCTTGTTGCAGGCGCGGAGTATCGCATATGTGGGCCGTTTGTTCGCCTGCTCTTTATCTATAGGCAAAAACTCTTTCAATGAACCTGCTCAAATCGTTGGCCGCCGTCAGCTCTATCACCATGATTTCCCGGGTTCTGGGGTTTGTGCGTGACACGCTGCTGGCACGTATTTTTGGCGCCAGCATGGCCACGGATGCCTTCTTTATTGCCTTTAAACTGCCCAACCTGCTGCGGCGGATCTTCGCCGAAGGGGCTTTTTCCCAGGCCTTCGTGCCGATTCTGGCGGAATACAAGGCCCAGCAAGGCGAGGAGGCGACCCGCACCTTTATTGCTTATGTTTCGGGTTTGCTGACGCTGGTGCTGACGCTGGTGACGATCGCGGGCATGCTCGCCGCGCCCTGGGTGATCTGGGCCACGGCCCCCGGATTTGCCAATACGCCGGAAAAATTCGCCCTGACCACTGACCTGTTGCGGGTGACCTTTCCTTATATATTGCTGATTTCCCTGTCGTCCCTGGCCGGGGCGATCCTCAATACCTGGAACCGCTTCTCGGTGCCGGCGTTCGTGCCAACCCTGCTTAACGTCAGCATGATTGTTTTTGCGCTGTTCCTGACGCCGTACTTCGATCCGCCCGTGATGGCTCTGGGCTGGGCGGTCCTGGCCGGTGGCCTGGCACAACTGCTGTATCAGCTGCCGCACCTGAAGAAGATCGGCATGCTGGTGCTGCCGCGCCTGAACCTCAAGGACACCGGCGTCTGGCGGGTGATGCGCAATATGCTGCCGGCAATCCTCGGGGTTTCCGTCAGCCAGATCTCACTGATCATCAACACCGCCTTCGCCTCGTTGCTGGTCTCGGGCTCGGTGTCGTGGATGTACTACGCCGACCGTCTGATGGAGTTGCCGTCCGGTGTGCTGGGTGTGGCGCTCGGCACCATCCTGCTGCCAACGTTGTCCCGTACCTACGCCAGCAAGGACCGTCACGAGTATTCGCGGATCCTCGATTGGGGCCTGCGCTTGTGCTTCGTGCTGGTGCTGCCGTGCGCCGTGGCCTTGGGGTTGCTCGCCGAGCCGCTGACGGTTGCGCTGTTCCAGTACGGCCAGTTCACCGCGTTTGACGCCTCGATGACCCAGCGTGCGCTGATTGCCTACTCCGTCGGGCTGTTGGGCATCATCGTGATCAAAGTGCTGGCCCCTGGCTTTTATGCTCAACAAAACATCCGCACCCCGGTAAAAATCGCGATCTTCACCCTTGTCGTGACGCAACTGCTCAACCTGGCGTTCATTGGCCCGTTGAAACATGCCGGGCTGGCGCTGGCGATCAGTGTGGGTGCCTGCATCAATGCCGGGCTGCTGTTTTATCAGCTGCGCAAACAGAAAATGTTCCAGCCGCAGGCAGGCTGGGGCTCGTTTGCGCTCAAGCTGGTGGTGGCCGTGGGCGCGATGGCGGCGGTGCTGCTGGGCCTTATGCACTTCATGCCCGCCTGGGATCAGGGCCATATGCTGGAGCGCTTCATGCGCCTCGGTGTGTTGGTGGTGGCTGGCGTAGCGGTGTACTTCGGCATGTTGCTGCTGATGGGCTTCCGCTTGCGGGATTTCAATCGCAAGTCGCTGAGCTAGAGACTTTTCGTCGATAAAGCGGTTGTTTTATCGATTCGCACAAATGGCCTGCGCTGTTGCCTGTCGTCCGGGGCCGGGTGTGGTTATAATCGACCACTTTATGAGCAAGAAGCGCGTTATGCAGCTGGTTCGAGGTCTCCACAACCTGCGCCCCCAGCATCGGGGCTGCGTCGCCACTATTGGCAACTTTGACGGTGTTCACCGTGGCCACCAGGCTATCCTGGCCCGCCTGCGTGAGCGTGCGGTTGAGTTGGGCGTGCCCAGCTGTGTGGTGATTTTTGAACCACAGCCCCGCGAATTCTTTACCCCGGAAACGGCGCCGGCACGTCTGGCCCGCCTGCGGGACAAGCTGCAACTGCTGGCGGAAGAGGGCGTGGACCGTGTCCTCTGCCTGGCTTTCAACCAGCGCTTGCGCAGCCTCAGTGCCGCCGAGTTCGTCGACCGTATCCTGGTGGACGGCCTGGGCGTGCAGCACCTGGAGGTCGGCGACGACTTCCGTTTCGGTTGCGACCGGGTAGGGGATTTCGATTTCCTGCAGCAGGCCGGCGTCACCCAGGGTTTTACCGTCGAAGCCGCGCAAACCGTCGAACTGGACGGCCTGCGCGTGAGCAGTACCCAGGTGCGTAACGCCCTGGCCGCTGCCGACTTCGCCTTGGCCGAGCGTTTGCTCGGTCGCCCGTTCCGGATTGCCGGGCGGGTCCTGCACGGCCAGAAGCTGGCGCGCCAACTGGGCACGCCAACCGCCAACGTGCAACTCAAGCGCCGTCGTGTGCCGCTGACCGGGGTTTACCTGGTGAGTGTCGACATCGACGGCCAATCGTGGCCCGGAGTCGCCAACATAGGCGTCAGGCCCACGGTTGCAGGTGATGGCAAAGCCCACCTGGAAGTTCACCTTTTGGATTTTGCCGGTGATCTGTATGACCGGCGTTTGACGGTGGCTTTCCACCAAAAGCTGCGTGAAGAGCAGCGTTTCGCCTCCCTGGAGGCGTTGAAAACGGCGATCAATGCGGATGTCGCCGCCGCCCGTGCACTAGCCGCACCTAGCGCCCATCGCTAATGAAGAGCCTTAAATGACCGACTATAAAGCCACGCTAAACCTTCCGGACACCGCCTTCCCAATGAAGGCCGGCCTGCCACAGCGCGAACCGCAGATCCTGCAGCGCTGGGACAGTATTGGCCTGTACGGAAAGTTGCGCGAGATTGGCAAGGATCGTCCGAAATTCGTCCTGCACGACGGCCCTCCTTATGCCAACGGCACGATTCACATCGGTCATGCGCTGAACAAGATTCTCAAGGACATGATCGTCCGCTCGAAAACCCTTTCGGGTTTTGACGCGCCTTATGTTCCGGGTTGGGACTGCCACGGCCTGCCGATCGAACACAAAGTCGAAGTGACCTACGGCAAGAACCTGGGCGCGGATAAAACCCGCGAACTGTGCCGTGCCTACGCTACCGAGCAGATCGAAGGGCAGAAGTCCGAATTCATCCGTCTGGGTGTGTTGGGCGACTGGGCCAACCCGTACAAGACCATGGACTTCAAGAACGAGGCCGGTGAAATCCGTGCCTTGGCCGAAATCGTCAAGGGCGGTTTCGTGTTCAAGGGCCTCAAGCCCGTGAACTGGTGTTTCGACTGCGGCTCGGCCCTGGCCGAAGCAGAAGTGGAATACGAAGACAAAAAGTCCTCGACCATCGACGTGGCCTTCCCGATCGCCGACGAGGCCAAGCTGGCCGAAGCGTTCGGCCTGGCGAGCCTGGCAAAGCCTGCCTCCATCGTGATCTGGACCACCACCCCGTGGACCATCCCGGCCAACCAGGCGCTGAACGTGCACCCGGAATTCACCTACGCCCTGGTAGACGTCGGTGACAAGCTGCTGGTGCTGGCTGAAGAGCTGGTTGAGTCGTGCCTGACCCGCTACAACCTGCAGGGCTCGGTGATCGCGACCACTACCGGCTCCGCGCTGGAGCTGATCAACTTCCGTCACCCGTTCTACGACCGTCTGTCGCCAATCTACCTGGCCGAGTATGTTGAACTGGGCGCCGGCACCGGTGTGGTTCACTGCTCGCCTGCCTATGGCGTAGACGACTTCGTGATCTGCAAGCAGTACGGACTGGTCAACGACGACATCATCAATCCAGTGCAAAGCAACGGCGTGTATGCGCCGTCCCTGGAATTCTTCGGTGGCCAGTTCATCTTCAAGGCGAACCCTGCGATCGTCGACAAGCTGGCTGAAGTCGGTGCGCTGCTGCACACCGAAACCATCACCCACAGCTACATGCACTGCTGGCGCCACAAGACCCCTCTGATCTACCGCGCCACCGCGCAGTGGTTTATCGGCATGGACAAAGAGCCGACCAGCGGCGAAACCCTGCGCAAGCGTGCGATCAAGGCGATCGAAGACACCAAGTTCGTCCCGGCCTGGGGTCAGGCGCGCCTGCACTCGATGATCGCCAACCGTCCGGACTGGTGCATCTCCCGCCAGCGCAACTGGGGCGTGCCGATCCCGTTCTTCCTGAACAAGGAAAGCGGCGAGCTGCACCCACGTACCGTCGAGCTGATGGAAGTGGTTGCCCAGCGCGTTGAGCAAGAGGGTATCGAAGCCTGGTTCAAGCTGGATGCCGCCGAGCTGTTGGGCGACGAAGCGCCGCTGTACGACAAGATCAGCGACACCCTCGACGTGTGGTTCGACTCGGGTACCACCCACTGGCACGTATTGCGTGGCTCGCACCCTATGGGTCACGAGACCGGCCCGCGCGCCGATCTGTACCTGGAAGGCTCCGACCAACACCGTGGCTGGTTCCACTCCTCGTTGCTGACCGGTTGTGCGATCGACGATCACGCCCCGTACCGCGAGTTGCTGACCCATGGTTTTACCGTCGACGAGAACGGTCGCAAGATGTCCAAGTCTTTGGGCAACGTGATCGCGCCGCAAAAGGTCAACGACACCCTGGGCGCCGACATCATGCGCCTGTGGGTGGCCTCTACCGATTATTCGGGCGAGATGGCCGTGTCCGAGCAGATCCTGCAGCGCAGCGCCGATGCCTACCGCCGGATCCGTAACACCGCACGCTTCATGTTGTCGAACCTGACCGGTTTCAACCCGGCCACCGACATCCTGCCGGCCGAGGACATGCTCGCCCTGGACCGTTGGGCCGTGGACCGTACCCTGTTGCTGCAGCGCGAGTTGCAAGAGCACTACGGCGAATACCGCTTCTGGAACGTCTACTCGAAGATCCACAATTTCTGCGTGCAGGAGTTGGGTGGTTTCTACCTCGACATCATCAAGGACCGCCAGTACACCACCGGTGCCAACAGCAAGGCCCGCCGTTCGGCGCAGACCGCGCTGTACCATATCTCTGAAGCGCTGGTGCGCTGGATCGCGCCGATCCTGGCCTTCACCGCCGACGAGCTGTGGGAATACCTGCCGGGCGAGCGTAACGAGTCCGTGATGCTCAACACCTGGTACGAAGGCCTGACCGAACTGCCGGCCGACTTCGAGCTGGGCCGCGAGTACTGGGAAGGCGTGATGGCGGTCAAGGTTGCGGTGAACAAGGAGCTGGAAGTGCAGCGCGCGGCGAAGGCCGTTGGCGGCAACTTGCAGGCCGAAGTCACGCTGTTTGCCGAGGAAGGCCTGACCGCCGACCTGGCCAAGCTGAGCAACGAACTGCGCTTTGTCTTGATCACGTCCACCGCCAGCCTGGCGCCGTTTGCTCAAGCCCCTGCGGATGCCGTTGCGACTGAAGTCCCGGGCCTCAAGCTCAAAGTGGTCAAGTCGTCCTTCGCCAAGTGCGCCCGTTGCTGGCACTGCCGTGAAGATGTCGGTGTGAACCCGGAGCACCCGGAAATCTGCGGTCGCTGCGTCGACAACATCTCTGGTGCTGGCGAGGTTCGTCACTATGCCTAAAGCCAGTCGTTTTGGACGCCTGGGCTTGCTCGTACTGAGCGTGCTGGTGCTGGTCATTGACCAGCTCAGCAAGGCTCATTTCGAAGGCGCCTTGCAGATGTACCAGCAGATCGTGGTGATTCCCGACTACTTCAGCTGGACCCTGGCCTACAACACCGGCGCTGCGTTCAGCTTCCTGGCTGACAGCTCCGGCTGGCAGCGCTGGCTGTTTGCCTTGATCGCCGTGGTGGTCAGTGCGGTGCTGGTGGTCTGGCTCAAGCGCCTGGGGCGCGATGACACCTGGCTTGCCGTCGCGTTGGCGCTGGTGCTGGGTGGCGCATTGGGCAACCTGTACGACCGCATCGCCCTGGGCCATGTGATCGACTTCATTCTGGTGCATTGGCAGAACCGCTGGTACTTCCCGGCGTTCAACTTTGCTGACAGCGCCATCACCGTCGGTGCAATCATGCTGGCGTTGGATATGTTCAAAAGTAAGAAAACCGGAGAGACCGTTCATGACTGAACAGGTATTGGCTGAGCAACGCATCGGCCAGAACACGGAAGTCACCTTGCATTTCGCATTGCGCCTGGAGAATGGCGACACGGTCGACAGCACGTTCGACAAGGCCCCGGCGACCTTCAAGGTCGGTGACGGCAACCTGCTGCCGGGCTTCGAAGCGGCCCTGTTCGGTTTCAAGGCCGGCGACAAGCGCAACCTGCAGATCCTGCCGGAAAACGCCTTTGGCCAGCCCAACCCGCAAAACGTGCAGATCATCCCGCGTTCGCAGTTCCAGGACATGGAGCTGTCGGAAGGCTTGCTGGTGATCTTCAATGATGCGGCGAATACCGAGCTGCCAGGTGTGGTGAAAGCCTTTGATGACGCGCAAGTGACCATCGACTTCAACCACCCGTTGGCCGGGAAAACCTTGACCTTTGATGTTGAAATCATCGACGTTAAAGCGCTCTGACTGACGAAGCCGGCGCTGGTAAACGGCGCCGCAATGTTCCAATTTCTTGCGTTGCAAGACACGAGGCACAGCATGCAAATCAAACTCGCCAACCCCCGTGGCTTCTGCGCCGGCGTGGACCGGGCGATTGAAATCGTCAACCGCGCCCTGGAAGTCTTCGGGCCGCCGATTTATGTGCGTCATGAAGTCGTCCACAACAAATTCGTGGTCGAAGACCTGCGCAGTCGCGGCGCCATCTTCGTTGAAGAACTGGACCAGGTGCCGGACGACGTTATCGTCATCTTCAGCGCCCACGGTGTTTCCCAGGCGGTGCGTACTGAAGCTGCAGGCCGTGGCCTGAAAGTGTTCGACGCTACCTGCCCGCTGGTGACCAAGGTGCACATCGAAGTTGCGCGCTACAGCCGTGATGGTCGTGAATGCATCCTGATCGGCCACGCCGGTCACCCGGAAGTCGAAGGCACCATGGGCCAGTACGACGCCAGCAATGGCGGCGCGATCTACCTGGTAGAGGATGAAAAAGACGTCGCCGCCTTGCAGGTGCACAACCCTGAAAAGCTGGCCTTCGTCACCCAGACCACCTTGTCCATGGATGACACAAGCCGCGTCATCGATGCCTTGCGCTCGCGTTTCCCGGCCATCGGCGGGCCACGCAAGGATGACATCTGCTACGCCACGCAAAACCGCCAGGATGCGGTCAAGCAATTGGCTGACGAATGCGACGTAGTATTGGTGGTGGGCAGTCCGAACAGTTCCAACTCCAATCGCTTGCGTGAACTGGCTGAGCGTATGGCCACTCCGGCCTACCTGATTGATGGTGCCGAAGACATGCAGCGCAGCTGGTTCGACGGTGTCGAGCGCATTGGTATCACTGCGGGTGCCTCGGCCCCGGAAGTGCTGGTGCGTGGCGTGATTCAACAATTGCAGGCCTGGGGCGCAACCGGTGCCGATGAGCTGGCTGGTCGTGAAGAGAGCATCACTTTCTCCATGCCCAAGGAGCTGCGGGTTCGTTCGCTGCTCTGAGTCCCAGGGTGCCGGCATAGCCTCGGCACAACGCCTGCTCGGTCTTGTTACTGCGCAGGCTGATGCGCCCGCTGGCTGCCAGCACTATCTGATACAGGCTCAATTGCTGGTCCGTGGCACACACGTGAACCGTGCCAGCACTGAACGCCCCTGCTGACAGCAGCGGTTCACCCAGGCCGCTGAAGCGTATCTGGGTTCTCACCGGGGTATTCCCCACAATCGGTATCTGCCCACTGTCCTGGCGCTCCAGCAGCACCGGGTTGTCGTCGTCCAGATGGCCGCGACCGTTCAGGTCCAGTATCACCCTCCATCCCCGGCTCCAGTCATCGTCCAATGCATGGATGACCACCGTGCGATTGCGTGCGATGGCTTCCGTGCGCGCATAACGCACCCCGCTGGCGAGGGATTCGGCGGCGCCCTGGCGTCGTTGCGACTCAAGCAGCCCCTTGAGGCTCGGCACTGCCAGATTGGCCAGGATGCCGCTCAGGAACAGGCCCAGTATCAGCTCGATCAGCGAGAAACCTCGTTGTTTCATGTGCCGTCCCTCCGTGGACGCGGTGTGCTTTTCAGTCGGTGCCGGATGGCAGACATAGTTATAGCCTCCGGGTCGGGGCGTCGAATGGTGGCCATGTAGTCCAAAGTATTTCGCTTTGTTCCGGGGTGCAGCGCTTGGACAAGACCGGCGCTAGTCTTGCGTCGCACTGCGGATTTCCCGCTGCTTTTTTGACGACCTTCGACATGGATGGCGACGGTAATGAATACGTGCCCTGCAATATTTCACCCTCGACCGACCCAAGTCGGGATGACCCTGATCGAGGTTTTGGTGTCTGTACTGATCCTGGCCATTGGCCTGCTGGGGGCGGCGGTGATTCAGCTCAATTCGTTGAAATACACCGACAGTTCCAGGATGACCAGTCAGGCCAGTTTCATTGCGTACGACATGCTTGACCGGATCCGTGCCAACTCCGGCGCCGATTATTCGTGGGCACAGAGCGAGCGCGCGCCTGCGAGTACTTCGGTCGCGAGTGTCCGTGATCTGGATCTGCACGATTTCGAAGCGAACATCGCAGGATTTGCCGGGGAGAGCGCCAAGGGTTCGGTGGTGGTCAATCAGCGCGAGGTGACGATCAGTATCAGTTGGGACGACTCCCGTGGCGCGAAGGCTCAAGGGGCCCGGGAAACATTTACCCTGACCAGTCGGGTTGCCGTCGACCCGAGGGCGCGGCCATGAGAGGCCCTGATCGCGGTTTCAGCCTGGTGGAGATGCTGCTGGCATTCGCCCTCGGCCTGGTGCTGATCCTGGGGGTGACGCAGATTGCGCTCAGCTCCCGAATCACTCATGCCAGTCAGCGTGCAGCTTCGCTGCTGCAGGATGATGCACGGTTCGTCCTCGGCAAGCTGATTCAGGAGATACGCCAGGCGGGCATGTTCGGTTGCCTGTCCACGGCCTCGATCAGCAACGTGCCTGCAGGTTTCGATCGGCCCATCGGATGGAGTACCACCGGCAGCTCCCGGTCTCTGACGCTGGTGACCGCTGACGTCGGAGAGGGCGGCAGCAAGCCCGATTGGACAGTGCTCTCCGACTGTACCGCTTTTGCCCAAGCCTATGCGGGGAGCGCGCCGGCACCCGCGCCTGGGCAGATCCGCTTTCCACTGCGCAGGCTGACGTACACCTTCGAGGGCGGGCAATTGAAGTTCAGCACGCTGGCGGCCCCGAGCAAGGCGGTGCTTGTGGATAACGTGAGGGCGTTCGATATCAGTTTCGGGGTGGCCGGGAAGGCGGGCTCAGCGGTTGTCACCCGATATGACCCCAACCCCGGCGATGAGTCGCTGATACGTAGCGTGCGGATTTTACTGACCCTTCAGGATCCGGCGGGGTTGGTGAAAGACCAGACCTATAGCGTTGTAGCAGCGCTGCGTAATCGTCTGGAGTAGCGGGCTCATGGTTTATGACTTCTCCCGTTCAAGGCAGGCAGGCATGGTGTTGCTGATCAGCCTGGTCTTTCTGCTGCTGTTGGCGCTGCTGGGGTTGTCTTCGATGGAGGGGGCAATCTCGCAAGAAAAAATGACCGGCGGTGTTCGCCAGCGCAACCAGTCGTTTCAACTGGCCGAAAGCGGCCTCAGGCTTGGCGAGTCTGTGGTGCAGGCGCCCGGGTTTGCCCTGCACCCTTGTCGCTCGATTGCCGCGTGCGCGCCACCTGCCGAGTCGGTTTCGGTCGCGGGGCCCGGTACGAACCCCGTGTCGACGGTCACTTGGATCGGGATGAAGGATGGCATCTACGGTATTCAAAACCTGGGGCCGGGGACGGGCTTGGCCCATCTCCCGGCAGACATTCAGGCCACTCTCTATCGCGTGACGTCGGTGGGTGTCAGTGGTCACTCGCGATCGGTCCTGGAATCTGTGTATGCGCGCGTCGGCAGCGGCCCCGATGAGCGTTTTCGAAGAATCATGTGGCGGCAACTTCAATAGGTGAACAGCATGATGAGCAAGGATTGCACAGGCTTCACCCTGATCGAATTATTGATCGCCGTGGCGATCATCGGCCTCCTGGCCGGGGTTGCCTATCCCGGGTATGCCAGCCATATGAAAAAGGTCTATCGTGCGGAAATTGCCGGGTTGCTGACTGAACAGGCCCAGCTCCTTGAGCGCTATTACGCGAGGAACGGCACTTTTATTGATGCGACCGGCGTCATCGCCGGCAACGATCGCTATAGAATCACCCCTGCATTGAACCCTCAGGATTTCGTTCTGCTTGCCACGCCGGCGATTGACTCGGTGATGGCGGGTGATCCCTGTGCCGCCTTCAGCCTGAGCAGTACCGGTGCGCGAAGCAATCCGGGAGCCGCGCCTGATATGAGCCGCAAGGCGTGCTGGGGGCAATGATGAGGAAGCTGGACGATTGGGCGCCGGGCGTGCCTTTTTCTTTTTATCGGCTGGATCGAACAATGGCTAAGCAACAGCAAGTAGTGGTTGTGGGTGGTGGGGTAATCGGGTTGTTGACGGCGTTCAACCTGGCGACCCAGGGGCAGGCGGTGGTGCTGCTGGATCGTTCGGCGGTCGGGCAGGAGTCTTCGTGGGCAGGCGGCGGCATTGTTTCCCCACTGTACCCGTGGCGCTACAGCCCGGCGGTAACTGCCCTGGCGCATTGGTCCCAGGACTTTTACCCGCAACTTGCGGAGCGTCTGTTTGCCGCGACTGGCGTTGATCCGGAAGTTCACACCACGGGCCTGTATTGGTTGGATCTGGACGATGAAGCCGAGGCGCTTGCCTGGGCCGCCCGCGAAGGCCGTCCGTTGAGCAAGGTGGATGTTTCAGCTGCCCATGATGCTGTGCCGGTGTTGGGCGCCGGGTTTTCCCAGGCGATCTATATGGCGGATGTGGCCAATGTGCGTAATCCGCGGTTGGTCAAATCCCTCAAGGCGGCCTTGTTGGCCCTGCCTGGCGTGACGATTCACGAGCAGTGCGCGGTTGATGGGTTTATTCAGGAAGGCGGGAAGATTGTTGGCGTGAACACGGCGCTTGGGCCGATCCGTGGTGATCAGGTAGTGCTCGCCGCCGGGGCCTGGAGCGGTGAGTTACTGGGCAGCCTGGGGTTGGCGTTGCCGGTGGAGCCGGTCAAGGGCCAGATGATCCTGTACAAATGCGCATCGGACTTTTTGTCGTGCATGGTCCTGGCCAAGGGTCGTTATGCGATTCCCCGGCGCGACGGGCACATTCTGATCGGCAGCACGCTGGAGCATGAAGGCTTCGACAAGACCCCCACCGATTCCGCGCTGGAAAGCCTGAAGGCCTCTGCCGTCGAGTTGATCCCGGCCCTGGCCGATGCTCAAGTGGTGGGACATTGGGCCGGCTTGCGGCCCGGCTCGCCGGAAGGCATTCCCTATATTGGCAAGGTGCCCGGGTTTGAAGGGCTGTGGCTCAACTGCGGGCATTACCGCAATGGCCTGGTGCTGGCGCCGGCGTCCTGCCAGTTGTTCGCCGATTTATTGCTGGAGCGTCAGCCGATCATTGATCCGACACCGTACGCGCCGGCAGGCCGAATCAGCGCTGGATAGCCTTCGGCCCTTGCTCCAGATGCGCCTGGGTGCAATACCATTCCTGGCGCAGGCTCAAGGCTCGGTCCTGTGGCAGGTGAAGACCGCAGTGGGCGCAACGCACCATCTGGATCGTGCCGGGTTCGCTGGGCCGCTGCTGTTTGGCGGCCGGGCTCTTGAATTTGCGCCAAAACCATACCGCGGCAGCAATAACGGCAATCCAGAACAGTAGACGAACCATGGTGGGCAGCTTCTCGACAAGGAATTCGGCAGTTTAGCCAAGGACGTGACAGGCGCACAGCGGAATTAAATTGCAGGCAAAAAAAGGGAGACCCGAGGGTCTCCCTTTTTGCATCGCAGCGAACAATCAGTCAAAGATACCGAAAGTCATGTAGCTGAACCACGAGCGGTCTTCGTTGTTGCCCAGGGCTTGAGGCCCTTGCTCTTCGATAATGTCGCCGTTTTCGTCACGAGGCTTGAGGTCCGATGGAATCGAATCCTTGGCGTCCTGGTATTGCTTGATGATGTCCTGGTTGGCGCGGGTTTCGCCCGGCGGCAGCGGTGGACGGGACTCGATCAGGCCCAGGGTGTATTTGCTCAACCACGAGCGGTTGTCCGCTTCGGCTACCTGCGGTACGAACTGGCCGTCCTTCAGGCTTGGGTGGTCCGGGTAGTTGAGTTTCAGGGTTTCCAGGCTGGTAGCGGCCAGGGCGTCCAGGTGCAGGCGCTGGTAAGCCTCGGTCATCACGGCCAGGCCGTCACCCACGGACGGGGTTTCCTGGAAGTTTTCCACTACATAGCGGCCACGGTTCGCGGCAGCGACATACGCCTGACGGGTCAGGTAGTAGTGGGCTACGTGGATCTCGTAGGAAGCCAGCAGGTTGCGCAGGTAGATCATGCGCTGCTTGGCGTCAGGCGCGTAGCGGCTGTTGGGGTAGCGGCTGGTCAGCTGGGCGAACTCGTTGTAGGAGTCGCGGGCAGCGCCCGGGTCACGCTTGGTCATGTCCAGCGGCAGGAAGCGCGCCAGCAGGCCAACGTCCTGGTCAAACGAGGTCAGGCCCTTGAGGTAGTAGGCGTAGTCCACGTTCGGGTGTTGCGGGTGCAGGCGGATAAAACGCTCGGCGGCGGACTTGGCAGCTTCCGGCTCGGCGTTCTTGTAGTTGGCGTAGATCAGCTCGAGCTGGGCCTGGTCGGCGTAGCGCCCGAACGGATACCGCGACTCCAGTGCCTTCAGCTTTGCCGTGGCGCTGGTGTAGCTGTGGTTGTTCAGGTCGGTCTGAGCTTGTTGGTACAGCTCGACCTCGCTCAGGTTTTCGTCGACGACTTCCTTTGTTGACGAGCAAGCAGCAGTCATGGCGAGGATGGCGATCAGCAGCAGGTGTTTCACTTGCATGGCGGCTTGCGTCCCTATGACGGCCGCTGTCTTGGGCGGGGCCGTCCTGTTATGATGAGCGCCCCTTGGAAAGCCTCGGGGCAAAAGACGCCGTATTTAACCACAAGCGCGCAGCCGAAACCAAAGGCTGTGCCACGCCTAGTCTGAGCATGTCCGATAAAATTGAACTTCGCGCAGAGGTGCCGTCCGAATTGGGCGGCCAACGCCTCGATCAAGTCGCCGCACAATTATTCGCTGAGCACTCGCGCTCGCGCCTTTCCGCCTGGATCAAAGACGGCCGCCTGACTGTGGATGGAGCGGTTATCCGCCCGCGAGACATAGTCCATGGTGGTGCGATTCTTGAGCTGACTGCCGAGCAGGAAGCCCAGGGAGAATGGATCGCCCAGGACATTGAACTGGACATCGTCTACGAAGACGACGACATCCTGGTGATCAATAAACCCGCAGGCCTCGTGGTTCACCCGGCCGCCGGGCACGCTGATGGCACCCTGCTCAATGCGTTGCTGCACCACGTGCCGGACATCATCAATGTCCCGCGCTGCGGCATCGTGCACCGTCTGGACAAGGACACCACCGGCCTTATGGTGGTGGCCAAGACCATTCAGGCGCAGACGCAGCTGGTCACACAACTGCAGAGCCGCAGCGTCAGCCGGATCTACGAGTGCATCGTGATCGGCGTGGTAACGGCGGGAGGCAAAATCAATGCCCCGATCGGTCGCCACGGCCAGCAGCGCCAGCGCATGGCGGTGATGGAAGGCGGCAAGCAGGCCGTCAGCCACTACCGTGTGCTTGAGCGTTTCCGCTCCCACACCCACGTGCGGGTGAAGCTGGAAACCGGTCGTACCCACCAGATTCGGGTGCACATGGCGCACATCAACTTCCCGTTGGTCGGAGATCCGGCCTACGGTGGCCGCTTCCGTATTCCGCCTGCGGCCAGTGCAACCATGGTTGATTCGCTGAAGACCTTCCCGCGCCAGGCGCTGCACGCCCGCTTCCTGGAGCTGGATCATCCGACGAGCGGTAAGCGGATGAGCTGGGAATCGCCACTTCCAGACGATTTTGTCTGGTTGTTGTCGCTGCTCAAGCAGGATCGCGAGGCGTTTATCGGATGAGTGACTGGCTGATTCCTGACTGGCCCGCGCCGGCCGGGGTGAAAGCCTGTGTTACCACCCGTGCGGGCGGCGTTAGTGTGGCGCCGTTCGACAGCCTCAACCTTGGCGATCATGTCGAGGACAGTCTCGACGCCGTCCTTGAAAATCGCCGTCGCCTTACCGAAGCCTTCAATATTCAGCCGGCCTGGTTGCGACAGGTTCATGGTGTCGTTGTGGTTGAGGCGGACCCTGGCCGGACTGCCGAAGCAGATGGCAGTTGGACCAGCACTCCTGGCATCGCCTGCACATCAATGACGGCAGATTGCCTGCCTGCCTTGTTTTGCAATCGCGCCGGCACCCGCGTCGCCGCAGCTCATGCCGGTTGGCGTGGCCTGGCCGCTGGCGTATTGGAAGCGACCGTTGAAAGCCTGGATACCGAGCCTGCCGACGTACTGGTCTGGCTGGGCCCGGCGATTGGCCCGCAAGCCTTTGAAGTCGGTCCGGAAGTGCGTGAAGCCTTTATGCAGCAACTTCCGGAAACGATTGCGGCTTTCGTCCCCAGTCAGAATCCGGGCAAGTTCATGGCTGACATTTATCAGTTGGCCCGCCTGCGTCTCGCAGTCCGTGGCGTTACTGCTGTCTACGGTGGCGGCTTGTGCACCGTGACCGATTCCCGCTTCTATTCCTACCGCCGCAGCCCGCGCACGGGGCGGTTTGCCTCCCTTATCTGGCTTGAACGCTAGACTCCCTTGACTTGGGTCAATCCTGACGCAAGTCAGCAATAGCCCGCTTGAATCTTCCAGAATCCACCCCATCTATAAGGGTATCTGGCAGGTTTCTTCATTCAGGATGTGTTTGTTCATAGCTCCGGCCTGCTCAAAAGGAAGGTGACTAATGCGTATTGATCGTTTAACCAGCAAATTGCAGTTGGCTTTATCTGACGCCCAATCTCTGGCGGTTGGCCTGGACCATCCGGCCATCGAGCCTGCGCACTTGATGCAAGCGCTTCTGGAGCAGCAAGGCGGTTCCATCAAACCCTTGCTGATGCAGGTGGGCTTTGACGTTAACAGCCTGCGCAAAGAGTTGAGCAAAGAGCTCGACCAACTGCCGAAAATCCAAAATCCGACTGGCGACGTGAACATGTCCCAGGACCTGGCGCGCCTGTTGAACCAGGCCGACCGTCTGGCCCAGCAGAAGGGTGACCAGTTCATCTCCAGTGAAGTGGTGTTGCTCGCCGCGATGGACGACAACAGCAAACTCGGCAAACTGTTGCTAGGCCAGGGCGTGAGCAAGAAAGCCCTGGAAAATGCCATCAACAACCTGCGCGGTGGCGAGGCGGTCAATGACCCTAACCACGAGGAGTCTCGCCAGGCCCTGGACAAATACACCGTCGACCTGACCAAGCGCGCCGAAGAAGGCAAGCTCGATCCGGTGATCGGCCGTGACGATGAAATTCGTCGCACCATCCAGGTCCTGCAGCGTCGCACCAAGAACAACCCGGTGCTGATCGGCGAACCTGGCGTGGGTAAAACCGCGATTGCCGAAGGCCTGGCCCAGCGCATCATTAATGGTGAAGTGCCGGATGGTCTTAAAGGCAAGCGCCTGCTGTCCCTGGACATGGGGTCGCTGATTGCCGGTGCCAAGTTCCGTGGCGAGTTCGAAGAGCGCCTGAAATCCCTGCTGAACGAACTGTCGAAGCAGGAAGGGCAGATCATTCTGTTTATCGACGAACTGCACACCATGGTCGGCGCCGGCAAAGGCGAAGGCTCGATGGACGCGGGCAACATGCTCAAGCCGGCACTGGCCCGAGGCGAGTTGCATTGCGTCGGTGCGACCACACTGAACGAATATCGCCAGTACATCGAGAAAGATGCGGCCCTTGAGCGCCGCTTCCAGAAAGTACTGGTGGAAGAACCGAGCGAAGAAGACACCATCGCGATCCTGCGTGGCCTGAAAGAGCGGTATGAGGTCCACCATAAAGTGGCGATCACCGACGGGGCGATCATTGCGGCGGCGAAACTGAGCCATCGCTACATTACTGACCGTCAGTTGCCGGACAAGGCCATCGACTTGATCGACGAGGCTGCCAGCCGCATTCGGATGGAGATCGATTCGAAACCCGAAGTGCTGGACCGTCTGGATCGGCGCCTGATTCAACTGAAGGTTGAGTCCCAGGCCCTGAAGAAAGAAGAGGACGAGCCGGCGAAGAAACGCCTGGAAAAACTCCAGGAAGAAATTGTTCGTCTGGAGCGCGAGTATTCGGACCTCGAAGAAATCTGGACCTCGGAAAAAGCTGAAGTACAGGGTTCTGCACAGATCCAGCAAAAGATTGAGCAGTCCCGTCAGGAACTGGAAGCAGCCCGCCGTAAAGGCGACCTGAACCGCATGGCCGAGTTGCAGTACGGGGTGATCCCGGACCTGGAGCGCAGCCTGCAGATGGTCGACCAGCACGGCAAGCCTGAGAACCAGTTGCTGCGCAGCAAGGTGACCGAGGAAGAAATCGCCGAAGTCGTCTCGAAGTGGACCGGTATCCCTGTGTCGAAAATGCTCGAAGGCGAGCGCGACAAGCTGCTGAAAATGGAAAGCCTGTTGCACCAGCGCGTCATCGGCCAGGAAGAGGCGGTGGTTGCGGTGTCGAATGCGGTACGGCGTTCCCGGGCCGGGTTGTCCGACCCGAACCGTCCGAGCGGCTCGTTCATGTTCCTCGGCCCGACCGGCGTGGGTAAGACTGAACTGTGCAAGGCCTTGGCCGAGTTCCTCTTTGATACCGAAGAGGCCATGGTGCGGATCGATATGTCCGAGTTCATGGAGAAACATTCCGTGGCTCGCCTGATCGGGGCGCCACCAGGCTATGTCGGGTACGAGGAGGGCGGTTACCTGACCGAAGCGGTACGGCGCAAGCCTTACTCGGTGATCCTCCTGGACGAGGTCGAGAAGGCCCACCCGGATGTGTTCAACGTGTTGCTGCAAGTGTTGGAAGATGGCCGGCTGACGGACAGCCACGGGCGTACCGTGGATTTCCGTAATACGGTGATCGTGATGACCTCCAACCTGGGCTCGGTACAGATCCAGGAACTGGTGGGTGATCGTGAAGCCCAGCGTGCAGCCGTGATGGACGCGCTGACCAGCCACTTCCGGCCGGAGTTCATCAACCGGGTCGATGAAGTGGTGATCTTCGAGCCTTTGGCGCGGGATCAGATCGCGGGCATCACCGAGATCCAGTTGGGCCGCCTGCGCAGCCGCCTGGCGGAGCGCGAGTTGTCTCTGGAGCTGAGTCGCGAGGCGTTGGACAAGCTGATCGCCGTCGGTTACGACCCGGTGTATGGCGCACGGCCGTTGAAGCGTGCTATCCAGCGCTGGATCGAGAACCCGCTGGCACAGCTGATCCTGTCGGGCAGCTTTATGCCGGGCACCAGCGTCGAGGCGACGGTGGAGAACGACGAAATCGTCTTCCACTGAGTTCAGGCTGTAGCGCTGTAACAAGAGGCCCCGCATTGCGGGGCCTTTTTTTTCGATAGGGCGTTGAACTGTAAGGCAAAGGCTTGTAAAGTGCTGCCCCGCAGCAACGTCAGCCCAACGGTTTCTTCTCCCCAAGGAGAAATCAGAAAGAAGCGCAAATCCTTGTCTTAAAAGCAATTTAAAGGGTTGACAGAGGTTTTTAAGATTGTAGAATAGCGCGCCTCAGAGGCACTAACGTAGCGATACGGAAGCGTCGAAGAGAAGGTAACAAGCAACAACGTAACACTTTGAAATATGTAGTTCCGTGATAGCTCAGTCGGTAGAGCAAATGACTGTTAATCATTGGGTCCCAGGTTCGAGTCCTGGTCACGGAGCCAATTTCAAACCGGGGTATAGCGCAGTCCGGTAGCGCGCCTGCTTTGGGAGCAGGATGTCAGGAGTTCGAATCCCCTTACCCCGACCATATTTGGGTCGTTAGCTCAGTTGGTAGAGCAGTTGGCTTTTAACCAATTGGTCGTAGGTTCGAATCCCACACGACCCACCATTTTTGAGACCAGTTAACGCTGGAATCGAATCTTAAGATCAGAGGCCAAAAGCGCTGATCGAAGAAGGCGACTGAGAGGTCGCCTTTTTTTTACCGGGGTATAGCGCAGTCCGGTAGCGCGCCTGCTTTGGGAGCAGGATGTCAGGAGTTCGAATCCCCTTACCCCGACCATATTAAAAATCCTCGTATCGAAAGATACGGGGATTTTTTTTGCCCGCGCAATCCCGGCCGCACCACAAAACAAATGTGGGAGCGGGCTTGCTCGCGAAAGCGGTGTGTCAGTCAGTACATCTGGCACTGAACCACCGCTTTCGCGAGCAAGCCCGCTCCCACACTGACCGAGTCCTATCCCGGAACGTGCTGTCAGTGCAGTTTCAGGCGCGGCTCGGTCCCGCGTCCAATCTTGCTTCCCAGCATCAGCATCGCCGTGCGGAAGAAGCCATACAGCGCCATCTGGTGCATGCGGTACAGCGACACATAAAACATCCGTGCCAGCCAGCCTTCCAGCATCACGCTGCCGGTCAGGTTGCCCATCAAGTTACCCACAGCCGAAAAACGCGAAAGCGAGATCAGCGAGCCGTAGTCGGTGTACTTGTACGACGGCAGGTCCTTGCCCTCAATCCGCAGTTTCAGCGACTTGGCCAGCAACGATGCCTGCTGGTGAGCCGCCTGGGCCCGCGGTGGCACATTGCGGTCGGTGCCGGCTTGTGGGCAGGCTGCGCAATCGCCAAAGGCGAAGATATTCTCGTCGCGGGTGGTTTGCAGGGTCGGCAGCACTTGCAGCTGGTTGATACGGTTGGTTTCCAGGCCATCGATGTCCTTGAGGAACCCTGGCGCACGAATCCCGGCAGCCCAGACCTTGAGGCTGGCCGGAATGACCTGGCCGCTGCTGGTGATCAGGGCGTCGGCAGTCACCTCGCTCACGGCGGAGTTGGTCAGTACAGTCACCCCGAGTTTCTCCAGGGTTTTATGCACAGGCCCGCCAATTCGCTCCGGCAGGGCGGGCAACACCCGTGGACCGGCTTCTATCAGGGTGATGTGCATGTTTTCCGGCTTGATCTTGTCCAGGCCGTAGGCCGCCAGTTCATGGGCAGCGTTATGCAGCTCGGCGGCCAACTCGACCCCGGTGGCGCCAGCGCCGACGATGGCGACGCTGATCTGCTCCACCACATCCGTCTGCCCGGCATGGGCCCGCAGATAGTGGTTGAGCAATTGCTGGTGGAAACGCTCGGCCTGTTTGCGGGTGTCGAGGAACAGGCAGTGCTGCGCCGCGCCCTCGGTGCCGAAGTCATTGGTGGTGCTGCCGACCGCGATCACCAGGCTGTCATAGCCCAGCACGCGTGCAGGCACCAGTTCTCGGCCTTCTTCGTCGAGGGTGGCGGCCAGCTGGATTTTTTTCTGCTCACGATCGAGCCCGCTCATGCGCCCCAGCTGGAACTCGAAGTGGTTCCATTTGGCCTGGGCAACATAGTTGAGTTCGTCTTCCGAAGAGTTCAGCGAACCGGCCGCCACTTCGTGGAGCAAGGGTTTCCAGATATGGGTCAGGTTGGCGTCCACCAGCGTGATGCTGGCGGTGCCGCGCTTGCCCAGAGTCTTACCCAGGCGGGTAGCCAACTCCAGGCCGCCGGCGCCGCCGCCGACGATAATAATACGATGGGTCATGGGGATATCTCGCAAGGCTAAAAGAAATCGGTGCGGTTACCCGAGCGAGCGCAAGGCAGCTCATAGCGTCAGGTAACTCAAAAGGCGGCTCAGCAAACCCAGGCCGATCACTGCAACCAGCACCACGGCAAGGAGCAGCCAGGGCCGGAAAGGCTTGCGCTCGACTTGGTTCTGGGACAGTTGCAGGTACTCTTCGACATGCTGTTGGTCGTCGGGGTTCAGGCGGCTGGTCATAAAGGCCTCGTCAGGTAGACGTTGCTGATGGGCGCCACGTTACAGTCGTGTGATTGGCGGCATTGCCAGAAGCATAGTCGCCAACCGGATCACAGGCTGATGCCCACATCAAACACTATGCTGCGCCCCAGATTGTTGCGCAAGAAGTCCGGAGCGTCCGGATGAGCAAACAATACGCGCGCAAACGTCGGGCCCACGAGGGACAGTGAGCGCCAGCCCTGGCGCAGGTACTCGGTGGGTGGCGGAAAATGGCTGTTGAGGTCCAGTACTTCGCGCTTGAGGCTGGCGAAGGCGATGAGGTCCAGCTCCCCCAGGTCCATCCCGCGCTCTTTATAGTTGTGCGCCTTCTTGCGCAGTGTGGGCGCCAGGCGCAGCAGGAATTCGTGAGCGGGAATGCGCCGGGGTTTGGCTTCTCGTCGAACCAATTGGCTCAGGGAAAAGGCGCTGCGCCGACGCAGCAGTTCGTCGCGCCACTCGTCGTTCAGGCGCCGGCCCTCATCGAGTACGAAAAACACCTCGAAACTGGCATCGCGAAACAGCACATCCGGCGGCTCTTGCCCGGCGGCGTGGAATTCTTCGGCGCGGTAGGGCACGTTCAAACCTTGCAACAGGCGCTGGCAGACCCAACGCTCACGCTCCCATTTGCGGGCATTGGACAGGAACGCATTGGCTTGTTCGGCCGCTACGGTGAGCAGGCGCAAATAATCTGAGTCATCCATGTCACCAGCTTAGCGTCCAAATGATGACCGCAGGAAGTCCCGCGTCAAAAGGTCGGTGTAGACTGGCTATTCGACAGTTTCCCCCTGGCATGAGGAATGTGCAGTGAAGTTTTTTGTGGTGCTGTTCTTGAGTCTTTTACCCGTGTGGGCCCAGGCCGTCGAGGTGGGTGAGAGTGTTGCACCCTGGACGTTGCTTGACCAGTTCGACCAGGCCTACACCCTGGATGACCAGGTGCAAACCTTGCTGGTAGCCCGCAGCATGGACGCCGCCAAAATCGTCGACGCAGCGCTGCAAGGCCAGCCTAAGGGCTATCTGGAGGCGCGACACACGGTGTTTCTCGCGGATATCCAGCGCATGCCGCGGCTGATTGCGAAGATGTTCGCGGTGCCGGCCATGCAGGCCTACAACTATCGGGTCATGCTTGATCGCGATGCGCGTATAAGCCCGCGCTATCCGGCGGCTGTGGATAAAGTACTGTGGCTGCAACTGGATCACGGCAAGTTGGTGGCACAGCATGAATACGACTCCGCCGCTGAGTTGCGCCAGGCCCTGGAGCAGGTGCAGCCGTGATCAGCGCCGCGGTGCTGGCGCCGGAAACCCTCAGCATCGGCTGGCTGCTGTACGCGCCGGTGGTGATGTGGGCGCTCCTGCGTTCGCCGTGGGTCGAGCTGTTTGCTGACCGACGGCGCCAGCATTTGCTGTTTGGCACGGTGTTCGCGCTGTTTATGTTGTGGCTGGTACGCCGGGATTTCGACACGGGGGTGTCCTACCACTTCATCGGCATGACCGCCGTGACCTTGCTGCTCGATTGGCCCCTGGCGATCGTCGGTGGCTTGGCCGCGCAGCTCGGCCTGGTGTTGCTCGGCCGCCAGGACCTGGCCGCCGTGGGCGTCAATGGCATGCTGCTGATCCTGTTGCCGGTACTGGTCACCGAAGGCTGTGCGCTGCTGGTGGAGCGGGCGAAGCCGCGCAATCCCTTTGTGTATATCTTCTGCTCGGGATTTTTCGCGGCCGCACTGTCGGCCTTGTTGTGCCTGCTGGTGGGCCTGGGGTTGTTGTGGTTCGACGGCCGTTTTGCGATGCCGGAGTGGATCGAGGATTTTGTCGGCTATTTGTGGCTGATCATTTTTCCCGAGGCCTTTATCAACGGCATGGTGATCAGCGCCCTGGTGGTGTTCTGCCCGGAGTGGCTGGAGACATTCAACCGCACCCGCTACCTCTCGGCGCCCTGGAAGGATGACGATCCACGGCCTTGATCCAGGTCAAATCCTGCACGCGCAAGTGGTCGCATGCTCTGCAAAATTTCCAGGAGCACGGAATCATGAGTGTGTACGAGTGGGCGCGGCAGGAGTTACGCAGAAGCCAGGACGCGGCGCAGGAAATCGGCTTTGACCCGGGCTTGACCCTGCGGGCGATGCTCAGTGCGGTGGTGCAGCAGAGCAAGGGCGTGCGCAGTTTTGAAGACCTGGCCGACGAGCTGCAATACCTTGCAGAGAATCTCGACGACCAGCAGGACTATGGCTTTATGCGGCCTTAGTGTTTGGGCTGAAAGTCTTCGGAGAACAGTTCGTCTTCGGCGTCCGGGCTGACCGGGATCTTGTGTTCTTCCGACGCCCAGGCGCCCAGATCGATCAGTTTGCAGCGGTCCGAGCAAAACGGGCGGTTGGGGTTGGTCGCTTTCCATTCCACGGGTGCACCGCAGGTTGGGCATTCGACGGTCAAGGGTTGGCTCATGATCGGCCTCCACGCAAAGTAAGGTAAAAGTGGTGCAGTCGCTCGACCTCGGCATGCAGCCGGGCCAGGTCCTGGTCATTGACCAGCACGTCATCGGCGTGGCGCAGGCGGTCTTCACGGGTGGCCTGGGCCTTGAGAATCGCCTGCACTTGCTCTTCGCTGATGCCGTCGCGCTGCAGGGTACGCTGAATCTGCAACGATTGCGGCACGTCGATCACCAGCACGCGCTGGGTCATGGTGTACTGGCCGGACTCGATCAGCAACGGTGACACCAGGATCGCGTACGGCGATTGGGCGCGCGCCAGGTGGCTGCGAATCTCCTCGGTGATCAGCGGGTGCAGCAACGCCTCCAGCCAACGGCGCTCGTCAGGCACTTCGAAGATCAGCTTGCGCAGCGTCCCACGGTTCAGTTGCCCGTCAGGCTGCAGCACGCTCGCACCGAAATGTTCGGCGATCTGCGCCAGGGCAGGGCGCCCGGGCTCGACTACCCAGCGCGCGGCGTGGTCGGCGTCAATCAGGTCCACGCCAAGCCGTACGAAGTGTTCGGCTGCCGCGCTTTTGCCACTGCCGATACCGCCAGTGAGGCCGAGAATCCAGGGTGTTGCAACAGAAGTGGTCATCTGAAACCGACAGACTGCAAATAGAAGTCGGTTATTTGACCACCCCAGAGCAATGCAATCCAGCCGGCAATTGCCAGATACGGACCAAAAGGCATTGGAGTGGAGGCTTGGGCTTTGCGCAGGCGCAATAGAACCAGGCCACCCATCACGCCCACCAGGGATGACAGCAACAGCGTCATCGGCAGGATTTGCCAGCCGCCCCAGGCGCCGAGCATTGCCAGCAGCTTGAAATCGCCGTAACCCATACCGTCCTTGCCGGTGATCAGCTTGAACAGCCAGAACACCGACCACAGGCTCATGTAACCGGCTACCGCCCCCCAGAGCGCATCGGGCAATGACACCAAAACGCCAACACTGTTGAGGATCAGCCCCAGCCACAGCAGCGGCAGCACCAGCGCGTCCGGCAGCAGTTGGTGATCGACATCGATCAGGCTCATCGCCAGCAGTCCCCAGCTCAACACCATCACCGCACCGGCTGCCCAGCCAAAACCGAAATGCCAGGCGACAACCGCAGAGATCAACCCGCACGCCAATTCGGTGAAGGGGTACCGCGCGCCGATAGGGTGATCGCAACTTGAGCAGCGCCCTTTGAGCAGTAAATAGCTGACCAGCGGAATATTCTCCCGGGGACGAATCGGGTGGCTGCAGTTCGGGCAGCAGGAGTTGGGCCGCATCAGGTTATAGGGGGCGGCAGCGGGCTCGGCGGGAAGGCCAAGGACTTCATGGGCCTGGGCTCGCCATTCACGCTCCAGCATCTTTGGCAGGCGCCACACCAGCACGTTGATAAAGCTGCCGACAATAAGCCCCAGCACCAGTGCGCCTGATACAAACACCCAGGGCTGATAAACAAGGATTTCAGTCAGTGGCGTGCTCAAAAGGCCGTACCGAGCTGGAAGATCGGCAGGTACATGGCGAGCACCAGAGCCCCGACGATGCCCCCCAGTACCACCATGATCAGCGGTTCCATCAGGCTGGTGAGGTTGTCCACCAGGTGATCGACGTCTGCCTCGTAATGGTTGGCGACTTTTTCCAGCATATGGTCGAGCGTGCCCGACTCCTCGCCGATGGCGGTCATCTGGATCGCCATGCCGGGAAACAGGCCGCTGACAGCCATGGATTCATTCAGTTGGGTTCCGGTTGATACGTCGTGGCGCATACGATTGATTGCCTGTTTGAACAGCCCATTCCCCGTGGCGCCTGCCACTGAATCCAGTGCTTGCACCAGCGGTACGCCCGCAGCAAAGGTCGTCGAGAGCGTGCGGGCGTAGCGGGCGACCGCCGATTTTTTCAGCAGTGTGCCTGCCACGGGTGCTTTCAACAAACTGGCATCGAGCCAGTGACGAAAGCCTGTCGATGAGCGATAGGCTTTGCGCAGGCCCGCAAAACTGGTGCCCGCGACCAGGATCAGCACCCAGCCGTTATGCCGCATGAACTCCGACAGGCTGATGACCCCGAGGGTAAAGCCCGGCAACTCGGCATCGACGCCGGCAAACAGACCCTGGAACTGCGGCACGACGTGAATCAGCAAGATTGCACTGACCAGGGTGGCGACTGCCAGAACGGTCGTGGGATAGGTCATGGCCTTTTTGATTTTGGCTTTCAACTGTTGGCTTTTTTCCAGGTGAATGGCGACCCGTTCAAGCAGTGCTTCGAGTGCGCCCGCCTGTTCACCCGCTGCAATCAGGTTGCAGTACAGCTCATCAAAATAACGTGGCTGTTTCTGCAAGGCGGCGGTCAGGCTGCTGCCGGCGGCGATCTCCTGTTTCAAGCCCTGAACCATGGCACGCAGGTGCGGGTTGTCGACGCCTTCGGTGATGATGTCCAGTGCCTGCAAAAGCGCGATGCCGGCCTTTAACAGCGTTGCCAGTTGGCGGGTGAAGAGGGCGATCTCTGGCGGCTTGACTGGCGCAGCAAGGCTTGGCCAGCCGGTGAATTTTTTCCGTATACGCCCGGGGCTGATCCCTTGTTGGCGCAACAGGGCCTTGATCAGCGCAGGATTATGGCCGCTGGTTTCCCCAGACACTTTGCGCCCTTTGCGGTTGACGCCTTCCCAGGCATAGATCGCTGAAACATCATTCATTTCGCAGTTCCGCACACAGACAGTGGAAGATTTATAGCTTAGTCAGGTGACGGATTCGGGCAGGGGCGTCTTGAGCGAAAAAATGTCAGTTTGTGCGTCTTGTACAGGATTGGTTGCGCGGGGGTGAGTACACTGGCGCGGTTACCGAGACGGGGTGCAGGATGCGCCTTGCGACAGGTTTTATTCTGGAGAGTGAATGTGATGCGTCAGAAAGGCTTTACCTTGATCGAGTTGTTGATCGTCGTGGCGATCATCGGCATTTTGGCCACCATCGGCCTGCCCATGTACACCAAGCACCAGGCCAAGGCCAAGTTCACCGCAGGGCTGGCTGAAATCTCCGCGCTGAAGGCGGGTTTCGAAGACACGCTGAACCAAGGCACGCCGCCAACCCTGGCGTTGATTGGCGGGACCAGTCCCACGGCCAACTGCAAGATTGACGTGACCGGCGACGTGGCCACTGGCACGGGTACGATTGCCTGCGAAATCCTCGATGCGCCCGCGCCGGTCCTGGGCAAGACCATCACCTTGACCCGTAGCGCCACGACCGGCTGGAAGTGCACCACCACGGCAGAAGACCCATTCGCTGCCAAGGGTTGTGCCTCCGGCGGCGCCTGATAGCAAGGTCGTCTACTGTTTACGCAACAATGGAGAGCGTATGCGTAAATCGCTCCCTATCCGCCACAAGGACGTAGAGGTTGCCGATGACGTTGTCCGTTCAGCAGCGGGGAAGCACATTCCTTGTGGTGGTTATGTGTTTGCTGACGCTGGCGATTTGCGCGCCCTTCAGCAGCCACGACTGGCAGCGTGTGGTGCAGATATCGGTGGCGCTGTGTGCGGTGGTGTATGGGCTTAGCTCACCACGGGCAAAGCAATGCGTCGATAGGCCGACAGCGCTCGGGGTGGCGCTGGTTGGGGTGATGGGCCTGGCTTCCGCCGTGTTGGCTCATCAGCCACTCTGGGCGTTTATCGAACTGGCGCTGCTCATCAGTTGCGGCACCATTGCCGTTGTTTTCAGCCGGGTCAGGCGCAGCGGTGATGAGTCGCTGGACCGTGTCCTGATTCTGTTCGTGTTGCTGCTGTGCCTGATCAAAAGTGTTCAATATCTTCACGTTGTCATTCTCGCCTTTACCAGTGGTGACGCGTTGGTAAACACCGATTTGCTGTTTTCCGGGTTTTCCAACAAACGCTTCTATGGTCAGTTCCAGACCTTTACCCTGCCGCTGCTGGCACTTCCCTTGCTGCTTTCAACGACTTCGCGTACTGCGCGGGCGATGGTGTTTGTGCTGCTCTGTGTCTGGTGGTTGATTGCGATCAGTAGTGGTACTCGCGGCACCTGGCTGGGTATCGGCGTTGCTGGCTCCGTTCTGGCGTTCCTGGGGCCGCAGGGGCGCCGCTGGCTGGCCTGGCAATTGGCAGCGCTGGCGTGCGGCTTGTTACTGTACTGGCTGGTGTTCACCGTGCTGGCAGGGCATTTGGGGATTGAGATTTATAACGATGCCGTAGACCGCCTGACGACCAGCTTGTCTGGGCGTGGGCCCATCTGGTGGCAGGCCTGGAACATGATTCTTGAGCGTCCCTGGCTGGGCTTCGGGCCGATGCATTTCGCCGATATTGCCAACGACATTGCCGCTCACCCTCACCAGGCCATTCTGCAGTGGGCCAGTGAATGGGGTGTTCCGTCCACGCTGTGTGTGATCGCGCTGGTTGCGTGGGCGGGTTGGGCAACCGTGGGCGTATTGCGTGAACGTGCGTTGTCGTTGGCGCCCGTGGATCTGCTGCGGCTGTGCCTGTTTGCCTCGCTGATTGGTGCGCTGACCCAGGCCCAGGTGGATGGGGTGATCGTGATGCCGGTTTCGCAACTCTGGCTGGCGCTGGTGGCCGGATGGCTGATGGCGTTGCATGTGTGGCGAGCTCCACCGGTCGCCCCGGCGCCGATCTTGTACAAGACCTGGATCGCGGCGAGTATCGTGGCCGTCGGCTTGCTGGTGTTTGTCGCGATTCGTGATGTGCCCCGCCTCACGGAGCGTAGCGAGCACTACATGACCCTGAGCAACGGTCACCTGCAGCCACGCTTCTGGGTGCAGGGTGTGATTGCCCTCGAAAAGCAGTGAGTTGCCGGACGTCCAATGCAGTGCTAGCTTTAGCCCACCGCCCGTGTAGCTCAGCCGGTAGAGCAGCGCACTCGTAACGCGAAGGTCGCAGGTTCGATTCCTGTCTCGGGCAAAAAGGCAACACAGTTTTCAGATGATCCCAGAATGGTTCTGAAGGCCAGACGAACCGGTATTCATGCCTGTTCTTTTGTATCTGCGCGACCTTGATGACCCAGATGCATCCCCATTCCTCGATCTAAGAGAACGACATGACCACACAAGAAATGACCCAGGAAGCGCGGCACGAAGCAGCCCTCAAAAAGTACGTCGCGGAGTCGCCGGAACTGCTGGATGAGATCAAGGACCTGAGCGCCGATGATCAAAGGGACCAGATCCAATGGTCATTTGAGGATGAGGCCGAGGCCCAGGGCTTGCAGCCATGGGAACTGACCCTGAAGTACACCTCCACCCCCGAAGAGTTCGAGGCTGCGCGCCTGGCGTTGCACAAGGAGGCCGCCGAGGTGCTGGGTGTCGACTGGAATGAGTATTGCGGGATGAATAACCTCGCGATCTGACACGTAACCGAGCGAGCTTTTGTGGTGAGGGGGCTTGTCCCCCGTTGGGCTGCGAAGCAGCCCTTAAACCTGCTCCCCAGTTCTTGCTGGCAGAATGCGGCGATCTCTTGGGGCTGCTGCGCAGCCCAGCGGGGGACAAGCCCCCTCGCCACATAGGTGTGCTCCTGCGGGTTACTTTACAGACTCAGCCGCATCGACAAATCCACCGCCTTCACATCCTTGGTCATCGCTCCGATGGAGATGTAGTCCACACCGGTTTCAGCGATGGGCAGCAGGGTGCTTTCGTTAATCCCCCCACTGGCTTCCAGCTTGGCTTTGCCGCCGTTCAGGCGCACTGCTTCGCGCATGTCATCCAGGCTCAGTTCATCCAGCATGATGATGTCGGCGCCCGCCGCCAATGCTTCGCGCAACTCCTCCAGGCTTTCCACTTCAATTTCCACCGGCTTGCCCGGGGCGATCTTGTGGGCGGCAGTGATGGCCTGGGCAATGCCACCGCAGGCCGCGATGTGGTTTTCCTTGATCAGGAACGCGTCATACAGGCCGATGCGATGGTTGTGGCAACCGCCGCAGGTCACCGCGTACTTCTGCGCCAGGCGCAGGCCTGGCAGGGTCTTGCGGGTGTCCAGCAGCTTGACCTGGGTAGACGCGACAAAGTCCGCCAAATACTGGGCGCGGGTGGCAACGCCTGACAGCAGTTGCAGAAAATTCAGCGCGCAACGTTCGCCACTGAGCAGCGATCGGGCCGGGCCTTCCAGGTGAAACAGCACCTGGTTCGGGCTGACGCGCTCGCCGTCGCGCACCTGCCAATGCACGGCAACGCGCGGGTCCAGTTGGCGAAACACCGCTTCCACCCAGGCCGTGCCGCTGATAACGGCGGCATCGCGGGTGATGATCGTGGCCTTGGCCAGGCGTTCGGCCGGGATCAGTTGTGCGGTGATATCCCCACTGCCGATGTCTTCCAGCAATGCGCGACGCACGTTGGCTTCGATTTCGGCGGTCAGGTCGGCTAGACGAAGATTGGGCATAACAGGCTCCACAAACAAAGTGCCTGGATTATAGGGGCAGGGCGGGCGTTAACCCAAGGCAGCAGGTGCCACTGACGCGGCTTGCGGTGCTCATTTACACAGCAATCACAGAGTTTGCTGGCGCAACAACCCCCATTTGCAAGATAATCTCGCGCCTTGCAATTGGCGTCATAGCTTTGACGTCACAGTGATAGTCCGATTTTCGCAGTGCTCCGGGGCGTTTTGCTCCGTGACTGCACCGATCTTTCACAACATCGAATACCGCCGTTTCAGGAGGCCAGGATGCACAATGACGGGAAGGTGGTGCCGATCAATAAGGCACGGGCGACGCCGTCGCCGCTTGCCCGCCTGCCGGTGGTGTTGCTCCAGGTCCGTGACAAGGCGGCACAGCAGCTCAAACAGGGGTTGCAGGAGCTGTTTGATAACGCTGACGACACCCTGTTCGAAATGGCCGACAAGACCCGCAGCAACGTCGACCACGGTATTTTCTTTGAAGCCATGCGCGATCTGCGCCTCAAGCGCAAGAATTTCGAGCGCGGTTTCATGGAGCAGCTCTACGAGGCGTTTGCCAACCTTGGCAATGTGGAGCGCGGCGAGCTGCAACTAATTCCGGTGGTGTCCTACACGGCGGTGCCCGGTGTCTCGGGTGACGAACTGGAAAAAGCCGTCGCTCTTGAGGCCATGCTGGGCAAGGTGCTGCGCCGGGACGGCTTGGCCCTGGGGCAGTTGACGGCCCGGCTGAGCGCGTTGCTCGACAAACGCCTGGATGATCGGGATAACCCCCTGGGCCCGGCGATGTTGTGCGCGTTCTTTCTGCAGGCGGGGCGCAGCCTTGGCGTGGAAATCCGGGTCAAGCTGATCATTCTCAAGCTGTTTGAAAAGTACGTGCTCAGTGACGCCGATCTGTTATACGGCGAAGCCAATCAATTATTGATCGCCACCGGCGTATTGCCTGAACTCAAGGCCGTGCCGTCACGCCGCGCCATTGCCACCGTGGATTTGCCCGAAGACGCCCCGCCCATCGCCAGCCATCCCGCCGACGACAGCGGGCAGGAAGTCTTCGCGGCCTTGCAGGAGTTGCTGTCTGCGGTGCGCGGCAGTGTGGCGCCCACCCTTGAGGCCAGCGCCGAGACCCAGCCAATTTCCACCCGTGACCTGCTGCGCCTGCTCTCCCATTTGCAGCAATATGTGCCTGCGCCCGAGGTCGAGGATGATTTCGACCTGCGCAACCAGCTTGAACAGCTGCTCACCCGGGTCAGCGTCAAGAGTGGCAAGTCGCGGGTGGTAGAGGACGCGGACGAGGATGTGATCAACCTGATCGCCATGCTCTTCGAGTTCATCCTCAATGACGGCACGGTGCCCGAGTCCCTCAAGGCGTTGATCGCCCGCCTGCAGATTCCGATGCTGAAGGTGGCGGTGCTGGACAAGAGCTTCTTCAGTCGTGCCAATCACCCGGCGCGACGCCTGCTCAATGAAATCGCCGCAGCAGCCATGGGCTGGAGCCGGCGCGATGACTATCAGCGCGACAGCCTGTACCTGCACATCGAGCAAGTGGTGCAGCGGTTGTTGAACGATTTTGTCGATGACCCGGCGATTTTTTCCCAACTACTGACGGAGTTCACCGCGTTTACCCATGACGAGCGGCGCCGCAGCGAGTTGCTGGAGCAACGCACCCGTGATGCGGAAGAAGGGCGCGCCCGTACCGAAATCGCCCGTCAGCGAGTGGCCGAGGCGCTCAATCAGCGGCTGCTGGGCAAAGTGCTGCCCGAGGTCGTGGTGCAGTTCCTGCAGCAGGCCTGGAGCCAGGTGCTGTTGCTGGCCTGCCTGAAGCATGGTGAACACTCGCCGCAATGGGCGGCCGGGCTGCGCACCATGGACGAGTTGATCTGGAGTGTCGGCCTGAGCGAAGACACCGAAGCCGGCCGGCACTTGCTGGAGCAGTTGCCAGGCCTGCTCAAGGCCTTGCGCGACGGCTTGAGCGGCGCGGCGTTTGACCCCTTCATCACCCGGGAATTTTTCACCCGGTTGCAAACCCTGCATGTCCAGTCATTCCGGGGCAATGCCGACGACCCGCCGTCGGTGTCGCAGATCGAGGTGCGCGAGGCGTTCGTCCTCAGCCCTGCAGCACCGGCTATTACGGTGAGCCTGCCGGAAGATGATCCCGACCTGCTCAAGGCCCGCCAATTGCGCGTCGGTTGCTGGGTCGAGTTCCAGGAAGACCCTGAAAACACCCTGCGCTGCAAGCTGACGGCGATTATTGCGCCGGGCGATACCTGCATTTTTGTCAATCGAACCGGCCTCAAGGTTCTGGAAAAAAGCCCGGTCGAACTGGCGTTGGAGTTCAAGCGCGGCGCGGTGCGAACCCTGGATGATGCACTGCTGTTCGACCGGGCCCTGGCCTCGGTGATTGGCAACCTGCGTCAACTTCATCGCGCCAAGTGATCGCAACCGGGCAGTGGAACGCGGCATACTGAGTCACCCCAGCCTCGTTCAAGGAACCTGTATGCAGTTGGACCCCGCCAGCGGTTGGTGCCAGGGCATTCGTCATTGCCCCTCGCCCAACTTCAACGAGCGCCCCGGTGGCGAGATTTCCCTGTTGGTGGTGCACAACATCAGCCTGCCGCCTGCGCAATTCGCCACCGGCAAGGTGCACGAGTTTTTCCAGAATCGTCTGGATGTCACGGAACATCCCTACTTTGAAGGCATTGCTGACCTACGGGTTTCTGCGCATTTTCTGATTGAGCGTGATGGCGCGGTGACGCAGTTTGTCTCGTGCCGGGACCGGGCCTGGCATGCCGGTGTATCAAGCTTCGAGGGGCGTGAGACGTGTAACGACTTTTCCCTGGGGATCGAGCTGGAAGGCACTGACGACCTGCCTTTCACCGATGCCCAGTATCAATCCCTGATTACCCTGACGCGCCAGTTGCTGGCGGCGTACCCGGGCATTACCCGCCAGCGCATTTGTGGCCATAGCGATATCGCCCCGGGACGCAAGACCGACCCCGGACCCGCTTTTGATTGGGCGCGCTTTCGCAGCGCCTTGCAGGATGGAGGACACGCACAATGAGTTTTCTGGTGTTGGTGCTGGCGGTATGGATCGAGAAATTCTCGGCCCTGCGCCAGCGTATTCAACGTGATGGCGGTTGGCTGCGGGAACTGGCCAAGCTGGAATCGAGCGCCAGCCTCGGCAAACAGCCCTGGCTGATCCTCGCGCTGCTGGTGCTGTTGCCGGTGGCCTTGCTTGCGCTGTTGCTGCTGGTGCTGGAGCCAGTGGCGTATGGCCTGTTGGCGCTGCCGGTGCACTTGCTGGTGGTGATCTACAGCCTGGGCCGTGGCGATCTATTGGCCGGGTTGGGACCGTTTCGGGATGCCTGGCGCCGGGGTGACCTGCAAGCGGCCGAGCATGTGGCCGAGCGCGACTTGAGCATCAGCGCCGACAGCGGGGAGCAGTTGCTGGAAAGGGTCCAGGGCCATCTGCTGTGGCAGGCCTACCAAAGTTTCTTTGCGGTGATTTTCTGGTATTTCCTCCTCGGCCCTGTAGCGGCCCTGGCCTACCGGCTGCTGGCGCTGGCGACCGAGAACAGCCAGAACCCGCTGGTGGCCGAGCGCGCCGGGCAATTGCGCCACGCGTTCGACTGGTTGCCGGTACGCCTGCTGGCGGCGAGCTTTGCCCTGGTGGGCAACTTTGTGGCGGTCGGCCGGGTGATGCTGCATGAGCTGCTGAGCTGGGACATCACGGCGGCGCAACTGGTGGACAAGGTCGGCCTGGTGGCCGCTGAAATCCCGYCGCCGGTGGTGGGGCCCGAGGGTATCAACAGCCTGGATCGAATCTGGGAATTGCTGCTGCGCGCCGCCGTGCTGTGGTACGCCGGCTTCGCCATCTGGACCGTGCTGCCCTGATCGGCATCGGCAGGCGCGAGCCACTCGCGCCTGCCGTTAACCTTAAGTTACAAACCTCCTTTTCGAATTGAGCTATACAGACAGAGCGCCAAATAGTGGCTATCTGCCGCCGCCCTGCGCCCTCAATAAAAATAAAAGAAAAGGGAGTTCACCTGTGAAGAGCTTGCTCTATCCCGCCGTCGCGTTCATGAACCGCCTGACCTTCGGCATGAAGTTCAGCCTTATCAGCGTGCTGTTCCTGTTGCCCATGCTGGCCACCAACTATTACCTGGTGCGCGACTCCTGGCGTGAATTCCAGGGCACCCGCGTCGAGTTGCAAAGCCTCGACCTGCTGACCAGCAGCCTGGCCCTGCGCCGCGACCTGGAGACCCTGAACAACCAGGTGCAGATCAACGCAACCCTCGGTCAGTCAGGCAAGGCCGGCGATATCGAAAGCAAGATCGGCGCCCTCGAACAGAGCCTGCTGCAGCGCCTGCAAAGCTTTCACGCCCTGTCCACCGACCCCGAGCAGGCCGCCGCCTTCGACGCCAAGCGCGATGAAATGGTCGCCGCCTTCAAGGCCCAACAACAGGAAACCTCGCTGCTCAGCAAAAGCGCGCTGATCGGCAAACTGCTCAACAAGGCGCAGATGCTCAGCCAGATCATCGCCAGCCAGTCGGGCTTGAGCCGCGACCCCCAGGGCGATCTGCGTCAACTCAGCGAACTGATCACCAGCGTCACCCCGCAAGTCACTCAAACCCTGGGCGAAGGCCGGGCGATGGGCGCGTATTCGTTGGGCCAGGGCTTTCTCAACTCATCTTCCAGCACCCGCTTTGATGAATTGCTGCAGCAATTGGAAAAGCTCCAGGCCGAATACGGCCTGAAACTGCAAGACGCCCTCGGCGCCAGTCAGCCCGCCCACGCAGCACTGGCGAGCCTGGCGGACGCGAGCCGGGCCAGCCTCAAGCAAGGCAGCGAGGTGTTCGAAGAACAGGTGGTGATGGCCGAAACCCTCGACGCCCCATGGCAAGGTTTCTACGACGAAGTCAGTGCATTGATGGCCAAGACCTATCAGCTAGACGAAGCCACCCTGACGTTTCTCGAACAACAACTGGAGCAGCGCCTGTCAGAAAACCGCACGCACATGATCGGATTGGTCGCGGCCCTGGCGTCGGTGTTTTTGCTGATCTTCTACCTGTACGCCGGCTTCTACGCGTCCACCCGCACCACCCTGCGCCGTCTCGGAGCGATGATGGACAAGGTGGCAGCGGGCGACATGACCGTGACGTTCGTCGCCCACAGCCGCGACGAACTGGGGGACTTGGGCCAGGTGTTCAACGGCACCGTGGCCAAAATCCATGACTTGATCGAGCGGGTAGGGCACACAGTCAACCAGGTCGAACACCAGGCCGGGCAAGTGGAGTCGGTCTCGACCAGCAGCAACCAGGCCGTGTCCGGCCAGCGCAGCCAGATCGAACAAGTGGCGACCGCCATGAACCAGATGTCGTCCACCGCCCAGGAAGTGGCGCGCAGCGCGGCGGCGGCGGTCAGCAGCGCTCATAGCGTCAACGATGAAACCGTCAGCGGCCGCGGCCTGGTGCAATCCCAGCAAGGCAGCATTGCAGCATTGGCTTCGGAGATCGATCAATCGGTGCGAGTGATCAACCAGTTGGCCCTCGACAGCCAGTCCATCAGCCGCGTGCTCGAGGTGATCAAGAGCATCGCCGAACAAACCAATCTGCTGGCGTTGAATGCCGCCATTGAAGCTGCGCGCGCCGGCGAGCAAGGGCGCGGTTTCGCCGTGGTGGCCGATGAGGTGCGCACCCTGGCCCGGCGCACCCAGCACTCCACCGAAGAAATCGAGCAGATGATCGCCAAGCTTCACAGCGGCGTCGGCGCAGCCGTGAAGGCCATGGGCACCAGCCACGAGATGGCCAATGGCACGGTGGGGCAGTCGGAAAAAGTCCAGCAGGCCCTGGAGAATATCCTCGGTGCCGTGGGCATGATCGTTGACCAGAACCAGCAGATTGCCGCCGCTGTCGAGCAGCAGACCGCCGTGGCCCACGACATCGACCAGAACATCGTCGAAATCAACCGTGCCGGTGAACACGCAGCGCAGGGCGCACACCAGACCGAAGAGGCCAGCCGGCAATTGTCGTTGCAAGTGATCGAGCTGAAGCAGTTGATCGGTGCGTTTCGGGTGTGAGGTTTGGCTGTAGGATTTCTTCGTAGGTGGCGTGGCACTTGTCTTGTTTTTGGCGTTGATCTTTTCCGGCTGCCAAAATGGGCGAGAATTTGTGCCATCCATTTTCGCGGAGGTTCGGTTATGACCGCTGCCATTGTCGGCGTCAGAGGGCATTGCGTTCTGTGCAAGGTGTCCTTTGAGCTCAAGCCCTGGCAACTCAACGCCATTGCCATCAACGAACCCTTTGAATGCCCGTACTGCCACAAAGGTGTGGAGCCGAGTTGCCCCAAACAGTTGAAGCAGTTCAAGTCCCTGGACAATCTTGGCCTGCTGCGTCCGAGCATGATCGTGCTGACCAGCGCGGCGCTGCTGGTGGCGCTGGTCGCCGAGTGGATAGGGCTGATCAGTGTGGCCGGGCAGCTCAACGTCTCGCTGATGGCGGTACTGATTTACTTCATGACGTTGCGCTATGCCCGTCACCGGCAGCGGATGACCCTGACACTGCGTGAGGTAAAACCCCTACCAATTGAACAGCTCGCAGGCATTGCGAGTGCTCGCCTCAGCCAACACTGAAGGGCTGATGCCCATGCGCTCCGCCAGTGCGGCACAGATGTCCGGCAGGTGTTCGGGGCTGTTGCGCTGGCCGGGGTACATCACGGGCGCCATGTCCGGTGAGTCGGTTTCCAGCACCACGGCTTCCAGCGGCAAGCGTGCAATCACCTTGTGCATGCGCAGGGCCTGGGGCCAGGTCGCCGCGCCGCCCAGGCCCAGTTTGAAACCGAGCTTGATGTACTCGCGGGCCTCTTCATGGCTGCCGGCAAACGCGTGAATGATGCCGCCCCGTGGCAGGCGAATGCGCTTGAGCGTGGCGATCACGGCGGCGTGGCTGCGGCGTACATGCAGCAGCGCCGGTAGCTGGAAATCCACCGCCAGCTTCAGCTGTGCTTCAAACAGCGCTTGCTGACGTTCGCGGTCCAGCTGTTCGAGGAAATAATCCAGGCCGATTTCCCCCACGGCGCACAGTTGCCGGTGGCCGCTCAGGCGGGTCAGCCAGTCGCCCAGTTCCGTCAGGTCGGCGGGGCGATGGTCATCGAGGTACACCGGGTGCAGGCCGAACGCGGCGAACAGACCCGCGTCTGTTTGCACCAGGTCCCACAGCCGTTGCCAATTCTGCTGATAGACCCCAAGCACCACCATCCTGCGCACGCCCAACTCGCGGCTGCGGCTCAGGACTTCACCGCGGTCGGCGTCGAAGTCCGGAAAATCCAGGTGGGTGTGGCTGTCGATCAGCTCCACACCGCTTACTCCGAGTGAATCCGCTGCTTGAACGTGCGGCCGATGGCATGCACGCCAGGCTGGTAGTGCTGCTCTTCAATGGCCGCCAGCGCCAGGCGCAGCGCGGTGTCGGCGATCAATTGATGCTGCTGGGCCATGGCATTCACCGGCAGCGGCAGGAAATCCAGCAACTGGGTGTCGCCAAATGTACCCAGGCGCAGAGGGCGGGATTTGAGCGGGAAGTCATGCAGTGCGTCAAACACCCCTTGCAGCAGGACGTAGGACGTCGTCACCAGTGCGTCAGGCAAATGCCCCAGGCTTTGCAGCAATTGCTCCATCAACTGTCGGCCACAGTCGCGACTGAAGGCCTCGCCCTGTTCGATCAGCACTTCACCGCTGAAGTCTTTCAGCGCTTCCTTGAAGCCGGCGGCACGTTCCTGGCTGATGCTCAGCTCTGGCCGCGCACCGATCAACACGATCTGCTTGGGCAGCGGTTGCAGCAGGCTGCTGGTCAACTGTTGGCAGGCCTGGCGATCATCACTGACCACCGAGCAAAACTGCGTAGACTCCATGACCCGGTCGATGGCGATGACCGGCAGGCCCTTGGCTTGCAGCTCGCGGTAGCTGTCGTCGCTGGCCGGCAGGCAACTGGCAACAAACAGCGCATCGCAACGGCGGGCTCGGAACAGTTGCAGCAATTGCCGCTCGCTGTCGGCGTCGTCGTCGGAGCTGGCGATCAGCAGTTGATAGCCGCGCGCCCGGGCGCCTTGCTCCAGCAGCTTGGCAATACGAGCGTAACTGGGGTTTTCCAGGTCTGGCAGGATAAAACCCAGGGTACGGGTGTGCCGGCTGCGCAGCCCGGCGGCCTGGGGATTGGGCGTAAAGCCATGTTCTTCAACCACGGCGCGCACCCGTTCGACGGTTGCGCTGCTGATCCGTTGCTGTTCGGCCTTGCCATTGATGACGTAGCTGGCGGTGGTCACAGACACACCGGCAATGCGCGCGATATCACTGAGTTTCAAACCGGGATTTCCTTGTTTTTTAGAGCTTGCCCCGACATTTTGTCCAATCGTAACCGATTACTGCAGCCGACCATTGTCGCAACTCAACAGCCGAGTGGCTCTTCAATCATGCGTAATTAACGCGTAACCTGCCATAAATTCTAGATTAAACGTTTCAGCAAGCGTATTTTTACGATTATCGCGACGAACGTGGTCCTGCCAACTGACCACTCAGTCAATTTATTCGAACGCCTTTGCACTGATTTATTCAAAATAATACCTAGTGCGCCCGCCGCACTAACTAGGAGAACGGCATGCTTGAGCTCACCCACGAGCAGATATCCATGGGCCAGACGGCTGTGGATAAGTCTGCTGCCTTGCAACTGCTCGCTGAAAAACTGGTGGCCGATGGCCTGGTCGCCGAGGGTTACCTCAGTGGCTTGCAAGCGCGTGAAGCCCAAGGCTCGACCTTTCTCGGCCAAGGCATCGCCATCCCCCATGGCACCCCCGAAACACGCGACCAAGTGTTTGCCACCGGCGTGCGCCTGCTGCAATTTCCCGAAGGTGTGGATTGGGGTGATGGCCAGATCGTCTACCTGGCGATCGGCATTGCCGCCAAATCCGACGAACACCTGCGCCTGCTGCAACTGCTGACCCGCGCCCTCGGCGAGACCGACCTGGGCCAGGCCCTGCGCCGCGCCAGCTCCGCCGAAGCCCTGCTGAAACTGCTGCAAGGTGCGCCGCAGGAGCTGGCGCTGGACGCACAGATGATCGGCCTGGGTGTGTCGGCAGACGATTTCGAAGAGCTTGTCTGGAGAGGCGCACGCCTGCTGCGCCAGGCCGATTGCGTGAGCAATGGCTTTGCCGCCGTGCTGCAACAAGTCGACGCGCTGCCCCTGGGCGATGGCCTCTGGTGGCTGCACAGCGAGCAGACGGTCAAGCGCCCCGGCCTGGCCTTCGTCACCCCGGACAAACCCATGCGTTACCTGGGCCAGCCCTTGAGCGGCCTGTTCTGCCTGGCCAGCCTCGGTGAGGCCCACCAGACCCTGCTCGAACGCCTGTGCGCCTTGCTGATCGAAGGCCGTGGCCAGGAGCTCGGGCGCGCCACCAGCAGCCGCGCCGTGCTGGAAGTGCTCGGCGGTGAGTTGCCGGCCGACTGGCCAAGCGTGCGCATCGCCCTGGCCAACGCCCATGGCCTGCACGCACGCCCCGCGAAGATCCTCGCGCAGTTGGCAAAAAGCTTTGACGGTGAAATTCGTGTGCGCATCGTTGATGGCGACGTCAGCGCGGTGTCGGTAAAAAGCCTGAGCAAGCTGCTGAGCCTCGGCGCCCGTCGTGGTCAGGTGCTGGAGTTTGTCGCGGAACCGGGCATTGCCGGTGACGCCTTGCCGGCCTTGTTGGCGGCGGTGGAAGAAGGCCTGGGCGAAGAAATCGAGCCACTGCCGGCGGTCAGCGCTCAACAGGCTGTGGTCGACATCGAACCGGTGATCAGCGCGCCAGTGTCCGGCAGCCTGATCCAGGCCATCGCCGCCGCCCCCGGCATTGCGATTGGCCCGGCGCATATCCAGGTGCTGCAACCGTTCGAGTATCCGCTGCGCGGCGAGTCGCCGGTGATCGAGCGCCAACGCCTGCACGCCGCGTTGACCGACGTGCGCCAGGATATCCAGGGCCTGATCGAACGCAGTAAATCCAAGGCCATCCGCGAGATTTTCATCACCCACCAGGAGATGCTCGACGACCCGGAACTGACCGACGAAGTCGAGACCCGTCTCAGGCAAGGCGAAAGCGCCGAAGCGGCCTGGATGAGTGTGATCGAAGCCGCCGCCAAACAGCAGGAATCGCTGCAGGACGCCTTGCTCGCCGAGCGCGCTGCCGATCTGCGTGACATTGGCCGCCGCGTGCTGGCGCAACTGTGCGGCGTCGAAACTGCCCAGGAGCCCGATGAACCCTACATTTTGGTGATGGACGAAGTCGGCCCATCGGATGTGGCGCGCCTGGACCCGGTGCGCGTCGCCGGCATCCTCACTGCCCGTGGCGGCGCCACCGCCCATAGCGCCATCGTCGCCCGTGCCCTGGGGATTCCCGCGCTGGTGGGCGCAGGCCCTGCCGTGTTGCTGCTGGCGTCCGGCACGCCGCTATTGCTCGATGGCCAGCGCGGCCGCTTGCATGTCGACGCCGACGCTGCCACCTTGCAGCGCGCCACCGTCGAACGCGACACCCGCGAACAACGCCTGCAAGCCGCTGCCGCGCAACGTCATGAACCGGCCCTGACCCGCGACGGCCACGCCGTCGAAGTGTTTGCCAATATCGGCGAAAGCGCCGGGGTGGCCAGCGCGGTGGAGCAGGGCGCCGAAGGCATCGGCCTGCTGCGCACCGAGCTGATTTTCATGGCCCACAAACAGGCGCCCGACGAAGCCACCCAGGAAGCCGAATACCGTCGCGTGCTCGACGGCCTCGGCGGTCGGCCACTGGTGGTACGTACCCTTGATGTGGGCGGCGACAAACCGCTGCCTTACTGGCCGATCGCCAAGGAAGAAAACCCGTTCCTCGGCGTGCGCGGCATTCGCCTGACCCTGCAACGCCCGCAGATCATGGAAGCGCAGTTGCGCGCGCTGCTGCGCTCGGCGGACAACCGTCCGCTGCGCATCATGTTCCCCATGGTCGGCAGCGTTGACGAGTGGCGCCAGGCCCGCGAGATGACCGAGCGCCTGCGCCTGGAAATCCCGGTGGCCGACCTGCAACTGGGGATCATGATCGAAGTGCCGTCGGCCGCCTTGCTCGCGCCGGTGCTGGCCAGGGAAGTGGACTTCTTCAGCGTCGGCACCAACGACCTGACCCAGTACACCCTGGCCATCGACCGTGGCCACCCAACGCTGTCGGCCCAGGCGGATGGCCTGCACCCGGCGGTGTTGCAACTGATCGACATCACCGTGCGCGCCGCCCATGCCCATGGCAAATGGGTCGGCGTGTGCGGAGAGTTGGCGGCCGATCCGTTGGCGGTTCCAGTGCTGATCGGCCTGGGTGTGGATGAGCTGAGCGTCTCGGCGCGCAGCATTCCCGAAGTGAAGGCGCGTGTGCGTGAATTCAGTCTGAGCGAGGCTCAAGGCCTGGCGCAAAAAGCACTGGCGGTGGGTTCACCCGCCGAAGTGCGAGCCCTTGTGGAGGCCGTGTAAATGGCAAGGATTTTAAGCCTGACGCTGAACCCGGCGTTGGACCTGACGGTGCGCCTGGCGCGCCTGGAGCCGGGTGAGGTCAACCGCAGCGAAGCGATGATCACCCATGCCGCCGGCAAGGGCGTGAACGTCGCCCAGGTGCTGGCCGACCTTGGCCATCAGGTGACCGTGGGCGGCTTTCTTGGCGAGGACAATCCCCAAGCGTTTGAGATGCTGATCGCGCGGCGTGGTTTTACCGATGCGTTTATTCGTGTGCCGGGCGAAACCCGCAGCAATATCAAGATCGCCGAACAGGATGGCCGGGTGACGGACGTCAATGCACCGGGCCCGGTGGTCAGCGAGCAGGCGCAACAGGCACTGCTTGAGCAACTGGCGCGGATCGCTCCGGGGTATGACGCCGTCGTCGTGGCTGGCAGCCTGCCTCGTGGCATCACCCCGCAGTGGTTCCAGGGCTTGCTGCAGCAACTGAAAAACCTTGGTTTGAAAGTCGCATTGGACACCAGTGGTGAAGCCTTGCGCGCCGGGCTGAATGCCGGCCCTTGGTTGGTCAAGCCCAACACTGAAGAATTGGCCGATGCCCTGGGTCATTCCACGGATGCAATCTGCGAGCTGCACCAGCTGGGTGTGGAACATGTGGTGGTCTCCGACGGTGCCGCAGGTGTGAGCTGGTATAGCCCCGGCACGGCGTTGCACGCCACGCCGCCCAAGGTCAGCGTCGCCAGCACCGTCGGTGCCGGGGATTCATTGCTGGCCGGGATGCTCCACGGTTTGCTGACCTTCGATGTGCCCGAAACCACCCTGCGTCGCGCCACCGCAATCGCCGCGATGGCGGTCACGCAAATCGGCTTTGGCATCACCGACGACGCACAGCTTGAGTCTTTGCAGAGCGGCGTCCACGTGCGCCCGCTGACAGAACAATAAGAGGGTTGGTCATGAAGTTAGCCATTGTTACTGCCTGCCCGAATGGCATGGTCACCAGCGTGCTGTGCGCCCGCTTGCTGGACGCCGCCGCACAACGTCAGGGCTGGAGCACCAGCGTCGAAGTGGTCGACGTGCAACACCCGGAACGCCAGTTGTCGGCGGCCACCCTTGAAGCCGCCGAGTGGGTGTTGCTGGTCAGCAGCACCCCGGTGGACATGCAGCGTTTTGTCGGCAAGCGCGTGTTCCGCAGCACGCCGGCCCAGGCGCTGCAGGATGTGGACGCGGTGTTGCGTCGCGGGGCCGAAGAGGCCCAGGTGCAGGTAGCGGAGGCAGCCCCCACCAAAAGTGCGCCGCGTATCGTGGCGATCACGGCGTGCCCTACCGGCGTTGCCCATACCTTCATGGCCGCCGAGGCGTTGCAGCAAACCGCCAAGCGCCTGGGTTATGACCTGCAGGTGGAAACCCAGGGTTCGGTGGGCGCCCGCACGCCGCTGAGTTCCGAAGCGATTCGTGACGCTGATGTGGTGCTGCTGGCGGCCGATATCGAAGTCGCCACCGAGCGGTTTGCCGGCAAGAAAATCTATCGCTGTGGCACCGGGATCGCGCTCAAGCAATCGGAAGCCATCCTCAACAAGGCCCTGGCCGAAGGCAAGCAGGAATCTGCCGCCAGCGGTGCCGCTGCCAAGCCGGAGAAAACCGGTGTCTACAAACACCTGCTCACCGGTGTGTCGTTCATGCTGCCGATGGTGGTGGCAGGCGGTCTGCTGATCGCCCTGTCGTTCGTGTTCGGCATTCATGCCTTTGAAGAAAAAGGCACCCTGGCCGCCGCACTGAAAACCGTCGGCGACCAGGCTTTCATGCTGATGGTGCCGTTGTTGGCGGGTTACATCGCCTACTCGATCGCCGACCGTCCTGGCCTGGCGCCGGGCATGATCGGCGGCCTGCTGGCCAGCACGTTGGGCGCGGGATTTATCGGCGGGATATTCGCCGGCTTTCTGGCCGGCTACTGCGTCAAATTCATCAGCCGCGCGATCCGTTTGCCCCAGAGCCTCGAAGCGCTCAAGCCGATCCTGATCATCCCGTTGCTGGCGAGTTTGTTCACGGGCCTGGCGATGATTTACCTGGTGGGGCCGCCGGTGGCGAAGATGCTCACCGGCCTCACGGATTTCCTCAGCACCATGGGCACCACCAACGCCGTGCTGCTGGGCATCTTGCTGGGCGGCATGATGTGCGTCGATCTTGGCGGGCCGATCAACAAGGCGGCCTACGCGTTTTCCGTCGGCCTGCTGGCGGCCCAGAGCGGCGCGCCGATGGCCGCGACCATGGCCGCCGGTATGGTGCCGCCGATTGGCATGGGCATCGCCACCTTGCTGGCACGACGCAAGTTCGCCCAGACCGAGCGCGAAGCCGGCAAGGCGGCGCTGATCCTCGGCATGTGCTTTATCTCTGAAGGCGCGATTCCGTTTGCCGCCAAGGACCCGCTGCGGGTAATCCCGGCCAGCATCGCCGGTGGCGCGCTGACCGGTGCGCTGTCGATGTATTTCGGCTGCAAGCTGATGGCGCCCCATGGCGGGCTGTTTGTGATGCTGATCCCGAATGCGATCAACCATGCGCTGCTGTACCTGTTCGCGATTGTGGCGGGGAGTTTGTTGACGGCGGTGGTGTATGCCTTGATCAAGCGTCCCGAAGTGGTCGAGCTGACGGTCGCGCCGGTGTCATAACCCGTTCATCCCTTCATGCTTAAGTTTCCCTTTTGCTGCTCAAGAGGGAACCTGCATGAGCCACTTCAACCTCGGCCGTCGCCGCGTGATGCAAGCCGTCGGCGCCGGCCTGTTGCTACCGGGCCTCGCGCCGGCGGTGATCGCCTCGGTCAAGGACCGCCCGCAGCTCACCGACGGCGTGCAGTCCGGCGACCTGCTGGGCGACCGCGCGATGATCTGGAGCCGCAGCGACCGCCCGGCACGGATGGTGGTGGAGTGGGACACCCGCAGCGTGTTCAGCAACCCGCGCAAATTCGTCTCGCCCCTGGCCGACAGCCGTACCGACTTCACCGCCCGTGTCGAACTCACCGGCCTGCCCGTCGACCAGGCGATTTTCTACCGTGTGCACTTCGAAGACGCCCAGACCGGTGTGGCCAGCGAACCCTGGTTCGGCCACCTGCGCAGCGTGCCGCAACAGCGCCGGGACATCCGCTTCGTGTGGAGCGGCGACACCGTCGGCCAGGGCTTCGGTATCAACCCGGACATCGGCGGCATGCGCATCTACGAAGCCATGCGCCTGCGCCTGCCGGACTTTTTTATCCACAGCGGCGACACCATCTACGCCGACGGCCCGGTGCCCGCCCAATTGACCACCGAAGACGGGCGTATCTGGCGCAACATCACCACCGAAGCCAAAAGCAAAGTCGCCGAAACCCTGAATGAATACCGTGGCAACTACCGCTACAACCTGATGGATGAAAACGTGCGCCGCTTCAACGCCGAAGTGCCGCAGATCTGGCAGTGGGACGATCACGAAGTGATCAACAACTGGTCGCCGAGCAAGCAGCTGGATGAGCGCTACAAGACCCGGGACATCAACACCCTGGTGGGCCGCGCACGCCAGGCCTGGCTGGAATATTCCCCCATGCGCCGGCAAAGCGCCGACCAGGGCGGGCGCATCTATCGCAAGCTCAGCTACGGCCCGCTGCTGGATGTGTTTGTGCTGGACATGCGCAGTTATCGCGGGCCGAACGACGACAACCTGGGTGGCGAAAAACCCTTCCTGGGGCGTGAGCAACTGGACTGGCTCAAGCGCGAATTGAAGGCCTCCCAGGCCCAGTGGAAAGTCATCGCTGCCGACATGCCGATCGGCCTCGGCGTGCCCGACGGCGAGGTGAGCCCCGGCGTGCCGCGCTGGGAGGCGATCGCCAACGGTGACCCGGGCCCGGCCCAGGGACGCGAGTTGGAAATCGCCGAATTGCTCGGGTTTTTGCGGGCGCAGCAGGTGCGTAACCACGTGTGGCTGACGGCGGATGTGCACTACTGCGCAGCCCATCATTACCACCCGGACCGGGCGGCGTTCCAGGATTTTGAGCCGTTCTGGGAGTTTGTCGCCGGGCCGCTGAATGCCGGGAGCTTCGGGCCTAATCCGCTGGATAAAACCTTTGGCCCGGAAGTGGTGTTCGAGAAGGCACCGACGGTGCAGAACAGCTCGCCGTTTGCCGGGTTCCAGTTTTTCGGCGAGGTGCAGATTGATGGGCAGACGGCGGAGCTGACGGTGATTTTGCGGGACCTGGATGGGGTGTCGGTGTTTGAGCAGAAGCTGCAGCCGGTATGAGCAGGATGTGTTCGAGGACGCCTGCCAGGTTGTGCAGGATGTCTAGGTTGCTGAAGCGCAGGACGTGGATGCCTTGTTGGTTGAGGTAGCGGGTGCGGCGTTGGTCGTAGGCGGTTTGGGTAGCGTCGTAGTGGTGGCCGCCGTCGAGTTCTATTGCCAGTTTTTGTTCGATGCAGAAGAAGTCGAGGATATAGGGCGGGTAGGGATATTGGCGGCGGAATTTGAGGTTGGCGAGTTGGCGGGAGCGTAGTTTTTGCCAGAGGATAAGTTCGCAGTCGGTTTGGTTGAGGCGTAGGTGCCGGGCGAATTGGCGTAGGGCGGGAGAAGGGCGGATGGGCATGGTTCACGTCCAGTGTGAGTTTAAGAGCCACCCCTCACCCTAGCCCTCTCCCGGAGGGGAGAGGGGACCGGACCGGGAATATTCGAGACATTTTGCGACGTGAACGCTCTGCTCTGAATCCCTAATCGCCTCAATCTTTCAGGTCGAACATTATCTGCGCACACTTCGGCCGGTCCCCTCACCCCTTGGGGAGAGGGTTAGGGTGAGGGGAGGCGATCTAAAACCGTGCATCGCCAGCGGAGCCACCTTAGTGACTCTTGTTACCAAATGAAATATATTCGCATTCATGTAGGTTCGCCCCCTCCAGGATGCCCCCATGCCCGCCAACTTTCAGCAGCCCCACCCCTGAGATGCCGTTGCTCGAATCCCCACGTAACCGCCTGCTCGGCCTGCTCTACAGCGACCATCACGGCTGGCTGCACAATTGGCTGCGTAAGAAACTCGGTTGTTCCCAGCGCGCGGCGGACCTGGCCCAGGACACTTTCATCCGCCTGCTGACCCTGGCCGAACCCGAGCGCTTGCAAGAACCCCGGGCCTTCCTCACCACCACGGCCATCCGCCTGCTGATCGACAGCGAGCGCCGGCGCAAGCTGGAACGCGCCTACCTGGCAGTGCTCGCCCACGAAAGCGCCGACGCCGCCGCCATCAGCCCCGAAGAACTGCATCAGCTCCTCGAGCTGCTGGAGTCAGTGGCGCGCCTGCTGGAAGGCCTGGCCGAAAAACCCCGCCGCGCCTTTTTGCTCAACCGCCTCGACGGCTGGACCCACGCCGAAATCGCCGAGCACCTGGGTGTGTCGAAAAGCATGATCAAGCAGTACATCGCCCAGGTCATGGTGCATTGCTACACCCTGATGTACGCAACGCCATGAACGCCGGCGAACCCACACCCGAACATGTCGCCGCCGCTGCGCAGTGGCTGTCGTTGCTGCACTCCGGTGAAGCCAGTGAGGACCAACGCCAGGCCTGCGATGCCTGGCGCGACGCCGACCCCGGCCATGCCCTGGCCTTGTCGCGGCTGGAGATCCTGTGGGGGCGTTTCGAGGGTCTGCCGGCGTCCCGTTCACGCAGGACCCTGGAACGGGTGCTGGCGCCCAGTCGTCATGCGCGCGTGGCCACCGCGCTGGTGCTGTTGATCGCTGCGAGTGTCGCCTGGCAAGGCGTGCGCCAGGCGCCGCTGTGGCTGGCCGACCAGCGTACCGCCGTGGGTGAACGCCGCAACATGATGCTGGAAGACCATAGCCAGTTGCAGCTCAACAGCGATTCGGCGGTAGACATCGAGTTCGACGGCCAGCGCCGCCTGATCGACCTGCGCCGCGGAGAGCTGTGGGTCGAGGTGGCCAAGGACCCGCAACGACCGTTTGTGGTGCGCACCGAGCAGGGCACGGTCACTGCCTTGGGCACGCGCTTCCTGGTGCGCCGTGAAGACGGCCAGACCCGCGTCACCGTGCTTGAGTCGGCCATCGCCGCCCAGCCGGCATCACCGTCGAGCACCCCGGCGCGGGTGGCCGCCGGGCAGCAGGCGACGTTGTACGCCGATCACGTCGAAGGCCTGCAAACCATCGGCAATGCCGACCCGGCCAGTTGGACCCGTGGCGTACTCAAAGTCGACGACCGGCCCCTGCTGGAAGTGCTGGATGAACTGGCCCGCTATCGCCGTGGCGTGCTGCATTACGACCGCCAGGCGTTGGTCGGTTTGCGGGTCTCCGGTTCGTTCCCGCTGGACAACACCGACGCTGCGCTCAACGCGTTGCAGACCAGCCTGCCGATTCGCCTGCAACGCTTTACCGACTGGCTGGTGCTGGTCAAGGCAGAAAAATAAATTCAGCGCTCACTGTCCCTCCAGCGTTTTCACCCGTCATGGCCTGGGAAAACCCAACAACTTCCAGGAATTGCCTCCATGACCCGCCCTGTTGTCTGGCTGCATCCGCTTGCGGCTGCGCTGTTTCCGATCTTCCTCGCCGGCAGTGTGCTGCCGGCTGCGGCTGCCCCCTCATCGAGCGCGCAAAGTCGTGTGCAAGCCTTCCACATCCCGGCCGGCGAGCTGGGCGTGGCCCTGGGCACGCTGGCTGAGCAAGCCGGCGTGGCCCAGGCGTTCGACCCGGCGCTGACCCGTGGCAAGCAGACCCAAGGCCTGGACGGCAGCTACAGCCTGGACATCGCCCTCGCGCGTTTATTGGCCGGCAGCGGACTGGAAGCCGTGCAGGCCGGTGCGACCTATCGCTTGCAGGTGATCCCCCAAGGCGACGGCAAATTGCAACTCGACAGCCTGTCGATCACCGCGCCGGAGGCCGATCAAACAACCTTCGGCGAAGTCGACGGCTATGTCGCCCAACGCAGCATCAGCGCCACCAAGACCGGCACGCCGATCCATGAAACCCCGCAGTCGATCTCGGTGATCACCCGCGAACGTCTGGAGGCTCAGGGCGTGCAGTCGGTGAACGAGGCGCTGCGTTATACGCCGGGGGTTTCCAGCTACGGTGCCAACAACCGCTCCGACTGGTACACAGTGATTCGTGGGTTCTCGCCGACCACCTACCTGGACAGCCTGCAACTGCCGACCACCACCAACCTCGCCAGTTGGATGGTCGACCCTTACATGCTCGAGCGCGTTGAAGTGCTGCGCGGGCCCGCCGGTGTGCTTTACGGCCAGGGCGATCCGGGTGGCGTGATCAACCAGGTGTCCAAGCGCCCGAGCACCGTGGCCGCCAATGAAGTGCAAGTGCAATACGGCACCGATGCGCGCAAGCAAATCAGCTTCGACAGCACCGGGCCGCTGGACGAGCAGGGCGTGTGGTCGTACCGCATGGTGGGCGTGCTGCGTGACCAGAACATTCAGGACACGCCGTGGCAGGACAAGCGCCAGTCCCTGGCACCGTCCCTGACCTTCCAGCCGGACGACGACACGCGCCTGACCCTGTTGGCGTCCTGGCTGTATGACGACAGCAACTCCGGCGACGGTTTCTACCCGGCCGCCGGGACCATCAATTTCAACCCCAACGGGCATATCCGTCGCGACGTGTTCCCCGCCGACAAGGCCTTTCAGAAGTACGAGAAGAAGCAGTTTTCCCTGGGCTACGAATTCTCCAAGCGCCTGAACGACACCTGGCAAGTGCGGCAGAACCTGCGCTATTCGCGCCTGGATCTGGACGACAATATGATCTACGGCACCGGTTTTGAACCCGGTTCCCTGACCACCATTTCCCGCGCCGCCGAGATCGACGATTTCACCTACAAGCGCTGGACGGTCGACAACCAGGCCCAGGCTGATTTCACTGCCGCAGGCATCGATCAGACGCTGTTGATCGGCCTGGATTACCAGCATCAGAACAGCAGCGAGCGTGACGTGGCCGCCGCCGCACCCTCGTTGAACCTCTACAACCCGGTGTTCGTGCCGTTCGATCCTTCGGTGTTCAACGACCCGCAGCAAAGCTCGCGTTACCGTCCGAATTCGACGCTGAGCCAGACCGGCCTCTATGTGCAGGACCAGCTCAAGCTGGATGATCACTGGCGCCTGACCCTGAGCGGTCGCTATGACTGGGCCAGCTCTGAAACCAGCGAGCATGTGTCCGGTACTCACGTCGAGCAAAAGGACGAGGCCCTCAGTGGCCGGGTAGGCGTGGTGTATGTGGCGGACAATGGCCTGGCGCCGTATGCCAGTTATTCCACCGGCTTTACGCCGAACTCGGGGATCGATGCCAACGGCAAACCCTTCGACCCCACCGAAGCCGAGCAGTACGAAGCCGGGATCAAGTTCAGCCCCAGGAACAGCAACGCCTCGGTCACTGCGGCGGTGTTCCAGATCACCCAAAGCAATGTGACCACGCCGAGCCCGCTGAACCCTAACTTCAACGTGCAGACCGGCGAGATCCGTTCTCGTGGGTTTGAGCTGGAAGGTACGGCCAGCCTGAGCCGTGAGCTGGACCTGATCGCCAGCTACACCTATCAGGATGTGAAGATCACCAAGGCCAACGACGTCAGCGAGGGCAAGACGCCAACCTTCATTCCGATCCCGCGCAACATGGCGTCGCTGTGGGCGGACTACACCTTGCGTGATGGGGTGTTGAAGAACTTCGGGGTGGGCGCGGGTGTGCGCTATGTCGGGGCCAACCCGGGGGCGGCGGACAACTCGTTGGAGGTGCCGTCGTATACGGTGTTTGATGCATCGGCGCACTACCAGACCGGGCCGTGGAAGCTGGCGCTCAATGTCACCAACCTGACCAACGACCAGTACATCTCCGGTTGCTACGACGCTACCCGGTGCCTGTTCGGCAACCCGCGTACGGCGGTGGCCTCAGCGACGTATCGCTGGTAACCGAATACCCAAGGCGAGCGGGCTTCCTGTGGTGAGGGAGCTTGCTCCCGATGGGCTGCGCAGCAGCCCCAACAAGGCCATCTCTGTACTTCCCGCAAGACCTCGGTTGCTTGGTTTTGGGGTTGCTTCGCAACCCAGCGGGAGCAAGCTCCCTCGCCACAACTAGAGCGTTCGCCGTTAGCTCAGTAAACATCCCGGCGATAGCGGCCCTGCTCGATCAACCGCTCAACCGCCTCGCTGCCCAGCACATCGTGCAGCACCTGATCCACACCCGCCGCCATGCCCTGCAGACTGCCGCAGACATATATCGCTGCGCCCTCGGCGATCCATTTACGCAGCACATCCGCCGACTCACGCAGGCGGTCCTGAACGTAGATTTTTTCGGCCTGGTCCCGGGAAAACGCCAGGTCCAGCATCGCCAGGTCGCCGCTGGCCAACCAGCCTTGCAGCTCGTCCTGGCAATGGTAGTCGTGGGCGATATTGCGTTCGCCAAACAGCAGCCAGTTGCGCTGCTGGCCGTCGGCAATCCGGGCCTTGAGCAGGCTGCGCAGCCCGGCCAGACCGGTGCCGTTGCCCAGCAGAATCATCGGTACCGGCGCGGTCGGCAGGTGGAAGCCACTGTTGCGTCGCAGGCGCAGGCTGATCGCCGAACCTATCGGCGCATGTTCCGTCAGCCAGCCGGACGCCACGCCCAGGCCGCCGTCGGCGTGACGTTCCTGGCGCACGATCAGTTCCAGCACGCCGTCGCTGGCAATCGAGGCGATGGAGTATTCGCGCATGCTCAACGGCACCAGCGCATTGACCAGTGCCTGGGCATGCAGGCCCACCAGATGCGCGCGATTGTCCGGCAGTTGGCGGCTGGCCAACGCCTGGTCGAGGGCCTGTGCCAGGCCGTCGATGACGACACCTTCGCTGCCGGCCAGCCCCAGGCCTTCGAGGAAATGCTCGATGGCCCACGGGCAATTGCGCGGCAGCACTTCCACCAGGTCACCGGCCAGCCAATCCCGGGGGGCGGGCGGGGTGAGCCCAAGCAGATAGACGCCGGAGCCACTGCTGTCGGGATTGAGCAAGGTGCGCTGGTTCAGCGTCCAGTTTTCATAGGTCGCGGTGGCCCAGGCTGCGGCGGGTGCATGGCCGGTCAGTTGGCCCAGTTGTTGTTGCCAGTGCAGCAGCGCATCGGTGTCGCCGCTGTCGACTTCCACCGGGGCGAACAGCGGGTTGCCGCCCTGGTTGGTCAACCAGAAATGCAGGCGCCGGGCGAAGCCGCAGAAGTGTTGATACTGACGGTCTCCCAGGGCCAGCACCGAGTAGTTCAAGCCCTTGAGGGACAGGTCCTGGCCGAGCACGCTGCGCTCGAAACCACGGGCGCTGTCGGGGGCTTCGCCGTCGCCGAAGGTGCTGACCACGAACAGCGCATGGCTCGACTGGCGCAAGTCTTCTTCGCTGACGCTGCCCAGTGACTGCACATTCACCGGCAAGCCGGCGGCCTGCAATTGCCCGGCGGTCTGCCAGGCCAGTTGCTCGGCAAAGCCGCTCTGGCTGGCAAAACCGATCAGCCAGGCCGGTGCGTCGCTGTGGTTGTCGGTCAGGCCTTTGCGTGCCTCACGGACCTGGTGCTTCTTGCGGCGACGGTCCAGGTACAACAGCCAGCCGGTGATGAAGAACAGCGGCATCAGCAGCGCGGTGAACGTCAGGATGATCCGCCCGGGCAGGCCGAAGTAGCTGCCGGTGTGCAGCGCATAGATGCTGGTCAGGATCTGTGCCTTGAAGCTTTTGCCGGCGTAGGTCTCATGGGACTTGACCTCGCCGGTGGCCGGGTCGAGGTTGATCTGGTTCAGTGCGCGGTCGTGGGGCGAGGTCTTCAGCAAGTAGTAGACGGTAGCCGGTTGGCCGGCGACCGCTGGCATGCGGATGTTATAGCCGCTCAGGCCTGGCCCGGCGTTGCTGTAGATGCTGCTCCAGATCGCGTCGTAATTGGCCACGGGCGCGGGGCCTCCCGGCGCCGGGCCGCGTTTGCGCACCCGTTCGTTCTGCGGGGCGTCGGACAGCAGTTTGGTCATGCCGTCGCTGTACCACTCGTAAGACCAGAACAGCCCGGTCAGCGCCGCCAACAGATAGAACAGCAGGCACCAGGTGCCGAACACCGAGTGCAGGTCCCAGTTGAAGCTGCGGCCTTTTTTACGCCAGTCCAGGGTCAGCCACGCGCGCCAGCTTGCCACCTGGCGCGGCCAGCGCAGGTACAGGCCCGAGAGGCAGAAGAACACCAGGATCAGCGTGCAGGCGCCGGTGATTTGCCGGCCGGTGTCGCCGATGGCGAGGAAGCGGTGCAGTTGCAGCACGAAGCCGAAGAAGTCCTGGCCGACCGGGTCGCCCAGGTAATCGCCGGTGTACGGGTCGAAGTAGCGCATCTGGCCGCGGCGTTCACCGGGCGGCGGGGTGAACCAGACCTTGGCGGCGTTGGTGCTGTCGGGTTGCACCGTGAGCATCGACACCACTTTGCCTTCCCGGGCTTCCAGCAGGCGCACCAGTTCAACGGGCGGCAGTACGCCGGCCGGACGCTTTTCCACCGTCAACACGGTCGGGTTCAGCGCCTCGATGATTTCGTCCTGGAACGACACCGTCGCGCCGGTGATCCCCATCAAGGCCAACACCAGCCCGGCGGTAATGCCGAAGAACCAATGCAACTGGAACAGGGTTTTCTTCAACACGTCGTACGGCCTCGTCATCAGGTTAGGTGGCTCACGGCGCGCATTATGCCGCGAGTATTCGAGAAAGATTCTTTTTTACATGCAAAAACCCCACGCATCCGATGCGTGGGGTTTTGTGCGGTGATGTGTATCGGTTTAGAAATGGAAACTGGTGGTCAGCATCGCCGTGCGGCCGGCGGCCTGGTTGGCGAAATGTGCCGAGTAGGCCTTGTCGTAGTAGGTCTTGTCGGTGAGGTTCTGCACGTTCAATTGCAGGTCCACGTTCTTGGTCAGTTTGTAGCTGGCCATGGCGTCGTAGCGGGTGTACGACGGCACGTAAACGGTGTTGCCGGCATCGCCATAGACTTCGTCGACATAGAATGCGCCGCCGCCGACGGTCAGTTTTGGGGTCACGTCATAGGTTGTCCACAGGCTGAAGGTGTTCTTCGGCGTGTTGGGCATTTGGTTGCCTTTGTTGGAGCCCGCGCTGATGACGCCGTTCCGGCCGTTCAAGCCTGGGTCCACCAGTTCGCTTTTCAGGTAGCTGTAGCCGGCGAACACTTGCCATTGATCGGTGAGCTTGCCGCTGGCGGACAATTCCAGGCCGTCCACACGGGATTCGCCGCCGTTTTCATAGGTCAGCGCGTCCACCAGGATCCGCGTGTTTTTCTTCTCGGTGCGGAACACCGCGGCGGTCAGGGACAGGCGATCGTGGAACAGGTCCCACTTGGTGCCCAGTTCGTAATTGACGGTCTCTTCGGGTTTCAGGTCGCTGGTGGCGGCACCGGCAGACAGCGGGTTGCCATCTGCGCCTTCGCCTACCAGGCCGCCGGCAGGCGAGGCCGAGGTCGCGTAGGAGGCATAGATGCTGCCGTTATCCAGTGGCTTCCAGACCAGGCCGGCCTGCCAGTTGAAGAATTGGCTGTCGTTCTTGATTTTGCTGCGGGCCTTGACGGTGGCGGTCGGCACCGCATTGGTGTTGGCCACGGTGTCGAAGGTGTCGTAGCGGAGGCCAACGTTCAGCAGCCATTGCGGGTCCAGTTCGATGGTGTCGAATACATAGGCGGCGCGGCTGGTGGCCTTGGTGTTGGTGCCGTTGTAGTTGCGCGCAATGCTGCCGGTCCAGGCATCGTCCGGGTTCGGATTACCCAGCGAGGTGCACTGGCCACCTTTGCCGGGCGCCGGGCAACCGGGGTTGCTGTTCGGGCTGACGGTGTAGCCGCTGTAGCGGGTTTCTTCGCCGGTGAATTCCAGGCCGGTGGAGTAGGTGTTCTTGAAGCCGAAGGCCTGGAAGCTGCCAAACAGGTCGGTCTGGTTGGTGGTGGTTTCGGTGGTGGATACGCGAGTGTTCGCGCGCCGCCACACGGTGCCGAACTGGTTGACGTTGTGCTGGCTGTCGTCCGGTTGGGTGACGATGTAGTCCTGGCCGGTGTTGCCATGGCGCAGGGTGTTTTTCAGCGTCATGTTGTCGTTCAGGTCGTGCTCGATGGAGAACGTACTGATGTCGGCGCGGGTCTTGCGGAAGTCGCGATCCTTGAGGCCGTAGAAGTTGTTGCTGTCGCCGCCGTCGGTGGGTTTGTCATGCACATGGGCAGCTCTGGCGCCGCTGTTGCTGTAGCCATACGGAATGCCCGAATCCGGCAGGTCGTTGCTTTCCATGTGGTAGTAGCTGAGGTTGACGCGGGTCGGGGTGCCCAGGCCGAAGGTCAGCGATGGGGCCACACCCCAACGGTCGTAGTTGACGGCGTCACGCCCGGCGACGTTCTGTTCGTGGCTCATCAGGTTCAGGCGGAACGCGGCACTGTCCAGGAACTGACGGTTGACGTCGAGCACGTAGCGACGGGTCTGGTCGGAGCCGTAGGTGAAACCACCGTTGGTGAAGTCCCGCGCCTGCGGCGTCTTGCTGACCAGGTTGAGGCTGCCGCCGGCCGACCCGCGACCACCGAAGGACGAGTTGGGGCCTTTGCTGACTTCGATCGACTCGATGTCGAAGATCTCGCGGCTCTGGCCGCCGGTGTCACGCACGCCGTCGAGGTAGGTGTCGCCCTGTGCGTCAAAGCCGCGAATGAACGGCCGGTCGCCCTGGGGGTTGCCGCCTTCACCGGCGCCGAAGGTAATCCCCGGCACGGTGCGCAAGGCATCCTGCAACGAGGTGGCGGCGGTGTCCTTGAGTACTTGCTGTGGCACCACGGTGACCGAGCGCGGGGTGTCGACCAGCGGCGCGGTGTACTTCTGCGAAGAGGCTTTTTCGACCTGGTAGGACGTGTTGTCCTGTTCCTGGCCGGTGATGCTGGTGGCCCCCAGGGAAATGCTGTTGCGCTCGCCTTTCTGCTCGGTGTCTTCAGCTGCTTGCGCCATTTGGGCGGCAGCGCTGGCGCTGATGGCAACGCCGATGGCCGAGGCCAGCAAGCGTGGTGAACTGGCAGGTGTTTTTATCGAAGTGCGCGGCATGAGTGTGTCCTTTCCCCAAGGAGGTGAGGCCGCGGAATATAGGGAGAACAAGACTTTATATCAATTGCGATACATTACTATTCGCACTGAATTTACGTTCTTTACACTTTTTGCTTACGGTTTTTACGATCTCGTTCGTCGTTTGGCTGGGAGTGGGGTTGTGCACAGTCAATAAGAATCACTACCATTGGCGCCTCACTGTTTTCAGGTAACGCCCCCATGCTGCTGCACATTCCCGGCCTGTTCTCTCGCGAGGAAGTGCTGCGCATCCGCGAAGCCCTGGCGGAGGCCGATTGGGCCGACGGCAAAATCACTGCCGGTCATCAATCGGCCAAGGCCAAACACAACCTGCAACTGCCGGAAGGCCACCCGCTGGCAAAGGAAATCGGCGCGGCGATCCTCGATCGACTGTGGAAAAATCCTTTGTTTATGTCGGCGGCGTTACCGCACAAGGTCATCCCTCCGTTGCTCAACTGTTACACGGCGGGTGGCAGTTTCGACTTCCATATCGACAACGCTGTGCGCCAGTCCAAAGGCAGCCACGAGCGCGTGCGCACTGACCTGTCCTCCACCGTGTTTTTCAGCGACCCCGACGACTACGACGGCGGCGAGCTGGAAATCCAGGACACCTTCGGTTTGCAACGGGTCAAGTTGCCGGCGGGCGATATGGTGCTGTACCCCGGCTCCAGCCTGCACAAGGTCAACGCCGTGACCCGTGGCGCGCGCTACGCCTCGTTTTTCTGGACCCAAAGCCTGGTGCGCGAAGACAGCCAGCGCACCTTGCTGTTCGAGATGGACGGGGCGATCCAGCAACTGAGCCGGGACGTGCCCGACCACCCGGCGCTGATCCAGCTCACCGGCACCTATCACAACCTGCTGCGCCGCTGGGTTGAGGTCTGACCGTGGGCTTTTTATTGCGTCGTGAAGAAGTCCTCAACGTTGAGCAATTGCAGAGCATGCTCGACGACTCCCCGGTGCGGGCCGCCCAGGCGATTTTGATCGCGGCGAAGGAGGGCGTGGTGGATGCCCAGGCGCTGCTTGGGCAAATCCTGCTGGAAGGGCGCGGCATCGAGCGCGATGAAGCGCTGGCGGTGCGCTGGTTCCGCATCGCGGCCCAAGGCGGGCACTGGATGGCGCGCAACATGCTCGGGCGTTGCCTGGAGCATGGCTGGGGTTGCACGGCGGATGCGGTGGCGGCGGCACGGGAATATCGTCTGGCGGCAGAAGGCGGCTTGGATTGGGGGTTGTATAACTATGCCAACCTGCTGGCGACCGGGCGCGGGGTTGCCGAAGACCAAGGCCTGGCGCTGGCGTGTTATCGACAGGCAGCGGAACTGGGCCATGCCAAGTCAATGAACCTGCTGGGGCGTTATCTGGAAGAAGGGCAGTTTTGCCCCAGGGATCTGGAGGCGGCGGTGGCGTGGTATCGCCGGTCGGCGCAAGGCGGGGATTTTCGCGGGCAGTTCAGTTATGCGGCGGTGTTGGCGGATCGCGGCCAGGTCGACGCGGCGCTGGAGTGGCTGCGCAAGGCGCTGGCGGGCGGGAATCTGAAGTTCTTGCGTGTGGCGCACAAGGCGTTGTCTGCCGCCAACGACCCGCAGATTCGGGCGATGGCTGTGGCCTACCAGCGACGCACCGCCGAGCTTTCCTGAACCCACAAAAAAACCCATGACGCGTCATGGGTTTTTTGTTTGCCGCCGGCTTACAGGTAGAACGATTTCAGCGGCGGGAAGCCATTGAATTCAATCGCGCTGTAGCTGGTGGTGTACGCACCGGTGGACAACCAGTACATCCGGTCACCAATCGCCAGGTTGAGCGGCAGGCCGTACTTGTAGTTCTCGTACATGATGTCGGCGCTGTCACAGGTCGGGCCGGCGATGACCACTTCTTCCATCTCGCCTTTCTTCTCGGTCCAGATCGGGAACTTGATGGCTTCGTCCATGGTTTCGATCAGGCCGGAGAATTTGCCCACGTCGGTGTATACCCAACGCTCGACGGCGGTGCGGGATTTACGCGCAACCAATACCACCTCACTGACCAGGATCCCGGCGTTGGCGATCAACGAACGGCCCGGTTCCAGGATGATTTCCGGCAGGTCGTCACCGAAGTCTTCCTTGAGGAAGCGGATGATTTCCTCGGCGTAGGTTTCCAGGCTGTTGGTACGGGTGATGTAGTTGGCCGGGAAGCCACCGCCCATGTTGATCAGCTTCAGGTGGATGCCGTCTTCTTCCTTCAGGCGCTCGAAGATCACTTTGACCTTGGCGATCGCCGCGTCCCACACGCTGATGTCACGCTGCTGCGAACCGACGTGGAAGGAGATGCCGTAAGGCACCAGGCCCAGGTCGCGGGCGAGGATCAGCAGGTCCATGGCCATGTCGGTCTGGCAGCCGAATTTGCGCGACAGCGGCCAGTCGGCCGTGGTCGAGCCTTCGGTCAGGATGCGCACATAGACTTTCGAGCCCGGGGCAGCCTTGGCGATGTTGCGCAGGTCGGCTTCGGAGTCGGTGGAGAACAGGCGCACGCCCTTCTCGTAGAAGTAGCGGATGTCCTTGGATTTCTTGATGGTGTTGCCGTAGCTGATACGGTCCGGGCTGACGCCGCGGTCCATGACCTTGTCCAGCTCGTAGATCGACGCGATGTCGAAGCTCGAACCTTTGTCTTTGAGCAGGTCGATGATCTCGACGGCCGGGTTGGCCTTGACGGCGTAGTACACCTTGGCGAATTCGAAACCGGCGCGCAGGTCATCGTAGGCCTGGCTGATCATCGCGGTGTCGATCACCACGAACGGGGTTTCCTGGGTATCGGCGAACGCCTTCATTTTGTCAAAAGTGGCGCGCGCGAAATAGTCTTCGACCTGGATCGACATGCTGGGAACTCCTACTGGCAAACTAAATTGATCAATGGGTGCAAATGAACGTCCTCCGTATCCCCACTTTGGTTCGCCTACTTCCCAAGGCATGTCGCCGAAAGCAAAAAGGCCATGGGATCAACCGCTTCCCTTGGCCTTGCTGTCTCGTCGTCAGTACTTGAGCCGGATGGATCGTTTCCAGCATGGACGTTCGGCGCGAACTTTAGGACGTGAGGGGCTATAGATCAACTAAAAATGTCGCGTTTTTGCACGCGTTCGTCGTGAGGCCGCGTGCAGCTACTTATGTAACCGACCGGTATGACGGATTGATGTTCCCCCGATGGGGCAATTTGAATGGGAAACTGCTGGTTAGCGAGGGCTTTTGTGGCGAGGGGGACAAGCCCCCTCGCCACAGAAGCAGATTTATCAGGCCAGTGCTGTCTCGGCCGGCGAAACAATGCTGGTCTTGCCCCCACGGGACTTACCGGAGCTCAAGTACTCGGCAATCGACTCCTGGGTCACTTCCCCGAGGAACACCCGCTCCGCGTCCATCACCGGCAACCACGAGCGGTTGAACTCGTACATGCGCGACAACAGGATGCGCAAATGCTCGTCATACGCCGCCGTGGCGTTGAATTCACGCAGGTACTGGCCGCAGGTACCGGTCTGACGATGCAGGTCGCGACGTCGCACATAACCCAGCGCCTTGTTCTCGGCATCGGTGACCACCACGTAGCGACGGTCCAGTTCGTCCATCTGCTCCAGGGCCTCCGCCACCGGCGTCTCCGGGCTGACCGACGGCGCGTTGTCCGCCGCATCCTCGGCTTTCACCAGCAACAGGCGCTTGAGGGTGCTGTCCTGGCCTACGAAGTTGCTGACGAATTCGTCGGCAGGGTGGGCCAGCAGGGTGTCCGGGTGATCGATCTGCAGCAGCTTGCCGGCGCGGAAGATCGCGATCTTGTCGCCCAGCTTGATGGCTTCGTCGATGTCGTGGCTGACCATGATCACGGTCTTGTTCAGCGCGCGTTGCATCTCGAAGAACTCGTTCTGAATCATCTCGCGGTTGATCGGGTCGACCGCACCGAACGGCTCATCCATCAGCAGCAGCGGGGCATCCGCCGCCAGGGCGCGGATCACGCCGATCCGCTGTTGCTGGCCACCCGACAGCTCACGCGGGTAGCGGTGCAGGTACTGCTTGGGCTCCAGCTTGATCATGCTCATCAACTCGCGGGCGCGGTCGTGGCATTTCTGCTTGTCCCAGCCCAGCAGCTTGGGCACCACCACGATGTTTTCTTCGATGGTCATGTTCGGGAACAGGCCGATCTGCTGGATCACATAGCCGATGTTGCGACGCAGGGTCACTTCGTCGAGGTCGGTGGTGTCTTCGCCATTGATCAGGATCTTGCCGGAGGTCGGCTTGATCAGGCGGTTGATCATCTTCAGCGTGGTGCTCTTGCCGCAACCCGACGGGCCGAGGAATACGCAAATCTCGCCTTCGTTGACGGTCAGGCTTACGGAATCAACGGCGGTGATGGTTTTGCCGTTGCTTTGGAAGGTCTTGGTCAGGTTTTGAAGTTCGATCATTTGAGCAGTCCTTTTGGAGTCAGCGTGCGTTGCAGCCATTGCAGAAGCAGGTCGGCGAAGATGGCCAGGAGACTGACCAGTACGGCGCCAACGATCAGCATCGACATGTCGCTGCGGCTGATGGAAGCCAGAATAAGTACACCCAGGCCACCGGCGCCGATGGTGGCGGCGATGGTCATCACACCAATGTTCATGACGACGGCGGTACGCACACCGGCGAGGATCACCGGCACGGCAATCGGCAGTTCGACCATGCGCAGGCGCTGGCCGAAGGTCATGCCGATGCCTTTGGCGGCTTCGCGGATGCCCGGTTCCACGCCGGTGAGGGCGAGGTAGGTGTTACGCATGATGGGCAGCAGGGAGTAGAGGAACACGGCGGTGATCGCCGGCATCGGCCCCAGGCCCTGGCCGAACTTGGAGTAGAACGGCAGCAGCAGGCCGAACAAGGCAATCGACGGCACGGTCAGCAGCACCGTGGCACTGGCTTGCAACGGGCCGGCGAGGGTCGGGAAGCGGGTCATCAGCACGCCCAGGGGCACGCCCACGACGATGGCCAGGATGACTGCGATGCCGACCAGGGTGATGTGCTGCCAGGTCAGTTGCAGGACGAGTGCCCAATCAAGATGGGAAAAGGCGTTCAGGAATTCCATGTCTTCTCCTCTTAGTTGATCGGATGCTGGCGCAGGAAATCTGCGGCCACAGCGGACGGGCTTTCATGGTCGACATCGACCCGCGCATTCAGCTGGCGCATGGTTTCGTCATCGAACAGCGCAGCCAGTGGCTTGAGGTCGGCGGCCAGTTGCGGGTGAGCGTCGAGGTAAACCTGACGCACCACGGGGGCTGCGGTGTAGTCCGGGAAGTAATGCTTGTCGTCATCCAGCAGCTTCAATTTGAAGGCGTTCAGGCGACCGTCGGTGGTGTAGACCAAACCGGCAAACACCTGGCCATTACGCAGCGCGGTGTACACCAGGCCGGCGTCCATCTGCCGGGTGTTCTTGCGGGTCAGGTTCATGTCGTACAGCTTGACCATGCCGGCCATGCCGTCGGAACGGTTGGCGAACTCAGTGTCGAGGGCCACCAGGCGTGTGCCCTTGGTTTTCTCGGCCAGGGCGCTGGTCAGGTCGCTGATGCTGTTGATCTGCGGGAATTCCTTGGCCACGTTCTCTGGCAGCGCCAGGGCGTAGGTGTTGCTGAATTTCGACGGGGAGAGCCAGACAAGGCCTTTTTTCGCGTCGAGTTCTTTCACCCGGGCGTAGGACTGTTCGCTGTCGAGCTTCTCGTCGACGTGGTTGTAGGCCACCAGCGACACGCCGGTGTATTCCCAGATCAGGTCCAGTTGCCCGCTTTCCTGGGCACTGCGCGCCAGGTTGCTGCCCAGGCCGCCGGTCACACGGGTGTCGTAACCCTTGGTGCGCAGGTACTGGGAGGTGATTTCGGCGAGCAGGGTCTGTTCGGTGAACACCCGGGCGCCGATGCGAATGACCGGTTTTTCAGCGGCTTGCGCAAACCCTGCGAACAGCAGGACGCAGCTCAATATCAATGTCAGTTTTTTCATGTGAATTCCTTTGCCAAAGCCTTAAGACGGACGCAACCCGCGTTCCAGCCAAAGGCGGCTGGCCATGGTCACCAGACCGTCGAGCAGCAAGGCCAGCAGCGCGGTGCACGCGGCGCCGAGCAACAGTTGCGGCTGATTGTTCAGGGCGATGCCGGGGAAGATCAGGCTGCCCAGGCTGTTGGCGCCAATCAGGAACGCCAGGGGCGCGGTACCGACGTTGATCGCCAGGGCCACGCGCACACCGCCGATGATGATCGGCACGGCGTTGGGCAGCTCGACGCGAAACAGCACCTGGCGCGGCGTCATGCCGATGCCGACGGCGGCTTCCTTGAGGGAACCTTGAACGTTTTTCAGGCCTTCATAGGTGTTGCGCACGATGGGCAGCAACGAGGCGAGGAACAGCGCGAAGATCGCGGGGCCGCTGCCGATGCCAAGGACACCGAGGGCGATGGCCAGTACGGCCAGGGGAGGGACGGTATTGCCGATGTTGAAGATCTGCATGAAGCGTTCTGCGCGCCCGACCATAGTCGGTCGGCTTAGCAGAATACCGGCGGGAATCCCTACGATCAGGGCGGCCAGCATCGAAACAAGGACGAGGATCAAGTGAGCTTGCAGGTAAAACAACAAATCGTCGCGGTACAGTTCGATCGTGTTGATGCCGATCCAGTGGACCAGCAGGGCCAGGAGAGCGACGACAACCGCTCCTCCTATCAGCCCTTTGCCATAGCGAATAGCCACAGGCGGACTCCTTTTTTCTTTTGTCGGCGAACACATTTCCGAGCGGCAATGCCATTCCTGGCTGTCGGCGAATGTGGTCGCGAATAGCAGCTCGCCACTACCGGCAACGCGGTATGCGGTCGAGCCATGAGCGCAGCCTCGTCAGGCTAACTTGCTGATTTTTCAGCCCCTGTTACGAGTGCGGTAGCAGGGGAGTGGACGTCTCTACCTTTTAAAAGGTTCCATACTTGGCAGCAATTAGCCACCCCCAATGGGGTGAACGGTGGTCCGTCACCCCGGGTTTGCGCTATACTCGCCGCCCTTTTTTGACTCACCTGCCAGGCGATTTCCCATGACCCACCAGGCCGCCGAAGTCGCGAAACGCCGCACTTTCGCCATTATTTCCCACCCCGATGCCGGTAAAACCACCATCACCGAGAAGCTGTTGCTGATGGGCAAGGCGATCGCGGTAGCCGGCACGGTGAAATCCCGCAAATCCGACCGCCATGCCACCTCTGACTGGATGGAAATGGAAAAGCAGCGTGGTATTTCCATTACCACGTCGGTCATGCAGTTCCCGTATCGCGACCACATGATCAACCTGCTCGACACCCCGGGCCACGAAGACTTCTCCGAAGACACCTACCGCACCCTGACGGCAGTGGACTCGGCATTGATGGTCCTCGACGGCGGTAAAGGCGTTGAGCCACGGACCATCGCGCTGATGGACGTCTGCCGCCTGCGGGACACGCCGATTGTCAGCTTTATCAACAAACTCGACCGTGACATCCGCGACCCGATCGAACTGCTGGACGAAATCGAAGCCGTCCTGAAGATCAAGGCCGCGCCGATCACCTGGCCGATTGGTTGCTACCGCGACTTCAAGGGCGTGTACCACCTGGCTGACGACTACATCATCGTGTACACCGCCGGCCACGGCCACGAACGTACCGATGTGAAAATCATCGAGAAGCTCGACTCCGACGAAGCCCGCGCCCACCTGGGTGACGAGTACGACCGGTTTGTCGACCAGCTGGAACTGGTGCAGGGCGCCTGCCACGAGTTCAACCAGCAGGAATTCCTCGACGGCCAGCTGACGCCGGTGTTCTTCGGTACCGCCCTGGGCAACTTCGGTGTCGATCACGTGCTGGACGCCGTGGTCAATTGGGCACCCAAGCCGCTGGCCCGTGTCGCCAACGAGCGTACCGTGGAGCCGGTGGAAGAGAAGTTTGCCGGCTTCGTGTTCAAGATCCAGGCGAACATGGACCCCAAGCACCGCGACCGTATTGCCTTTATGCGCATCTGCTCCGGCAAATACGAAAAAGGCATGAAGATGCGCCACGTGCGTACCGGCAAGGACGTGCGCATCGGCGACGCCCTGACTTTCTTCTCCTCCGAGCGTGAGCAACTGGAAGAGGCGTTTGCCGGCGACATCATCGGTTTGCACAACCACGGCACCATCCAGATCGGTGACACGTTCACCGAAGGCGAAGTACTGGGCTTCACCGGTATCCCGCACTTCGCCCCGGAACTGTTCCGCCGCGTACGCCTGCGTGACCCGCTGAAATCCAAGCAACTGCGCCAGGGTTTGCAGCAGTTGGCTGAAGAGGGCGCGACCCAGGTGTTCTTCCCGGAACGCAGCAACGACATCATCCTCGGCGCCGTCGGTGTGCTGCAGTTCGATGTGGTGGCCAGTCGCCTGAAAGAGGAATACAAGGTCGAATGCTCCTACGAGCCGATCACCGTGTACTCCGCGCGCTGGATCGATTGCAGCGATAAGAAGAAGCTGGAAGAGTTCAAGATCAAGGCCGTGGAAAACCTCGCGATCGACGGCGGTGGTCACCTGACCTACCTGGCCCCGACCCGGGTCAACCTGGCGCTGATGGAAGAGCGCTGGCCGGATGTGAAATTCCGCGCGACCCGCGAGCATCACTAAGGGTTGGCAATATAAGAGAGGGCGAAGCGGTGATGGCTTCGCCTTTTTCTTTGGCTGCTATCCGGCTTGTTTCATTGGCGAAAACTTCAGTTCGGGACTAGCTTGAAGCAAGGCGACGGCGGACAGCCGTCGTACGCAATTCAACTCCTGACTGGGCGGAATTCGACCATGAGTATCTTTCAACGTGTGGTGCTGTTGCTCAAAGTGCTGGTGATGTTGTCGTTGGGTATGTCTTCCGCGTGGGCCACAACGGCTGTGCAAAGCCATGGCACCGGGTTTGTGGCGGCGAAGACGGTGCAGGCGGGTGGCTTGCAGCTGGCCAAGAGTGAATCCGAGCCTGGTGACGAGAACCAGGGCGGTTCCAAGGACGATGACGACGCCGAGAACCCGGACAATGACGGCGAAGACAGCGACACCTACAACGATGGCGACAGCGATACGTAAGTAACGCAGGCAAAAGAAAGCCCCGCTTACCGGACAGATGCGCTATCCGACAAGCAGGGCTGTAGAACACTGGAATGCTCTGGACTCACCCTCCAGAGCATTTTTTTTGCACGTCAGACCACAAATTGCTCCGCGTAATGGCAAGCCACCTGGCGGTTGTCGAGTGGTCGCAGCACCGGTTCATCGGTGCTGCACAGCTGGGTCGCGTACGGGCAGCGCTTGTGGAACGCGCAGCCGGATGGCGGGTTCAACGGGTTGGGCAACTCGCCGACGATTTTGATCTTCGGTTTGTTCGGGTCCGGATGAATGGTCGGGGTCGCCGACAGCAGCGCCTGGGTGTACGGGTGCAGCGGGCGTGCGTAGATGTCTTCCTTCGGACCGACCTCCACCGGGCGGCCGAGGTACATCACCATCACGTCATCGGCGACGTGTTGCACCACCGCGAGGTTGTGGGAGATGAATACGTAGGCGGTGTTGAATTCCTGCTGCAGGTCCATGAACAGGTTCAGCACCTGGGCCTGGATCGACACGTCCAGCGCCGAGGTCGGTTCGTCCGCTACCAGCACCTTGGGTTGCAGCATCATCGCCCGGGCCAGTGCGATCCGCTGGCGCTGGCCACCGGAGAACATGTGCGGGTAGCGCTGATAATGCTCAGGGCGCAGGCCGACTTGCTTCATCATCGCCTGGACCTTTTCCCGACGCTCGGCGGCGGACAGGTTGGTGTTGATCAGCAGCGGCTCGCCCAGTTGGTCACCGACCTTCTGGCGCGGGTTCAACGAGGCGTACGGGCTCTGGAACACCATCTGCACGTCTTTGCGCAATTGCTTGCGCTGGGCCTTGTCGGCCCCGGCAACTTCTTGCCCTGCGATTTTCAGCGAGCCGGAAGACGGTTCTTCAATCAGCGTCAGGGCGCGGGCCAGGGTGGATTTGCCGCAACCGGATTCGCCCACGACCGCGAGGGTCTTGCCGGCTTCCAGTTCGAACGACACACCATTGAGCGCACGCACCAGCGCGTGGCCCTTGAACAGGCCACGGGACACTTCGTAGTGACGGGTCAGGTCGCGGGCGGTAAGTACGACGGCCATTACGCCACCTCCTGATTCAGCGGGTAGAAGCAGCGGGCGAGGCTGTTGCTTTTCGGGTCAAGGCCAGGACGCTGGGCGCGGCAGGACTCCTGCACATACGGGCAGCGTGGCGACAGCAGACAACCTTGCGGGCGGTCATAACGGCCGGGAACAATACCCGGCAGCGTGGCCAGGCGCGTGGCGCCCAGGCTGTGCTCGGGAATCGCCTTGAGCAGCGCTTCGCTGTACGGGTGCGCCGGGATGTCGAACAACTGTGGCACCTGGCCAACTTCCACGGCCTGGCCGGCGTACATCACGCACACGCGCTGGGCGGTTTCAGCCACCACCGCGAGGTCGTGAGTGATCAGCACCAGGCCCATGTTCTGCTCTTTCTGCAAGGCCAGCAGCAGGTCCATGATCTGGGCCTGGATGGTCACGTCGAGTGCGGTGGTGGGTTCATCGGCGATCAGCAGTTTCGGCTCGCCGGCGATTGCCATGGCGATGGCCACACGTTGGCTCATACCACCGGACAGTTGGTGCGGGTAGGCATCCATACGGCTGGCTGCGCCCGGGATTTCCACCTTTTCGAGCAGTTCGATGGCACGCTTGCGCGCTTGCTTGCCGGACATTTTCAGGTGCAGGCGCAGCACTTCTTCGATCTGGAAACCCACGGTGTAGCTGGGGTTCAGTGCAGTCATCGGGTCCTGGAACACCATCGCCAGGTCTTTGCCGACGATCTGCCGACGCTGACGGTTGCTCAGCTTGAGCATGTCCTTGCCGTCGAAGTTCAGGGCGTCGGCGGTGACGATGCCGGGGTGCTCGATCAGGCCCATCAGCGCCATCATGGTCACGGATTTACCCGAACCCGACTCGCCCACGATCGCCAGTACTTCGCCTTTGTCGACGGAGATGTCGAGGCCATCGACCACCGGCACGGCGGTCTTGTCGCCGAAGCGGACATTGAGATTCTTGATTTCTAGCAGTGACATGGGAATCTCCTCAGGCGGCGTTCTTGAGTTTCGGGTCCAGCGCATCGCGCAGGCCGTCGCCCATCAGGTTGATTGCCAGCACGCTGAGCAAAATGGTCAAGCCAGGCAGACTCACGACCCACCAGGCGCGTTCGATGTAGTCGCGGGCCGAGGCCAGCATGGTGCCCCACTCAGGGGTTGGCGGTTGTACGCCAAGGCCCAGGAAGCCCAGGGCCGCGGCATCGAGAATCGCCGAGGAGAAACTCAAGGTGGCCTGAACGATCAGCGGTGCCATGCAGTTTGGCAGCACGGTGACGAACATCAGGCGCGGCAGGCCGGCGCCGGCGAGGCGGGCGGCGGTCACGTAGTCACGGTTCAGTTCGCCCATCACCGCCGCGCGGGTCAGACGGACATAGGACGGCAGCGACACGATCGCAATCGCGATCACGGTGTTGATCAGGCCAGGGCCGAGGATCGCGACAATGGCCACAGCCAGCAGCAGCGATGGCAGGGCCAGCATGATGTCCATCAGACGCATGATGGTTGGGCCGAGCAGGCGCGGGAAGAAACCGGCGAACAGACCCAGCAGGATCCCCGGGATCAACGACATCACCACCGACGACAAGCCGATCAGCAAGGACAGGCGCGAGCCCTGGATCAGGCGCGACAGCAGGTCACGGCCCAGTTCGTCGGTGCCCAGCAGGAACTGGATCTGCCCGCCTTCCAGCCAGGCCGGAGGCGTCAGCAGGAAGTCACGGTATTGCTCGCTCGGGTTATGCGGAGCCACCCAGGGGGCGAAGATGGCGCAAAACACCACCAGTAACATGAACAGCAGGCCGGCAACGGCGCCCTTGTTCTTGGAAAAGGCTTGCCAGAATTCTTTGTACGGGGACGGGTACAGCAGGCTTTGATCGACTGCTACCGCGGGAGTAGGTGTGGTCATGGTCATGATCTCAGCGCTGGTGACGGATGCGTGGGTTGGCGAAGCCGTAGAGGATATCCACCACGAAGTTCACCAGAATCACCAGGCAGGCGATTAACAGGATGCCGTTTTGCACCACGGGATAGTCCCGTGCGCCAATGGCTTCGATCAGCCATTTGCCGATGCCGGGCCACGAGAAGATGGTTTCGGTCAGGACCGCACCGGCCAGCAGCGTGCCGACTTGCAGGCCGACCACGGTGAGTACCGGGATCAAGGCGTTACGCAGGCCGTGGACGAACACCACGCGCGCCGGCGACAGGCCCTTGGCCTTGGCGGTGCGGATGTAGTCTTCGCGCAGCACTTCAAGCATCGACGAACGGGTCATCCGCGCGATCACGGCCAGCGGGATGGTGCCGAGCACGATGGCCGGCAGGATCAGGTGGTGCAAGGCATCCCAGAACGCGTCCGGCTCGTCAGCCAGCAGGGTGTCGATCAGCATGAAGCCGGTGCGCGGCTCGATGTCGTAGAGCAGGTCGATCCGCCCGGACACGGGCGTCCAGCCCAGGCTCACGGAGAAGAACATGATCAGGATCAGGCCCCACCAGAAGATCGGCATCGAATATCCCGCCAGGGAGATGCCCATCACCCCATGGTCGAACAGGGATCCTCGCTTCAAGGCCGCGATCACCCCGGCTAACAGCCCCAGGATGCCGGCGAACAACAGGGCGGCCATGGACAGTTCCAGGGTCGCCGGGAAAAGGGCGGTGAATTCAGTCCACACGCTGGTACGGGTGCGCAGGGATTCGCCGAGGTCGCCGTGGGCGAGCTTGCCGACATAATCCAGGTATTGCGCGTAAAGCGGTTTATTCAGACCAAGGCGTTCCATTGCCTGAGCGTGCATCTCGGGGTCGACTCGTCGTTCGCCCATCATGACTTCGACGGGGTCGCCAGGGATCATGCGAATCAACGCGAACGTCAGCAAGGTGATGCCGAAAAACGTGGGGATCAATAACCCCAATCGGCGGGCAATAAAACTAAACATCTTGTTGTGTACCTCAATCAGCCGGTTAGGCAGGTTCGGCACCGTCAATGTCGACGGTGCCGAGCGTTTCTTATCTACTTCACCTGGGTGGTGGCGAAGTTATTTGTAGTCAGAGGGCTTTGGGTATAACCCTCGACGTTTTTACGCATGGCGGTAAACATTTTCGGGTAAGCCATGGGAATCCATGGTTGGTCCTTGTCGAAAACGTCCATGGCTTGTTCATAGAGTGCAGCGCGCTGTGCGGGTTCAGCGATAGCGCGTGCCTTGTCGATCAAGTCTTGAAACTCTTTGTTACACCAGCGGGCGTAGTTTTCGCCGTTTTTCGCTGCATCGCAACTCAAGTTCGGGGTGAGGAAGTTATCCGGGTCCCCGTTATCCCCCGCCCAGCCGGCGGAGACCATGTCATGTTCGCCATTCTTGGCGCGCTTGAGCATTTCGCCCCATTCCATGACCTTGATGTTCACTTTCAGGCCGATTTGCGCCAGGTCCGCCTGCATGCGCTGGGCGCCGAGCATCGGGTTGGGGTTGGTCGGGCCGCCGCCGTTGCGGGTGAACAGGGTGATCTCGGTGCCTTCCGGTACGCCGGCTTCCTTGAGCAGGGCGCGGGCCTTGTCCAGGTCACGTGGCGGGTTCTTCAGCTTGTCGCTGAAGCCCAGCAAGGTGGGCGGGTAAGGCCCGGTGGCGTCGACTGCGTTGCCTTTGCCGTACAGGGACTCGTTGTAGCCTTTCTTGTCGAACGCGATGTTGATCGCGTGACGCACCCGCGCGTCGCTCATGTACTTGTGGGTGGTGTTCATGGCGGTGTAGGCGGTGGTCATCGCCGCCAGTTCCGCGACCTTCAGGTTCGGGTCGGCCTTCATGCTCGGCACGTCATCCGGTTTTGGGTACAGCGCGATCTGGCATTCGTTGGCCTTGAGCTTTTGCAGGCGCACGTTGTTGTCAGTGGTGATGGCCAGGATCAGCGGGTCTGCCGGCGGCTTGCCACGGAAGTAGTCCGGGTTGGCCTTGAAGCGCACTTGGGCGTCTTTGGCGTAGCGGGTGAAGATGAACGGGCCGGTGCCGATGGGCTTGGCGTTCAGGTCATCGGTCTTGCCGGACTTGAGCAACTGGTCGGCGTATTCGGCGGAGTGGATCGAGGAAAACGCCATGGCCAGGTCGGCCAGGAACGGTGCTTCAGGGCGGGTCAGGGTGAAGACCACGGTGTGGTCGTCGGTCTTCTCTACGCTCTTGAGCAGTTCCTTGAAGCCCATGCTTTCAAAGTACGGGTAGCCCACGTTGGACTTGTTGTGCCAAGGGTGTTTCGGGTCCAGCTGGCGCTGGAAGCTCCAGAGCACGTCGTCGGCGTTCAGGTTGCGCGTGGGTTTGAAGTAGTCGGTGGTGTGGAACTTGATGTCGTCGCGCAGGTGAAAGGTGTAGGTCAGGCCATCGGCACTGATTTCCGGCAGGTCCTTGGCGAGCGCCGGGATCACTTCGGTGGTGCCGGGCTTGAAGTCCACCAGGCGGTTGAACATGGTTTCAGCCGCGGCGTCAGCGGTGACAGCCGTGGTGTACAGGACCGGATCGAAACCTTCCGGGCTGGCTTCGGTGCAGACGACCAGCGGTTTGGCCGAGATGCCGACCGCGACGCTCAACAGCGCAGCGGCAATGGCAGCTTGTAACGGGAGCATTTTCATCTAAGAGCCCTCTGCAATCGATTGGACCAGACAAGCGTAGGCGGCAGGCTCATCCTGAGCCCGCCGCCTACCTGGCGCTGATTAAAGAATGTTGAACGGAATGGTGGTGACCAGGCGGAACTCACGGATGTTGCCGTCAGCCTGGTTGGCGCTGGCACGGTGAGTCACGTAGGTACCACGGATGGTCGTGGCCTTGAGCGAGCCGCTCTGGATCGCGTAAGCCGCGCCCACGCCGTATTCCTGGTGAGTCTCGCCGTCCATCAGACGCAGGTCGCTACGCGCCACGCCGGATTCGCCGTAGGCAGTGCCGGTGTAGTGAGTACCGTCGATGCCCCAGCCGCGCGCCGAGTAGACGTTGAATTTCAGGCCTGGCACGCCGTATTCGGCCATGTTGATGCCGTAGGCGATCTGGAAGGATTTCTCGTTCGGTCCGTTAAAGTCGGAGGTCAAGGAGTTGGCCAGGTAGATGCCGTTGGTTTCGTGCAGGTAGTCGAAGTACTCGTTACCGTTGATGGCCTGGTAGGAGAAGGTCAGGCTGTGGGCTTGGTGAGTCAGGCCCAGGGACAGGGAGTAGGTATCGTTGTCGATATTCCCCATCAGCTTTTTACCGGTATCGGTAGTTTTGTAGTAGTTCAGGCCGGTGGTCAGGGACAGGGTCTGGCTGTCACCCAGCTCGTGGGTAGCGCCGAAGTAGTACTGGTTCCAGAAGTCTTCGACGTTGGCGGCGAACAGGCTGGTCTTCAGGCTCTTGAACGGCTGGTAGTTAACGCCCAGGGTCTTGACCTTGTCGGTTTCCTGGCCATTGCCGTATTCGGAACGGAATTTCGACAGGCTCTGCTCGGTCCGTGGCGAAACGCGGTCAAACACGCCGCCCTGGAACGACAGGTTGCTGAACTCTTCACTGTTGAAGCTCACACCTTCAAAGCTTGAAGGCAGTGCACGGTTGCCGATGGTGTCGACGATGCCGCTGCTGAAGTTCTGGCGACCGGCGGTCAACGTGGTGTTCGAAACACGGAACTTGACGTTGGCCAGGCCCAGTTTGCTCCACTGGCCTACAGCATCGCCATCGGAGTCGGCCAGGGTACGGTTGGAGCCACCCTTGATGTCGCGCTTGCTACGGTCCAGGACCAGAGCGTTGTAGACCGCTACCTCAGTGCTCACGCCCACGGTGCCTTGGGTGAAGCCCGAGGTGCCGTTGAGGATGGTGCCCTGTACCCAGTTGGTACGGTTGGCGTCGGTTTGTGTCACGTTGTGCTTCTCGTACGAGAAACGCTGACCACGGAATTTGTTCTCGCTGGAGAACCAGTTACGGGTTGTACCGCCCAGGCTGAATCCATCGATAAAGCCTTTGGCCTCGCTTTGGGCGCTGGTGCCGGCCAGTGTGGTTGGAACGAAGTCCTGGCTTGCAGGTTCAGCGTAGGCGGTGGCCGTGATGCTGCTGATGGCCAGGGCCAGTAGCGCGGTGCTGCTCAGTTTCATGGGTGAAGCTCCTTTGGTTCTCTTTTTTAATGCCGGTCTTTTTAGGTGAACCGGCTATTGGGTGTGTAACTCTTTCAAGCCTTTGCAAACGTTTGCCCTGGGGTAAAACCCGAAATAAGGCTGCACGTTTGCAGCAAGGTGAATGCTCACCCTGCGCAATCCGGTTATCTTTTTATGGGGTGATACTGACGCCCGAGAAAACGTTGCGGCCGAAGGGGCTGACTTTGAAACCTTCGACTTTGGCGCTTAACGGCTGGTTGACCGTCGAGTGGGCGACTGGCGTGATTGGCACCTGTGCTTTAAGCAGTTGCTGCGCCTGTTTGTACAGAACAGTCCTTTGTTCGCGGTCGGTCACGACCTTGGCTTGCTTGATCAGCTTGTCGTACGCCGGGTCACACCACATGGAGTAGTTGTTCCCGCCGATGGCGTCGCAGCTGTAGAGGGTTCCCAGCCAGTTGTCCGGGTCACCGTTGTCGCCGGTCCAGCCAATCAGGCTGACATCGTGCTCGCCATTCTTGGTGCGCTTGATGTACTCGCCCCATTCATAGCTGACGATCTTGACCTTGAGGCCAATCCTGGCCCAATCGCTTTGCAGCATTTCAGCCATCAGCTTGGCGTTGGGGTTGTACGGCCGTTGCACCGGCATCGCCCACAGGGTGATTTCGGTACCTTCCTTCACGCCGGCGGCCTTGAGCAGTTCCTTGGCTTTTTCCGGGTTGTAGGCGGCGTCCTTGATGGTGTCGTCGTAAGACCACTGGGTCGGCGGCATGGCGTTGACCGCCAGTTGCCCCGCGCCCTGGTACACGGCGTTGAGAATGCTTTGCTTGTTCACCGCCATGTCCAGGGCCTGGCGCACTTCGAGCTGGTCGAAAGGCTTGTGCCGCACGTTATAGGCGATGTAGCCCAGGTTGAAACCCGGCTTGGTCAGCAGTTGCAGGTTCGGGTCGGCCTTCAGGGCTTCGACGTCGGCCGGGCGTGGGTGCAGGGTGATCTGGCATTCGCCGGCCTTGAGCTTTTGCACCCGCACCGACGCGTCGGTGTTGATCGCAAAAATCAGCTGGTCGAGCTGCACGCGGCTCGGGTCCCAGTACTGTTTATTGCCGGTGTAGCGGATCTGCGAATCTTTCTGATAACGCTGGAACACGAACGGCCCGGTGCCGATCGGCTTCTGGTTGATGTCGCTGGGCTTGCCGGTCTTGAGCAAATGGTCGGCGTATTCAGCCGACAGGATCGAGGCGAAGCTCATGGCGATGTTCTGGATAAACGCGGCGTCGACCGTGTTCAGGGTCATCACCACGGTGTGCGGGTCGGTTTTCTCGACCTTGGCGATATTCTTGTTCAGGCTCATCCCGTTGAAGTACGGAAACTCGGTGGGGTAGGCCTTGCGGAACGGGTGTTCGGGGTCAAGCATGCGATTGAAGGTGAACAGCACGTCGTCGGCGTTGAAATCACGCGTCGGCTTGAAGTCCTTGTTGCTGTGGAATTTCACCCCTTCGCGCAGGTGGAAGGTGTAGGTCAGGCCGTCTTCGGAAATATCCCAACGGGTTGCAAGGCCCGGTACGACATTGGTCGCGCCTTTTTCAAACTCGGCCAAGCGGTTGTAGATAGGCTCGGCGGCGTCGTTATCGGTGGCCGTCGTGTATTGCGCGGTGTCGAAGCCAGCCGGGCTGCCTTCGGAGCAAAACACCAGGCTCTTTTTCTCGGCAGCCTGGCCCATCGAGGCCACAGCCAACAGGCTGGTGCCAAATATCGCGGATAGAACGGTGGTATGGCGCATGACAATCCCGATCCTTGTTTGTTGTTTTCGTCAGTGAGCAATCGCAAGGCCTTGGCCCAGCGACAACACTGATCCCACAACGGCAGTTGCCTCACAGAGACGAAGCGTCTGCCGTGCCACGACGTTATGGGTCGGGAGCCGGGCAGTAAATGCAACGAATCTGACAGACCTTGTAGGCAACGGAGCCGCGATTCGCAGTTCGCTGCCGTAGGACGGCAGCGTGTGCGGAGGTGGTCTGTTTCCTACGGTCTTGGCGGATGCAATAACGGCGACGTTATGAAACGTCGCCGCCAGAGACCCTTACTTGCCGCTTACGCTCACACCGTAGAAGGAGTTCAAGCCAAACGGGCTGATCTTGAAGTCCTGCACGTTGTTGCGCATGGGTTGATACACCGTCGAGTGCGCGATAGGTGTCATCGGGACTGCATCTTTGAGGATATGTTGCGCCTGCTTGTACAGCTCGGTGCGTTTGGCTACGTCGGAAGTCGCCTTGGCTTCTTTCACGATGCCGTCGAATTTCTTGTCGCACCACTTGGAGAAGTTGTTGCCGGCCAGGGAATCGCAGCCGAACAGCACGTTCAGCCAGTTGTCCGGGTCACCATTGTCGCCGCTCCAGCCAATGATCATGGCCTGGTTCTCGCCGCCTTTGGAACGCTTGATGTACTCGCCCCACTCGTAGCTGACGATGTTCACTTTCAGGCCGATCTGTTTCCAGTCGTTCTGCAGCATCTCAGCCATCAGCTTGGCGTTCGGGTTGTACGGACGCTGGACCGGCATCGCCCACAGGGTGATCTCGGTGCCTTCCTTGACGCCGGCTTCCTTGAGCAAGGCCTTGGCCTTGGTCACATCAAACGGGGCGTCCTTGATGGTGGTGTCGTAGGACCATTGGGTAGGCGGCATGGCGTTGACGGCCAGTTGGCCTGCGCCCTGGTAAACCGAGTCGATGATCTGCTGCTTGTTCACCGACATGTCCAGAGCCTCACGCACGCGCAGGTCGGACAGTGGGTTCGGTGCGGTCTGGCCCTTGAGGACCGGCATGACGTTGTAGGCGATGTAGCCCAGGTTGAAACCGGCCTGGTGCGGCAGTTTCAGGTCCTTGTCTTCACCCAGCGCCTTGAGGTCGGCCGGACGCGGGAACAGGGTTACCTGGCATTCGTTTTTCTTCAGCTTCTGGATGCGCACCGACGGGTCGGTGGTGATGGCGAAGATCAGGTTGTCGATCTTCACGTCTTCAGGCTTCCAGTAATCCTTGTTGCCGGTGTAACGGATATTGGAGTCTTTCTGGTAGCTCTTGAACACGAACGGACCAGTGCCGATTGGCTTCTGGTTGATGTCCTGTGCCTTGCCTTCCTTCAACAGTTGGGCGGCGTATTCAGCCGACTGGATGGAGGCGAAGCTCATTGCCAGGTTCTGGATAAAGGCGGCGTCCACGGTGCCAAGGGTGAACTTGACGGTGTGGGCATCGACTTTCTCGATGTTCTTGATGTTGGTGTCCATACCCATGTCCGTGAAGTACGGGAACTCGGTTGGGTAGGCTTTGCGGAACGGATCATCTTTGTTGATCATCCGGTTGAACGTGAACAGTACGTCGTCAGCCGAAAATTCACGAGTTGGCTTGAAGTACGGGGTGGTGTGGAACTTGACGCCTTCACGAAGGTGGAAGGTGTAGGTCAGGCCATCCGGGGAAACGTCCCAGGTGGTGGCCAGCCCAGGAACAACAGCGGTGCCGCCGCGCTCAAACTGGGTCAGACGGTTGAACATGGTCTCGGCCGAAGCATCGAAGTCTGTTCCGGTGGTGTACTGGCCTGGATCAAAACCGGCCGGGCTCCCTTCGGAGCAGAACACCAGGTTGCTCGCCGCTTGGGCGAAAGGTGCAGCAGCCATTAAACCGGCGCTGACTAATAACGGAATGACTGCGTGTTTAAGCATGTTGGCCTCATGATTTGTTGTCATTTTTGGTAGTGAGGGCGACCTCGTGAGTCGACCTGCGGATACTTATGCAGGGCCCATACCCAATGCAAGATGTTGAGAGCCTACAACGGCTAAACAGTGGTACGAACGTACACGAATGTCGCATATGTGTAAGTTCAGACACATTTACGCACTTTTGAGGGTTTTTTTCGGTGCGAGACGCGCACCAGGAATGCCCAACCGAGGCGTCTGGCGCACTCGGTTGGGGCGTGCCTGTTACTTATTCAGACTGACGCCATAGAACGGTGTGAGTCCAAATGGACTGATTTTGAAATCCTGCACTTCCTTTCGAAGGGGCTGGAAAACCGTCGAGTTTGCAATAGGCGTTATAGGTACTTGTTCCTTAAGGATTTTTTGCGCCTGTTGATACCACTTGATGCGCTGCTCGCGGTCGCTGCTGACCTTAGCCTGCTGCACCAGCTTGTCGTAGGCGGGGTTACACCATTTTGCATAGTTGCTGCCCTTCACCGCAGCACAACTGTAGAGCACGCCGAGCCAGTTATCCGGGTCACCGTTGTCGCCGGTCCAGCCGTAGATCATCACGTCGTGCTCGCCGGCTTTGGCGCGTTTGATGTATTCGCCCCACTCATAGCTGACGATATTGGCCTTGATGCCGATTTTCTCCCAATCCTGCTGGATCATCTGCGCCGACATGCGGGCGTTGGGATTGGAAGCGCGTTGTACGGTCATCGCCCACAGGTTGATGGTGGTTCCTGGTGCAACCCCTGCTTCTTTTAGTAGCGCCCGCGCCTTGGCCGGATCGTAGGGCGCGTCCTTGATGGTGGGGTCATAAGACCACTGCGCCGGAGGCAGCGCGTTCTGCGCCAATTGTCCGGCGCTCTGGTACACCGCCTTGATGATGGCCGGCTTGTCGATGGCCATGTCCAGGGCCTGGCGTACCTTGAGCTGGTCCAGGGGCGGGTGGGTCACGTTGTAGGCGAGAAAGCCCAGGTTGAAGCCGGCTTGCTGAAGAACCCGCAGGTTGGGGTCCTGCTTCATCACGTCAATGTCGGAAGGGCGCGGGTAACCGCTGACCTGGCACTCGCCGGCCTTGAGCTTTTGCAGGCGCACCGCAGCGTCGGGGGTGATCGAGAACACCAGGTTGTCGAGCTTCACATCCTCGGGCTTCCAATACTGTTTATTGGCGCTGTAGCGAATCTGCGAATCCTTCTGGTAACGCTTGAACACAAATGGCCCGGTGCCCACCGGCTTCTGATTGATGTCGGCGGCCTTGCCTTCCTTGAGCAGCTGCGCGGCGTATTCGGCGGACTGCACCGAGGCGAAACTCATGGCCAGGTTCTGCACGAAGGAGGCATCGACGTTGTTCAGGTTGAAGCGCACGGTGTGTTCGTCGAGTTTTTCGACGCTCTTGATCGTGGTGTTCAAGCCCATGTCGGTGAAGTAGGGCGACTCCGACGGGTAGGCCTTGCGGAACGCATTCTCGGGGTCGAGCAGGCGCTGGAAGGTGAACAACACGTCATCGGCGTTGAAGTCGCGGGTCGGGGTGAAATAGTCGGTGGTGTGGAACTTCACGCCATCGCGCAGGTGGAAGGTGTAGGTCAGGCCGTCTTTGGACACGTCCCAACTGGTTGCCAGGCCCGGTTCGACTTCGGTGCCGCCGCGCTTGAACTGGGTCAGGCGGTTGAACACGGTTTCGGCGGAGGCATCAAAATCGGTGCCGCTGGTGTACTGGCTGGGGTCGAAGCCGGCGGGGCTGGCTTCGGAGCAGTAGACCAGGGTGCTGGCCGCCTGGGCCATCGGCATAAATGCCAGCAGGCCGGCAGCGAGGAGAAGCGGTTTAAAGGCGATTCTTTCCATGGAGACCCCTGAGATGGCAGCTGAACACTGCCCAAACGAAAACGGCGGTTACCGAGGTTACCGCCGTTCAGGCAGCAGCAGATAGAGGGGCGAGTGCTTGTCAGTCCAGGTTTGGTGTGATTTCGATACGAGTAGGCGCAGAAGGATCTATCTCATAACCGTCGCTATCAATTTCATTGCTGCTTCGTAGGGTGATTGTTCTTGACGCTTTTACATTCAGGTCGGTAATAGGATCAAGTTCACCATTGTTTTCGTCGAGTTTGGTCAGTAGGAAATCGGATTTTGCGGTGACAGTGGTTACATCACCTGCAGGGTCATAATTGATGTAGTAGTGCGGATCACGTCCGCTGGCAAAAATGGGGCCTTTGAATCGGGATGTTTGAAATTCATCCGGGGCTGCGCCCAGCAACCATTGATTGGAAACTTCAGAAATTTTTGCCCTGAGCGCAGGATCAGGAATGACCTTTTCAAACTTCTCGATGTTTTGTTGTATGACGGCATCCAGCTCGGCGTTTGACAGTTTTTTGCCTTGTTCAAGTTCCAGAGCCTGTACCTGTTTGCCAATGTCAATTTCCAGCTGGATACCGTCCGGTGTTTGTAGGGTGAACTTGCTGCGATTGATATCTTTAATAAACTGCTCACTGTAATCACTCGTACCGAACGTCGAGGCAGTGGCGGTTGGGTGCGTCGTGGCCTTGGCCGGATCCTCCTCGGCTGTCCAGGAAATCTGCGGGATGCTCTGACCTTTGTCGTCCACCGCAATGCCGTATTTGTACTCGTTTGCGTCAAGGTTCAAATACGGGTCAAATTTTTCAGCCCCCTTCATTTTTGAGCCATTTACCTCTATAAACTGATCGGCAATCGTCAGTTGAGGTCTGGGTTCCGGGCTTGGCGGAGAACTTTTGCGTTGCCATGGCCATCCACCTTCCATCCCTCTTCTTTTCCATAACCCATTTTTATCCGCTGCTGCCAATATACCGGTACTCACCAACGTTGATGGGTCATTCGGGTCTTGTACGAGCAACAGGTAACTTAACCCGTCCGCATCGTCAGGCTTATCAGCGACGAAGTATTTTTCGCCCCTGAATTCTATCTCGCGCATTCCCGGAAAGGAGGGCTTGGCCGTGGGTTCTACTGGAGGCACTTTTCCTGTTGTAACGGGGGCGGGTTCAACTTTCTCCGAAGTCTCAGGTCTTCGCACCAAGCCAAATCCTTTTGCCTCCTCGTTATATCTCCAGTTGTAATGTGGGGTTGTGGGAGACTCAAACGGTATGCGTTCTACCATCGAGGGGGCCAGTTCGTGCGCCAGCTGCAGGCCTGATATCACCGCAGCCGCATTGCCGCCAACGCGATCATCGGCTGTCATGCCATAAATAGAGTCATGGACGCCGAAGTAAATATTGCCCGCGTTGCCGAGGATGGGGAAGTAACCGAAGGTGCGCCCCCACAATTCTTTCGCGGCTTTCCAGGTTTGCTGCGATGAACCAAACACTTCGGTCTGGTCGGACCATACCGCGTTGCTGGCGTTAATCTCTTGGTATTTGGCGGCAAGAGTGGTGTCCAGGTCTCCGTATTTCAACCGATAAGCACCCCCGCGTGCTTCCGTATAGTTAAATGTTTCCTGCACGGGCACCCCTTTGTCTTTGAGGAGGTTTTGATAGCCCGGGTAGGAGGCAAAGTTTCCGGCAATAAGGTTGTCGAGCACATCCCCCGCTTTTGGCCAGTGAGCATCTTTTCCGCCCTGCCTGTCGCGGGCATTAAAACTTTGCAGTAAGTCACTTCGGTTGTTTTTGGCCCAGTCGGAAAAATCCTTATCACCCTTTATTTCACGGACTGTGCCGTTCTTCAAATCGATCATCAATCCCTTATCGGGCCTGTGCTTATAGTGACCGTCAAAAGGGGTGTAAGGAATGAACGCATACCCGGCCAGTGGGTAGCCATAGATGTTGGGGATAATAACTTGTCCATTCTTATCCAGTGTACGCCTGGTGGCCTCTTGACCTTCATTGCTTAGTTTTTCGAAAGTATCTTTATCACTCACCAGGCTTTGCAAGGTTCCCCGTACAACATACGCGTCTGCCTTCCCCGAGCGTTTCGCCAATGGGCCCGACTCGTCCCGCATGGGTTTGGCTATCTCATCTTTCCAATGACCCTGAAGTTGCGCGCCTAATGACTCCAGAATGTTGATCTTGGTCCGGTCTTCAGGCTCGATTTCCATCTCTTGGAAGTTGAGCAGGCCGCCTCCCGGTGGCCTTTCGTGCTTAAGGGCTCCGGCTGCAATTTCCCATGCAAAATAGGTGCGTTTTTCCGTATTGGTCCGTACTTCCGGCTTCCATTTTCCTACATAGGTATTGAACGTCACCGTGATTTTTTCATGGGGGTCGTATCCGGCAGCCAACAGCCCACCACTAAAGTAACCGGCAGGATCAAAGAACTGGCGAGCTTGCAGGAACCTGCTAGTGCTTGTGCTTTCGTTACTGCCTTCTATGTTCTTGATCTGCGTTACTACGCGATTCGCGTAGTCATCAATGCGCTGCTTTCGCTCTTGCTGCGTAAGATTCTGCGAGGGCGGAGGAACGGTGAACGAGCCATAAATGACGCTCTTGGCGATGTCTAATTCATGATTCGGTGCAAGGTGTGCAATGGGCTTTTGTTCGGGAGCGTTTTTTTTGCTCACCTCTCCAGGAAGTCCATTTTTGGGAGAGGGCGAATAGTCCATGTTTTGTAGATGACGACTGTGCTCCTGGTGCGGCTGAATATTCAATTCGGAAGGATAGGTTGTTACTAAAGGCAGGCTCGGGGAAGACGGACGCATACTCATTATCACCTCGCGTTATGGGTGTAGCTCATCAGGTTGATTATTTGATGTGACGCAATAGTATTCCGTCCGCGCGCTGTTCTATTACGCCATCTCAGTCGTTCTGCTTTCAGCGGGTTAACGTTTAAAAAATGGAATTTTTATTATCGGGTATGCACCGCTCATCTGCCTGGCCGGGCCATAACAAACGTTATGGCGGACTTCTCTGGGACAGTGTGGCTGCCTAGTTGCAGCAAGGTCATGGATGAATTATTTATAATTGGGTGGTTATTGGCAGGCGCGCGGTTCCTTTTTGCGCCTATTCCATTCGCGAGAATTAGTTTCATAAGCGGCCGTCTGCCGTTTTCGAGAAAAGGCTGATGCTCAGACACACGGAAACGACGCGTAGGACAGCAGGCTGAAGTGAGAATCGGGTGTTGGAGATGATGTGATGGTGACGCCGCGTAAAAAAACGGCGCTGGCCTTGGAAGGCAGCGCCGTTTTTACAGGACTACAAAGCTTACTGAAGGACTTCAATCACCCCATCGGCGCTCATGCTCACCTGACTGGTGCCGGCTTCGACTTCCGGCGTCGGCGCCGAATCCATCGCTGCGGCCTTCATCATCATCCCACCGCGGGCGTAGGGCTGTGGATAACCGTTGGTGTTGAAGTTCAGGTTGACGATTTTGTAGCCCTTGCCGCCCAGCGCGTCGGTGGCCAGTTGTGCACGGGCCTTGAACGCGGTGACCGCTTCTTTAAGCAAGGCATCTTCGCTGGCCTTGCGTGTCGGGTTGGCGATGGCGAAATCCATGCTGTCCATTTTCAGGTTGGTCAGCATGTCGCCGGTGAGCTTGGACAGTGCGGCGAAGTCCGCACTTTCCATGCGCAGTTCGGCGCGTTCACGCCAGCCGGTGATCTTCTGGTTCTTGTTGTCGTAGATCGGGTAGCTGTTGCGGCTGCCCTGGCGCAGGGTCACGCCTTTGACTTCGCGGGCCTGGGCCAGCGCCTTGTTCATGGTGGTGGTGATTTCGGCGGCCAGCTTGGCCGGGTCGGTGTTCTGCGACTCGGTGTAGAGGGTGACGATCATCTGGTCGCGCGCCACTTCCTGGCTGACTTCGGCACGCAGGGAAATCTGGTTGTAATGCAGTTCATCGGCAGCCATCGCCGGCAGGCTGGCGAGGGTAGCGGCGCCGAGGGTGAGGGTGGCTGCACTGCGAATGAAACGTGACATGGAAGCTCCTTGAGATGTTCGTGTTCGGTAAGACTGTAGACGCAAGGTTTCAGTTCTTCGGGTTTACACATTCGCTACAAGTTACCGGATGCCGACGAACGGTTGTGTTCCTGACCCCTGCGTCAAAGAGCCACACACGCCGTGCCAGCGCTGTCGCTTCGTTTATACTCCGTGCGATCCGCCTGCAGCGCTCATCGGGAGAGCTCATGCTCGCCGCCGTAAAACTGACTTCCGCCACCCGCCAGAACCTTTGGCGCCTGACGTTCATCCGCACCCTGGTGCTGGCCGCACAGGCCGGTTCGGTGGGGCTTGCCTATTGGTTCAACCTGCTGCCGCTGCCGTGGTTGCAACTGGCGGTCACCCTCGGGTTTTCCACCGTGCTGTGCGCGTTTACTGCCATCCGCCTGCGCACCACGTGGCCGGTGACTGAACTGGAATACGCGCTGCAACTGGCCTGCGACCTGTTTATCCACAGTGTGTTGCTGTACTTCTCCGGTGGTTCCACCAACCCCTTCGTTTCCTATTATTTGGTGCCATTGACCATCGCTGCGGTGACCTTGCCGTGGCGCTATTCGGTGGTGCTGTCGGGCATCGCCCTGGCCCTGTACACCCTGCTGCTGGCGCAGTTCTACCCGCTGCAAACTTTCCCCATCGCCCGGGAAAACCTGCAGATCTACGGCATGTGGTTGAGTTTCGCCCTGTCGGCGGCGGTCATCACGTTCTTTGCCGCGCGCATGGCGGAGGAGCTGCGCCGTCAGGAAGAGCTGCGCGCCATTCGCCGTGAAGAAGGCCTGCGCGATCAGCAGTTGCTGGCCGTCGCGACCCAGGCCGCCGGCGCGGCCCACGAGTTGGGCACGCCGCTGGCAACCATGAGCGTGCTGCTCAAGGAAATGACCCAGGACCATCACGACCCGGCCCTGCAAGATGACCTCGGTGTGCTGCAGGAACAGGTCAAGCAGTGCAAGTTGACGTTGCAGCAACTGGTGCGCGCCGCCGAAGCCAATCGCCGCCTGGCGGTGGAGATGCAGGACGTCACCCAGTGGCTGGACGAAGCCCTGAACCGCTGGCACCTGATGCGTCCCGAAGCCAGTTACCGTTTCCACCTGCTGGGCCAGGGCGCAGTGCCGCGCATGGCGCCGCCGCCGGACCTGACCCAGGCGCTGCTGAACCTGCTGAACAACGCCGCCGATGCGTGCCCGGAAGGGTTGGAAGTGACCCTGAACTGGGACGCGGAAGACCTCACCATCAGTATTCGCGACCACGGCGCCGGTGTGCCGCTGGCGATTGCCGAGCAGATCGGCAAGCCATTCTTTACCACCAAGGGCAAAGGCTTCGGCCTGGGCCTGTTTTTGAGCAAGGCCAGCGTGACCCGCGCGGGCGGCTCAGTGAAACTCTATAGTCATGAGGAAGGCGGCACGCTCACCGAGCTGCGCCTGCCCCGTGTCGCACGAGGAGACATCGATGAGTGACGAGATCCAAGTCGAAGGCGAAGAACTGCCGCACCTGCTGCTGGTAGATGACGACGCCACCTTTACCCGCGTGATGGCCCGCGCCATGAGCCGTCGTGGCTTTCGTGTCAGCACCGCAGGTTCCGCCGAGGAAGGCCTGGCCATCGCCACCGCCGACCTGCCGGAATACGCCGCCCTGGACCTGAAAATGGATGGTGACTCCGGCCTGGTGCTGCTGCCCAAGCTGCTGGAGCTGGACCCGGAAATGCGCGTGGTGATCCTCACCGGCTATTCCAGCATTGCCACCGCTGTGGAGGCCATCAAGCGCGGCGCCTGCAACTACCTGTGCAAGCCGGCAGACGCTGACGACGTGCTGGCCGCCTTGCTCTCCGAGCACGCCGACCTCGACACCCTGGTGCCGGAAAACCCGATGTCGGTGGACCGCCTGCAGTGGGAGCACATCCAGCGGGTGTTGACCGAGCACGAAGGCAATATCTCCGCCACCGCCCGTGCTCTGGGCATGCATCGCCGGACGTTGCAGCGCAAGCTGCAGAAGCGCCCGGTACGACGTTGAACGGCGACTGAACAATCTGCTTCAGGCTGCACGGAGCCCCGGATCGATCGGCTATGATCGGTCCGACGCCTGTTCTTTATTTCCTACCGAGCCTGAACAATGAATCAGAACGCTGAGTATTCCGCGGTCAATGACGCGGTGCGTGGGCAATTTTTAAGGAAAGTCTGGGCGCTGATCACCCCTTACTGGCGCAGTGAGGAGAAGGGCAAGGCCTGGCTGTTGTTGCTGGTGGTGCTGGGGCTGTCGCTGTTCAGTGTGGCGGTGTCGGTGTGGTTCAACAGCTGGAACCGTGACTTCTACAACGCCCTGGAAAAAAAGGACTACGACGCCTTCACCCATTTGCTGATGTACTTCAGCGTGATCGCCGTGGTGGCGATCGTCACCGGGGTGTTCACGTCTTATTTGCAGCAAATGCTCACCATCCGCTGGCGGCGCTGGCTGACCGAAACCTACTTCGCCAAGTGGCTGAGCCAGAAGAACTACTACCACCTGGAATACGGCGGCTACACCGATAACCCCGACCAGCGTATCTCCGAAGACCTCAACGCCTTCACCAGCAGCACCCTGAGCCTGGGCCTGGGTTTTATCAGTAACCTGGTCAGCCTGGTGTCGTTCTCGGTGATTTTGTGGGGCGTGTCCGGCAGCATTGAAGTGTGGGGCATTACGATTCCCGGCTACATGTTCTGGGCGGCGCTGGTGTATGCCGTGCTGGGCAGTTGGTTGACCCACTTGATTGGTCGAAAACTGATCGGCTTGAGCAACCGCCAACAACGGTTTGAGGCCGACTTGCGTTTCAGCCTGGTGCGGGTGCGCGAGAACGCCGAAAGCATCGCGCTGTTCAATGGCGAGCCGAATGAACACCAACAGCTGAGTGCACGTTTCGGGCGGGTGTGGAGCAACTTCTGGAGCATCATGCAGCTCAAGAAGCGCCTGAATTTCTTCACCAGCGGTTACTCGCAGATTGCGATCATCTTTCCGTTTGTGGTGGCCGCGCCGCGCTACTTTTCCGGGCAGATAGAGCTGGGTGTGCTGATGCAGGTGGCCAGTGCCTTTGGCAGCGTGCAGGGCAGCCTGAGCTGGTTTGTCGACGCATATACCGTGTTGGCCAGCTGGCGCGCGACCTGTGATCGTCTGCTGAGTTTTGGCGAGGCGATGGAAGAAAACGAAGGCCGCAACATGGGCATTGAGTTGCAGCGTCAGGGCGGCAATTTGCAGATGAACAACCTCAGTCTGGACCTGGCCGATGGTCGTCACCTGCTCGACGGCGCCAACCTGACCGTCGCCGAGGGGGAGCGCCTGATGCTCAGCGGTCGCTCCGGCAGCGGTAAATCTACCTTGCTGCGGGCCATGGGTAATCTGTGGCCAAACGGTCACGGCAACATTCGCTTGCCGGCCGAGCGTTACCTGTTCCTGCCGCAGAAGCCGTATCTGCCGATTGGCACCTTGCGCGGCGTGTTGAGTTATCCACAGGAGGAGGGCGCCTACCCGGCGGAACGTTATGCACAGGTGCTGGAAACCTGCCGCCTGGCGCATCTGATTCCGCGGTTGGATGAAGCCAATCACTGGCAGCGCATGTTGTCACCGGGTGAGCAGCAGCGTCTGGCGTTTGCTCGCGCATTGCTGTTTGCGCCGCAATGGCTGTATATGGATGAAGCTACGTCGGCGATGGACGAGGAGGACGAGGCGGCGCTGTATCAGGCGTTGATCGATGAGTTGCCGGGGTTGAGCATCGTCAGCGTCGGGCACCGCAGCAGCCTCAAGCGCTTCCATGGGCGGCATGTGCGGATCGAGAACGGGCAGTTGGCGGAGCAGGTGCTGGTTTGAGACTTTGGGGCATATCCGTTTTTTCGGTAACGGCTACTTGTGGTTCCGCTCTTACAGCGGGTCACTTTTGAAAAGCGCAAAAGTAACCAAAACGCTCTGCCCCGCCTGTCGGCGCCTCGCCTAGGCTCGGCGTTCCCTCACTCCGGCATTGCTCCGCGGGCCGCCGCGACGGGGCGTCCCTGCCCCGTCGCGGCTAAACCGGCGTCCTGCCGGTTTACCCGCTCCTCAATCCCTGCGTTCGGCCTCGGGCTTATTGGGGCAGTCAGATCAAGATCAAAAGCAAGAGCACAGCGGCCTACAGGCCGGCTTGAGTGGTAGAAGCCAGATCAAAAGCGAAAGCCAAAGCGAAAACCAAATCTGAAACGGATGCAGCTCTGCTTTTCTGTGGGAGCTGGCTTGCCTGCGATGCAGACACCTCGGTTTTTCAGGTACATCCAGTTGATGCCATCGCAGGCAAGCCAGCTCCCACATTTGACCGTGCCCGCTCTGGCTTTTGATTTTGATTTTGCCTTTGCTTCACACCACTCAAGCCGGCCTGTAGGCCGCTGTGCTGTTGATCTGCTTTTGATCTTGATCTTAGGCGCCCCGTTAAACCACGCTGGCCGAACGCAGGTAGTACGGAGCGGGTAAACCGGCAGGACGCCGGTTTAGCCGCGACGGGGCAGGGACGCCCCGTCGCGGCGGCCCGCGGAGTAGTACCGGAGTGAGGGCACACCGAGCCTGAGCGAGGTGCCGAGTGGTGGGGCAAGAGCGTTTTGCTTACTTTTGCGCTGTTCAAAAGTGAGCCGCCGTAAGGGCGGAACCCATAGCAGCCCCGACCGCAGCAACGGATATGTACTCACTCCATCCAACGAAGCCAAACAAAAAAAGCCCGGCTGATCATCGATCAGCCGGGCTTTTTCATGTCGCTTGAAAACGTATTACTTCTTCAAGCCGTAATGCTCATCCAGCATCCCCGGGGCGTTTGGCGTTTTTGGCGCGTAGTCCCGTGGCGGTTCCTGGTTTTCCCGGGGTGGGGTCAGGCGTTCCCGTGGCGCTTGCGGGGCATCGGAATGCAGCGCGGCCAGCAGACGCTGGCGGGTGATGTCGTCCAGGGCCAGGCGGTTGGCACCCTCGGCGAGATGATCCTGTACTTCCTGGTAGCTCTGAGTGAGCTTTTTCACCAGGGTCGCGGTGCTGTTGAAGTGGGTAACAACCTCGTTCTGATAACTGTCAAAACGTTCCTGAATGTCATCCAGCTGACGCTGCGTGCGGTTAGGCGCGGCATTCGGCAGCAGGCGGGCAACCAGGAATCCAATGGCGACACCGGCAACCAAGGCGAGAGTCGGCAACAACCAAACTAAGAGCGAGTGTTCCACGAGTCCTTCCTCTATAAACGGCTTTGCTTTACGTTAACGGCTCGGACCTGCGCTGTATACCGCGATTAAGCTCGCAATGATGCCATGCACAGACTTTTAGCTAGACGAGTCGACCCCTTGAGAGGTCACGGAGTTCCTTCCTTGCTGATGCGTGAAACCCCCGTTTTGATCGATGGCCCGGTAGGCCAACTGGAAGCCCTGTATCTGGATCACCCCGAGCCACGTGGCCTGGCGCTGATCTGCCACCCTAACCCGGTGCAGGGCGGCACCATGCTCAACAAAGTCGTATCGACCCTGCAACGCACTGCGCGCGATGCCGGCTTGATCACATTGCGATTCAATTATCGCGGTGTCGGCGCCAGCGCCGGTACGCACGATATGGGCACCGGTGAAGTCGACGACGCCGAAGCCGCCGCCACCTGGCTGCGTGAAAAGCATCCCGACCTGCCGATCACCCTGCTGGGGTTTTCCTTCGGCGGGTTTGTGGCAGGCACCCTCGGCGGCCGCCTGGAAGCCAAGGGCGAAAAACTCGCCCACCTGTTCATGGTGGCCGCGGCGGTGATGCGCCTGCGAGATAACGACGTGTTGCCGCAGGGCTGCCCATTGACCGTGATCCAGCCGGAAACCGACGAAGTGGTCGACCCGCAGCTGGTCTACGACTGGTCCGCCGCCCTGAATCGTCCCCATACGCTTCTGAAAGTGGCAGAATGCGGACACTTTTTTCATGGCAAGCTGACCGATCTCAAGGATCTTGTGCTGCCACGTCTTTCGAATTGATGACAAGCGATCACCCATGACGACCCGTACCCGCATCCTCACTGGCATCACCACTACCGGCACGCCGCACCTGGGCAACTACGCCGGCGCGATTCGCCCGGCGATCCTTGCCAGCCAGGACGCCAATGCCGACTCCTTCTACTTCCTGGCCGACTACCACGCCCTGATCAAGTGCGATGACCCGCAGCGCATCCAGCGCTCGCGCATGGAAATCGCTGCGACCTGGCTGGCCGGTGGCCTGGATGTGAACCGCGTGACGTTCTATCGCCAGTCCGACATCCCGGAAATCCCCGAGCTGACCTGGTTGCTGACCTGCGTGGCGGCCAAGGGCCTGCTCAACCGTGCGCACGCCTACAAGGCCTCGGTGGACAAGAACCTGGAAAACGGCGAAGACCCGGATGCGGGCATCACCATGGGCCTGTACAGCTACCCGGTGCTGATGGCGGCGGACATCCTGATGTTCAACGCCCATAAGGTGCCGGTCGGTCGTGACCAGATCCAGCACGTGGAAATGGCCCGGGACATCGGCCAGCGCTTTAACCACCTGTTCGGCAATGGCAAGGAATTCTTCACCATGCCCGAGGCGCTGATCGAAGAAAGCGTCGCCACCTTGCCGGGCCTGGATGGCCGCAAGATGTCGAAGAGCTACGACAACACCATCCCGTTGTTCACCAGCGCCAAGGACATGAAGGACGCGATCTCGCGCATCGTCACCGACTCCCGCGCGCCGGGCGAAGCGAAAGATCCGGACAACTCCCACCTGTTCACCCTGTACCAGGCATTTGCCACCAAGGCCCAGGAAGAAGAATTCCGCGGCGAACTGCTGCAAGGCCTGGGCTGGGGCGAGGCGAAGAACCGTCTGTTCCAATTGCTGGACGGCCAACTGGGTGAGGCGCGTGAGCGTTACCACCAACTGATGTCGCGCCCGTCGGACATGGAAGACCTGCTGCTGATCGGCGCCCACAAGGCCCGTGCCGTGGCGGCACCGTTCCTGGCCGAGCTGCGTGAAGCGGTGGGCTTGCGTTCGTTCGTCAACCCGGTCGCCGTTGCCGCCACCACCAGGAAGAAGGCTGCGAAAGCCGCGCGTTTTGTCAGCTTCCGCGAAGACGACGGCAGCTTCCGCTTCCGTTTGCTGGCGGCCGAAGGCGAGCAACTGCTGCTGTCGCGCAACTTTGCCGACGGTAAAACCGCCGGCGCGGTGACCAAGCAGCTGCAGTCGGGTCAGGCGTTGGATGTACGCAGTGAAGCCTCGAGCTTCAGCGTGTGGCTGGACGGTGAAGTCGTCGCCGATAGCCCGGCGTTCGCCGACAGCGTCTCGCGGGATGCGGCGATTGAAGCCTTGCGCGTTGCGTTGACCCCACTCGAGGATTGACCCGACCAAGGGTTGATTGCCATTCTTCAGGGCCGTCGTTACAGTGGCGGCCCGTTTTTGTTGCCTTGCTAACGAATTATGACGCCCCTAGAACGATATCAAGCTGATCTGAAACGCCCGGAATTCTTCCATGACGCTGCCCAGGAAACTGCGGTGCGCCATTTGCAGCGCCTGTACGACGATCTGGTCCAGGCCTCGCAGAACAAGCCGGGCATGTTCAGCAAGTTGTTTGGCAAGAAAGACCACACGCCGGTCAAGGGCCTGTACTTCTGGGGTGGTGTTGGCCGGGGCAAGACTTACCTGGTCGATACCTTCTTTGAAGCGCTGCCGTTCAAGGAAAAGGTCCGTACTCACTTTCACCGCTTCATGAAGCGCGTGCACGAAGAGATGAAGACCCTGCCGGGCGAGAAGAACCCGCTGACCATCATCGCCAAGCGCTTCTCGGAAGAAGCCCGGGTGATCTGTTTCGATGAGTTCTTCGTGTCCGACATCACCGACGCGATGATTCTCGGCACCCTGATGGAAGAGCTGTTCAAGAACGGCGTGACCCTGGTCGCCACCTCGAACATCGTGCCCGATGGCCTGTACAAGGACGGCCTGCAACGCGCGCGCTTCCTGCCGGCCATTGCCCTGATCAAGCAGAACACCGACATCGTCAACGTCGACAGCGGCGTCGACTACCGCCTGCGTCACCTTGAGCAAGCCGAACTGTTCCACTACCCGCTCAACGAAGTGGCCCAGGAAAGCCTGCGCAAAAGCTTCCGCGCACTGACGCCGGAATGCACCCAGGCGATCGAAAACGACAAGTTGATCATCGAAAACCGCGAAATCATTGCGTTGCGCACCTGCGATGACGTGGCCTGGTTCGAATTCCGCGAACTGTGCGACGGCCCCCGCAGCCAGAACGACTACATCGAACTGGGCAAGATCTTCCACGCGGTGATCCTGAGCGGCGTCGAGCAGATGAGCGTCACCACCGACGACATCGCGCGGCGCTTTATCAACATGGTCGACGAATTCTACGACCGTAACGTCAAGCTGATCATCTCGGCGGAAGTCGAGCTCAAGGATCTCTACACCGGCGGTCGCTTGAACTTCGAATTCCAACGGACCTTGAGCCGCTTGCTGGAAATGCAGTCCCACGAGTTCCTGTCGCGGGCGCACAAGCCGTAAGCGATGTGCTCGAAATGAAAAAGGCCCGCAGCGATGCGGGCCTTTTTTTTACGCCGCCTGCTGGAATTGCTGGCGGTACTGGTTGGGTGACAACTCGGTGTGTTGCCGGAACAGCCGCGCAAAGAAGCTCGCGTCGTCGTAACCCACCTCGTAACTGATGGTCTTGATGCTTTTGCGACTGCCGGACAGCAAGCCCTTGGCCGTCTCGATGCGCAGGCGTTGCAGGTAATGCAGCGGCTTGTCGCCGGTGGCGGTCTGGAAGCGGCGCATGAAGTTGCGGATGCTCATGCCGTGCTCCCGGGCCACGTCTTCGAAGCGGAACTTGTCGGCGAAGTGTTCTTCGAGCCAATGCTGGATTTGCAGGATGATCACGTCCTGGTGCAGCTTCTGGCCGCCAAAACCGATACGCCCCGGGGCATAGCTGCGTTGCACTTCATAAAGGATGTCGCGGGCGACCGCCTGGGCGATGTTGGCGCCACAGAAGCGCTCGATCAGGTAGATGTAGAGGTCGCAGGCCGAGGTGGTGCCGCCGGCGCAGTAGAGGTTGTCGGCGTCGGTCAGGTGCTTGTCCTGGTTCAGTTGCACCTTGGGGAAGCGTTCGCTGAAGGCGTTGAAGAAGCGCCAGTAGGTGGTCGCCTCCTTACCGTCCAGCAAGCCGGCTTCGGCAAGCCAGAACACGCCGGTGGCTTCGCCGCAGAGCACGGCGCCACGGGCGTGTTGTTCGCGCAGCCAGGGCAGTACTTGGGGGTAGCGTTGGCACAGTGAGTCGAAGTCGTCCCAGAAGGCCGGGAGCACGATGATGTCGGCGTTTTCGAGGCCTCCGTCCACCGGCATGATCACGTCGCTGAAGCTGCGCACCGATTGCCCGTCGGGGCTGACGAGGCGGGTTTCAAACGCAGGTGTGAGGCCCTGGCCCAGCTGTTTGCCGTAGCGCAGGCTGGCGAGATGGAAAAAATCCTTGGCTTGCATGAGGGTTGAAGCGAATACCCGATCAATGGCCAAAATGCTGACGCGCCGCAAGGGCGTGGAGATTTGGTTAGACATAATTTCATTTATTCTTATAGGGGAAAGTGGTCACCAGACGGCTGGATCGTCTTATTTTTTGTCGCATGTGTCCAGTGTCCCGTGACGCCTTCGCGGCTTAGGCTCTGTGATCCCGGTCTTGTCCGACAATTCACGCAGGTGACCCATGATTCCCAGAACCTTGTTCAGCTCGGAGCACGAACTCTTCCGCCAGAGCGTGCGCACCTTCCTCGAAAAAGACGCGGCGCCGTTCCACGGGCAATGGGAAAAGCAGGGCTACATTGACCGCAACCTGTGGAACAAGGCGGGGGAGGCGGGGATGCTTTGCTCGCACTTGCCGGAAGAGTACGGCGGCCTCGGGGCGGACTTTCTCTACAGCGCGGTGGTGATCGAAGAGATCAGCCGGCTGGGGCTGACCGGGATTGGTTTCTCCCTGCATTCGGACATCGTCGCGCCTTACATCCTGCATTACGGCAGTGAGGCACTGAAGCACAAATACCTGCCCAAGCTGATCTCCGGGGAGATGGTCACGGCCATCGCCATGACCGAGCCGGGTGCCGGGTCGGACCTGCAAGGGGTCAAGACCACGGCGGTGCTGGACGGTGATGAATACGTGATCAACGGCTCCAAGACGTTCATCACCAACGGCTACCTGGCGGACCTGGTGATTGTCGTCGCCAAGACCGACCCCAAGGCCGGCGCCAAGGGCACCAGCCTGTTCCTGGTGGAGGCCAACACGCCGGGCTTCGACAAGGGCAAGCGCCTGGAGAAGGTCGGGATGAAGGCCCAGGACACCTCGGAGCTGTTCTTCCAGGATGTGCGTGTACCCAAGGAGAACCTGCTGGGCCAGGCCGGGATGGGCTTTGCCTATCTGATGCAGGAGTTGCCGCAGGAGCGCCTGACGGTGGCGATTGGCGCGTTGTCTTCAGCCGAGGCGGCGTTGCAATGGACGCTGGAGTACACCCGCGACCGCAAGGCGTTCGGCAAGGCGATCATTGATTTCCAGAACACCCGTTTCAAGCTGGCGGAGATTGCTACGGAAACCCAGATTGGCCGAGTGTTTGTCGACAAGTGCATGGAGTTGCACCTGGAAGGCAAGCTCGATGTGCCCACGGCGGCGATGGCCAAATACTGGGCCACGGATTTGCAGTGCAAGGTGCTGGATGAGTGCGTGCAGTTGCACGGGGGGTACGGCTTTATGTGGGAATACCCGATTGCCCGGGCGTGGGCGGATGCGCGGGTGCAGCGGATTTATGCGGGGACGAACGAGATCATGAAGGAGATTATTGCGCGGGCGCTTTGACGGCGCAGAGAGATTCATGTGGCGAGGGGGCTTGTCCCCTCACCACAGGGTCAATCACGGCGCAGGATTCGGATGATCCTTCTGGATCGCCTCAATCCCCGCCAGCACCTCATCCGACAGTTTCAGGTCGGCGCTGGCGATGTTGCTATCCAGCTGCTCCAGGGTCGTGGCACCAATGATGTTGCTGGTCACGAACGGCTGTTGTGTCACAAACGCCAATGCCATCTGCGCCGGGTCCAGGCCGTGCTCGCGGGCCAGTGCCACATAGCGGCTGCAGGCTGCTTCCGACTGGGCGTTGAAGTAGCGGCTGAAGCGGCTGTAGAGGCTCAGGCGGCCCTTGGCCGGGCGTGCGCCACCTTCGTATTTGCCGCTGAGCATGCCGAAGGCCAGGGGCGAATAGGCCAGCAACCCACATTGTTCACGGATGGCGATTTCCGCCAGGCCCACTTCAAAGCTGCGGTTGAGCAGGTTGTAGGGGTTCTGGATCGACACCGCGCGGGTCCAGCCGCGGGCCTCGGCCAGGGCCAGGAACTTCATGGTGCCCCATGGGGTTTCGTTGGACAGGCCGATGTGGCGGATCTTGCCGGCCTTGACCTGCTCATCCAGGGCTTCGAGGGTTTCTTCCAGCGGGGTCAGGTCCTCTTCAGCCTTGTGCTTGTAGCTCAGTTGGCCGAAAAAGTTGGTGCTGCGCTCGGGCCAGTGCAACTGGTAGAGGTCGATCCAGTCGGTTTGCAGGCGCTTGAGGCTCGCGTCCAGGGCTTCGGCGATGTGTTTGCGGTTGTGCTTGAGGCTGCCATCGCGGATGTAGTCGATGGTGTTGCCGGGGCCGGCGATCTTGCTGGCGAGGATCCAGTCGGCACGGTCGCCACGGCTTTTGAAGTAATTACCGATGTAGCGCTCGGTGGTGGCGTAGGTGTCGGCCTTGGGCGGTACCGGGTACATTTCTGCGGTGTCGAGGAAGTTGATTCCCGCGGCCTTGGCCCGTTCGATCTGTGCGAAGGCCTCTGCCTCGCTGTTCTGCTCGCCCCAGGTCATGGTGCCCAAGGCTATCGCGCTCACGTTCAGATCGGTTCGGCCCAGCTGTCGATAGTCCATCGGGTACTCCTTCGGGGAAAACAATCATAAAAGCAGGTTGAAATTTTTTTGGCAATCTGCATAATTGCCCACCTCTTTCTGCAGTGGAAGTGATGCGCCGCCTGCCGAAGAATCTTGCCGTTGAACGGACGCGCCGACCCGAGCCCCCGATAGCGTCTGTATCCGGCTGCCTTTGACTTGTCAAAGTACGCACTATTCAGTAAGATCCGCCGTCTAATTTACAGGGCGGCCCCTGAGGCTATTAAAGAATGACAACTTTTACTGCAAAACCAGAAACAGTTCAGCGCGACTGGTTTGTCGTCGACGCCGCTGGTCAGACCCTGGGTCGTCTGGCCACTGAAGTCGCCAGCCGTCTGCGTGGCAAGCACAAGCCTGAGTACACCCCTCACGTTGATACCGGTGACTACATTGTCATCATCAACGCCGAGCAGGTACGTGTTACCGGCAACAAAGCGCAAGACAAAATGTACTACCGTCACTCCGGTTTCCCAGGCGGTATCAAGTCTTCGAACTTCGAAGGCCTGATCTCCAAAAAGCCTGAAGCCCCGATTGAAATCGCGGTCAAAGGTATGCTGCCGAAGGGCCCACTGGGTCGCGACATGTATCGCAAGCTGAAAGTCTATGCGGGCGCTGCTCACCCTCATGCTGCTCAGCAGCCCCAAGAACTGAAGTTTTAACGGAATAGTTCATTATGTCGGCGACTCAAAATTACGGCACTGGCCGTCGCAAAACCGCTACCGCTCGCGTTTTCCTGCGTCCGGGTACTGGTAACATCTCGATCAACAACCGCACTCTGGAAAATTTCTTCGGTCGCGAAACTGCCCGCATGGTAGTTCGTCAGCCGCTGGAATTGACCGAGACCGTTGAAAAGTTCGACATCTACGTCACCGTTATCGGTGGCGGTGTAAGTGGTCAAGCTGGCGCAATCCGCCACGGTATCACTCGCGCTCTGATGCAGTACGACGAAACCCTGCGTGGCGCTCTGCGCAAAGCTGGCTTCGTTACTCGCGATGCTCGTGAAGTTGAACGTAAGAAAGTTGGTCTGCGTAAAGCGCGTAAGCGTCCGCAGTACTCGAAGCGTTAATTCGCTTTTACGTTCCAGAAAACGCCCAGCCTCCTCACGGAGCTGGGCGTTTTTTATTGCCTGCTATTTATGTAAAAAAATCTCTGTGACAACTTGCCACATCCGTAGAGCCCCTATACTCAAAGGCTTGGAGCCAGTGCCGGGGGTAATTACCTTGTCAGACGTGGGGCTTTTCATTACCATTCGGCAAAATTTTTATAAGTTCAGATTTAACACTTAGTAGACGCCTGATTTAACAGGCCACAAAGCTGATGGGAGAGGACTGAATGAGCAATGACGGCGTGAATGCAGGCCGGCGTCGCTTCTTGGTAGCAGCCACATCCGTGGTGGGTGCTGCAGGAGCGGTGGGGGCTGCGGTCCCGTTCGTGGGGTCATGGTTTCCCAGTGCCAAGGCGAAAGCCGCAGGTGCACCGGTGAAGGTGAATGTCAGCAAGATCGATCCAGGCCAGCAAATGATTGCTGAGTGGCGCGGTCAGCCAGTGTTCATCGTTCGTCGTACCGAGGAAATCCTGGGAAATCTGAAGAAGATCGAGGGCCAACTGTCTGACCCCGACTCGAAGAATTCCGACCAACCCGCTTACGTCGATAAGGAAATTCGCTCGATCAAGCCGGAGATTCTGCTGCTGATCGGTATCTGCACCCACTTGGGTTGCTCTCCCACCTTCCGCCCGGAAGTGGCGCCCGCGGACCTGGGCAAGGACTGGGTCGGGGGCTATTTCTGCCCGTGCCACGGTTCTCACTACGACCTCGCCGGCCGCGTCTACAAGTCACAACCCGCACCACTGAACCTGCCAGTTCCGCCACATCACTATGAGACTGACAGTGTCATTGTCATTGGCGTCGACGAGGGGGAGAAAGCCTGATGAGCAAGTTCATGGATTGGGTGGATGCGCGCTTCCCCGCGACCAAAATGTGGGAAGACCACCTCAGCAAGTACTACGCACCGAAGAACTTCAACTTCTTCTATTTCTTTGGCTCCCTGGCACTTCTGGTACTGGTCAACCAGATCGTTACCGGTGTCTGGCTGACAATGAGCTACACCCCGTCGGCCGAAGAAGCCTTCGCCTCCGTCGAATACATCATGCGCGACGTCGAGTACGGCTCGATCCTGCGTCTGCTGCACTCTACCGGCGCCTCGGCGTTCTTCATCGTCGTCTACATGCACATGTTCCGTGGCCTGCTCTACGGTTCGTACCAGAAGCCCCGCGAGCTGGTGTGGGTGTTCGGCATGCTGATCTACCTGGCGCTGATGGCCGAGGCCTTCATGGGCTACCTGCTGCCGTGGGGCCAGATGTCCTACTGGGGTGCCCAGGTGATCATCTCGCTGTTCGGCGCGATCCCGGTCATCGGCAACGACCTGACCCAGTGGATTCGTGGTGACTACCTGATCTCCGGGATCACCCTGAACCGCTTCTTCGCCTTGCACGTGGTGGCCTTGCCGATCGTGATCCTGGGCCTGGTGGTGCTGCACATCCTGGCGTTGCACGAAGTGGGTTCGAACAACCCCGACGGCGTGGACATCAAGAAGCACAAGGACGAAAACGGCGTACCGCTGGACGGCATTCCGTTCCACCCGTACTACACCGTGAAAGATATCGTCGGCGTGGTGGTGTTCCTGTTCATCTTCTGCTCGATCGTGTTCTTTTTCCCGGAGATGGGCGGTTATTTCCTCGAGAAACCGAACTTCGAACAGGCGAACGCCTTCAAGACCCCGGAACACATTGCCCCGGTCTGGTACTTCACCCCGTTCTACGCGATCTTGCGTGCAATTCCCGACAAACTCATGGGCGTTATCGCCATGGGCGCGGCGATTGCGGTGCTGTTCGTGCTGCCCTGGCTCGACCGTAGCCCGGTCAAGTCCATGCGCTACAAGGGCTGGCTGAGCAAGATCTGGCTGTGGGTGTTCTGCATTGCGTTCGTGATCCTGGGTGTACTGGGCGTGTTGGCGCCGACCCCGGAGCGTACGTTGCTGTCGCAGGTCTGCACCTTCCTGTACTTCGCCTACTTCATTCTGATGCCGTTCTACACCCGGCTCGAGAAGACCAAACCGGTACCGGAAAGGGTGACTGGCTGATGAAAAAATTATTCGTTGCATTCATTCTTGCGGCCTTGCCGCTGCTGTCTTTCGCCGCTGAACACGGCCCAGAGCTGGAAAAAGTCGACATCGATGTGTCGGACAAGGCTGCGATGCAGGACGGGCTGCGCACGTTCACCAACTACTGCATGGGCTGCCACAGTGCCAAGTTCCAGCGTTACGAGCGCGTAGCCGATGACCTGGGCATCCCCCATGACGTGATGCTCAGCCACTCGGTGTTCACCGGTGCGAAGATCGGCGACCACATGACCATCGGCATGCAACCGGCCGACGCCAAGACCTGGTTCGGGGCTGCACCGCCCGACCTGACCCTGGTGGCCCGTGTGCGTGGTACCGATTGGCTCTACGGCTACCTGAAGTCCTTCTACGAAGACCCGACGCGTCCCTACGGCGTGAACAACAAAGTGTTCCCGAACGTCGGTATGCCTAACGTTCTGGTCGGCCTGCAAGGCCGTCAGGTGGTAGGATGCAAGCAAGTACAAATCGTCGAAGACGGCAAGAAGCAGTATGATCCGCTCACCGGTACGCCTTTGACTCATGAAGCGTGCGATCAGCTGACCATAGTGCCGAAGACCGGCGCGCTGAACGAAGAGCAGTTCGACGAGAAGGTCAAGAATCTGGTGACCTTCCTGGCCTACTCGGCCAACCCAGTGAAGCTGCAGCATCAGCGCATTGGTACCTATGTGTTGCTGTACCTGGCCTTCTTCTTCGTGTTCGCCTATCTGCTGAAACGCGAATACTGGAAGGATGTGCATTGATCCAACCGTAAGTAATTGCTGTTAATCTTGCGCGCCCAGCGGCATCTCTGAAGGTAAGCCTGGTTTATCCAGGCGTCACGGAGATGCTCACTGGGCGCGCTCGTTTTTGAGCTTCCGATAATTTCAACAAGCGAGGAGGACCGCCATGGGCGTGACCAATCGGTTGGCCTGTTACTCCGACCCCGCCGACCACTATTCCCACCGAGTACGCATCGTGCTCGCAGAGAAGGGTGTCAGCGCAGAGATCATTACTGTGGAGGCGGGGCGTCATCCGCCGAAGCTGATCGAAGTGAACCCTTACGGCAGCTTGCCCACCCTGGTCGATCGTGACCTGGCGTTGTGGGAGTCAACCGTGGTGATGGAATACCTGGATGAGCGTTATCCCCATCCGCCGTTGTTGCCGGTGTATCCGGTGGCGCGTGCCAACAGCCGCCTGCTGATCCATCGGATCCAGCGTGACTGGTGTGGCCTGGTGGACCTGATTCTGGATTCACGCAGTAAAGAAGCGGCCCGGGTTCAGGCGCGCAAGGAATTGCGCGAGAGCCTGACTGGTGTTTCGCCGTTATTTGCCGACAAACCTTTTTTCCTCAGCGAGGAACAAAGTCTGGTGGATTGCTGCCTATTACCCATACTCTGGCGCTTGCCGATTTTGGGCATTGAATTGCCGCGGCCTGCCAAGCCGCTGCTTGACTACATGGAGCGCCAGTTTGCGCGTGAGGCTTTCCAGGCGAGTCTGTCTGGTGTCGAACGCGATATGCGCTAAGGCTTAAGGAGCCGTTGATGAACTCCAGTCGACCTTACCTGGTCCGCGCGCTCTATGAGTGGATAGTGGACAACGATTGCACCCCGCACATGCTGGTCAATTCCGAGTTTCCTGCGGTTCAGGTACCGCAAGGTTTTGCCAGTGACGGACAAATCGTCCTGAACGTTTCACCCAGTGCCGTGCGACACCTGCACATGGACAATGAAGCGGTCAGCTTTGAAGGGCGTTTCGGCGGTGTGCCGCATACGCTGTTCGTGCCTATTGGCGCCATCCTCGGGATTTACGCCCGGGAAAACGGCCAGGGCATGGTGTTTGATCTGGAGTCGTCCCTTGAGGAAGACGAAGCGATCGAGCTCGAAGGCGAAGATGATGTACCGCCGCCGGATTCCGAGCCACCGCGTCCAAGCGGTCGGCCGAGTCTGAAAGTGGTGAAGTAACAAAACGCCGGTCCTCGGGCCGGTGTTAAAAATGCCTCGGCAATGCCGGGGCATTTTTTTGCCCGATGAAAACCCCGGCGGTTATAGATGAAAGTCATGACGTAACGGTGATCGTACAACCGCCATGGGCTATCATGCGTACTTCTGATCGCCGAGATAGATGATTCATCATGGAAAACGCCAGCGCCGCCCCTCGTCTTCCCCGCAAGCGCCGCAGCCTTGCCCAGGAATTGGTCACGGTGTTGTCCGAGCAGATCCGCGACGGCCAACTCAAACGTGGCGACAAACTGCCCACCGAGTCGGCGATCATGGACGCCCATGGGGTCAGCCGCACCGTGGTGCGTGAAGCCATCTCGCGATTGCAGGCGGCGGGGCAGGTGGAAACCCGTCACGGTATCGGCACCTTTGTGCTGGACACGCCAAGCCCCAGCGGTTTCCGCATCGACCCGGCCACCGTGGTGACGCTGCGGGATGTGCTGGCCATCCTTGAGCTGCGGATCAGCCTGGAAGTGGAGTCTGCCGGGCTCGCCGCCCAGCGTCGCAACGAGGAGCAATTGGCCGGCATGCGCGCCGCCCTCGATGCCCTGAACGAAAGCGCGGCCCACGCCGGTGATGCGGTGGCGTCGGACTTCCAGTTCCACCTGCAGATTGCCCTGTCCACCGGCAACCGCTACTTCACGGACATCATGACCCACCTGGGCACCAGCATCATTCCGCGCACGCGGCTGAACTCGGCCCGCCTGGCCCATGATGACCAGCAGCACTACATGAGTCGCCTGAGCCGTGAACACGAAGAGATCTATGAGGCGATCGCTCGCCAGGACTCGGACGCGGCACGGGCGGCCATGCGGTTGCACCTGACCAACAGCCGTGAGCGGCTGCGCCATGCCCATGAAGAGGCAGAAGCGCAGCGCGGTTAATTCCAGCCTGGAAGGCTTGAAAGCTCATTTTGGCGAGGGAGCTTGCTCCCGTTGGGCCGCGCAGCGGCCCCAAAACCATTCCCCCGAGTTCTGTCTGAAAGAACCCCGTGTTCCCGCTGGGGCTGCTTCGCAGCCCAACGGGAGCAAGCTCCCTCGCCACAGGTTAATGCACAAAACTTAACTCATGTCGTTCAGGCCGGCTGATTCGGCTTGTAGTCCTTCAGCAGCAGATACGTGCTCCACCCCCACCAGTCATTGGTCCACTGCTTGTCGTTCAGGTTGTTGACGTCCTTGCGCCGCAGCACCTTGTCGCCTTCAGCCTTGAACAGCGGTGAAAAGTTGTTCGCCGGGTTTTGCGCGGCGTTCAGGTCCGGCACGTACAACGGCGCCTTGAAGTTGGCCGGGGAGGGTGCCACGCCGCTGATAAACGTTTCGAAGATTTCGTCGGCCGAAGCCTGCACGGAACGTTTGACCATGGCCCGGTTGGCCGCGTCGTTACTGTCGAAATAACGTTTATCGCCGTAGGCGTGCCACTGATCGCCCAAAGCGTTGCGCACATTGAGCCCGAACTTGCTGTCTTCATCGTGCATGAAGCGGCTGATCAGCGAGCCCAGTTCACCCGGTGTCACCACCGCCGCCAGTTGTTTGCGCGGAACCCGCAGGTGGCCGGCAGAAAACAGGTCGGTCAAAAAATGATCAGCAAAGCTGTTCATCGCGTAGGCCAGTTCCAGCGCCTGGTCGGTGCCGGTCTGATGGGCCACGACTGCTTGTTGCAGCGCCGCTGTATGGCCCGCGAGGTAGGCCGCCAACGCCCACTCGCCGAAGTGGTCGGCATTGTCTGCCGCCAGTTTCAGGTAACGCCCCAGGGGAACCAACGCCGACACGGCACTGCCGCCGCCGGTGATGCGGTTCCATTCTTCCGACAACGTGTCACCCAACGCGTCATAGGCCTCGTGGGGTTGCTTGCCGTCCTTGATCGCCTGGTTGACCGCGTTGATCTCCTTTTGCATCACGGCCAGGATTTTGCCCGCTTCCTCCCGTGATGCCGGGAGTACCGCCAGCGAGTTGAACGCATCGGTAAAGCGCTGCACGCGATCGGCGGGCGATGTGCCTTCGTTGATGGGGCGCCCGGGAATGCCATAGAAATCGCCGCCCAGGGCGATGATTTGGCCATAGCGCAGGGCAAGGCCGTTGGGCAGGTGCAATTCGACCTGCCGGGCGGGAATCGCCGGGGCATCCTTGACGAAGCGCAACAGGGTGTCGTCGCCGATGGCGGTGTGTTCACCGCCTTCAAAACGCAGGGTGGGCGGGGTTTTTTCAGGTGCAGCGAGATCAAGACCTGACATGTTAGCTCCTTGCTATGTCGTAGGAATCTTCCTTAATAACTGTATATATATACAGCTAAAGCGAGCATAGAGGAGAAATTTCCTACGTCAAGGCAGGCGTGTACAAAATCCCGAACCGGTAGAAGGTCGATGAATTGCAGTTGACGAATATTTTTATAGTTGTACGATGACGTACGACATCAAGATAACCATCCGTAATCTCACAACAGAAAGTCTTCGCCCAGGGTGTTCGAATAATGAATCCACAAGAACTGAAGTCCATCCTCTCTCACGGTCTGCTGTCTTTCCCGGTGACCGATTTCAACGCCCAGGGTGATTTCCACCAGGCGGGCTACATCAAGCGTCTGGAATGGCTGGCCCCTTACGGCGCGACTGCCTTGTTCGCCGCTGGCGGCACCGGTGAGTTTTTCTCCCTGGCGGCCAGCGAATATTCGCAAGTGGTGAAAACCGCGGTGGATACCTGCGCCACCAGCGTGCCGATTCTTGCCGGTGTCGGCGGTGCCACTCGCCAAGCCATCGAGTACGCCCAGGAAGCCGAGCGTCTGGGCGCCAAAGGCCTGCTGCTGCTGCCGCACTACCTGACCGAAGCCAGCCAGGACGGGGTTGCCGCCCACGTTGAAGCGGTGTGCAAGTCGGTCAAGATCGGCGTCGTGGTCTACAACCGCAACGTCTGCCGCCTGACCGCGCCGCTGCTGGAACGCCTGGCCGAGCGCTGCCCGAACCTGATCGGCTACAAGGACGGTCTGGGTGATATCGAATTGATGGTGTCGATCCGCCGCCGCCTTGGTGACCGTTTCAGCTACCTGGGCGGCTTGCCGACTGCAGAGGTTTACGCCGCTGCCTACAAGGCCCTGGGCGTGCCGGTGTACTCCTCGGCGGTGTTTAACTTCATTCCGAAAACCGCGATGGATTTCTACCACGCCATTGCCCGGGAAGATCACGCCACCGTCGGCAAGATCATCGACGACTTCTTCCTGCCGTACCTCGATATCCGTAACCGCAAGGCCGGTTACGCCGTGAGCATCGTCAAGGCCGGGGCGAAAATCGTCGGCTATGACGCAGGCCCCGTGCGTACGCCGCTGACCGATCTGCTGCCGGAAGAATACGAAGCCCTGGCCGCGCTGATCGACAAGCAAGGCGCGCAATAACCCATCACCAAGGCCGCTGAGTAATCAGCGGCTTTTTGCGTCAGGAGAGAATTCGTGTCCCAAGCCAAGCGTTTTGAAAACTACATCGGTGGCCAGTGGGTTGCCGGCGCCGACTACTCGGCCAACATCAACCCGTCTGAGTTGTCTGATGTCATTGGCGAATACGCCAAGGCTGACCTCGCCCAGGTGCATGCCGCTATCGACGCTGCGCGCGCGGCATTCCCGGCGTGGTCCACGTCCGGCATCCAGGCGCGTCATGACTCCCTGGATAAAGTCGGCACTGAAATCCTTGCCCGTCGCGAAGAGCTCGGCACCCTGTTGGCCCGGGAAGAGGGCAAGACCCTGCCCGAAGCCATCGGCGAAGTGACCCGCGCCGGCAACATCTTCAAATTCTTCGCCGGTGAATGCCTGCGCCTGTCCGGCGACTACCTGCCGTCGGTGCGCCCGGGCGTCAACGTCGAAGTGACCCGTGAAGCCTTGGGCGTGGTTGGCCTGATCACGCCGTGGAACTTCCCGATCGCGATTCCTGCCTGGAAGATCGCCCCGGCCCTGGCGTACGGCAACTGCGTGGTGCTCAAGCCGGCTGAACTGGTGCCGGGTTGCGCCTGGGCCCTGGCCGAAATCATCTCCCGCGCAGGCTTCCCCGCCGGTGTGTTCAACCTGGTGATGGGCAGCGGCCGTGTGGTCGGCGATGCCATGGTCAACAGCCCGAAAGTCGACGGCATCAGCTTCACCGGCTCGGTGGGTGTGGGGCGTCAGATCGCTGTCAGCTGCGTGTCGCGCCAGGCCAAGGTGCAGTTGGAAATGGGCGGCAAGAACCCGCAGATCATTCTCGACGACGCCGACCTCAAGCAAGCCGTCGAGCTGTCGGTACAGAGCGCGTTCTACTCCACCGGTCAGCGTTGCACCGCTTCCAGCCGCTTTATCGTCACCGCCGGGATTCACGACCAGTTCGTCGCGGCCATGGCTGAGCGCATGAAGTCGATCAAGGTCGGCCACGCGCTGAAAACCGGTACCGACATTGGTCCGGTGGTTTCCCAGGCTCAGCTGGACCAGGACTTGAAATACATCGACATCGGCCAGAGCGAAGGTGCCCGGCTGGTCAGCGGTGGTGAGCTGGTGACGTGTGACACCGAAGGCTACTTCCTCGCGCCGACTCTGTTTGCCGACAGCGAAGCCGCGATGCGCATCAGCCGTGAAGAGATCTTCGGCCCGGTGGCCAACGTAGTGCGCGTGGCGGATTACGAGGCGGCGCTGGCGATGGCCAACGACACCGAGTTCGGCCTGTCGGCCGGTATCGCCACCACATCGCTGAAGTACGCCAACCACTTCAAGCGTCATTCCCAGGCCGGGATGGTGATGGTCAATCTGCCGACTGCCGGTGTGGATTACCACGTTCCATTCGGGGGCCGTAAGGGTTCATCCTACGGTTCGCGTGAGCAGGGTCGCTATGCGCAAGAGTTCTACACCGTGGTGAAAACCAGCTACATCGGTTCGTAACGCCAGCACTGTGGCGGGTCCGTGCCCGCCACAGGCTTACAATTTGATTACCCGCAAAAAAAATAATTAGTGGGAGTACATCTTCATGCAAGCGACCAAGCCGACTCACGTCCGCTATTTGATCCTGCTCATGCTGTTTCTGGTGACCACGATCAACTACGCCGACCGTGCCACCATTGCTATTGCCGGCTCCAGCCTGCAAAAAGACCTCGGCATTGACGCCGTCACCCTCGGCTATATCTTCTCCGCATTCGGTTGGGCCTACGTGGCCGGGCAAATTCCCGGCGGCTGGCTGCTGGACCGGTTCGGTTCGAAAAAGGTCTACGCCCTGAGCATTTTCACCTGGTCACTGTTCACCGTGCTGCAAGGCTATGTCGGTGAGTTCGGTGTCTCCACGGCCATCGTTGCGCTGTTCATGCTGCGGTTCCTGGTGGGCCTGGCTGAAGCGCCATCCTTCCCCGGAAATGCCCGCATTGTGGCGGCGTGGTTTCCTACCGCTGAACGCGGCACTGCCTCGGCGATCTTCAACTCGGCGCAGTACTTCGCCACCGTGTTGTTCGCACCGCTGATGGGCTGGATCGTCTACACCTTCGGGTGGCAGCACGTGTTTGTGGTGATGGGCGGCATCGGCATCGTGTTCTCGCTGATCTGGCTGAAAGTTATCCACAGCCCGCGCCAGCACCCGATGATCAACGAAGCCGAGTTCCAGCACATCGCAGCCAACGGCGCGATGGTCGACATGGATCAGGACAAGGGCAAAGGCAAGAAAACCGACGGGCCGAAGTGGGATTACATCCGTCAGTTGCTGACCAACCGCATGATGCTCGGCGTCTACCTGGGCCAGTACTGCATCAACGGCATCACCTATTTCTTCCTGACCTGGTTCCCGGTGTACCTGGTTCAGGAGCGCGGCATGACCATCCTCAAGGCCGGCTTTATCGCCTCGTTGCCAGCGATCTGCGGTTTTATCGGCGGCGTATTGGGCGGGGTGATTTCCGATTACCTGCTGCGTAAAGGCCATTCCCTGACCTTCGCCCGCAAGGCGCCGATCATTGGCGGCTTGCTGATTTCCAGCAGCATCGTTGCGTGCAACTACGTGGACATTGAATGGATGGTGGTGGGCTTCATGGCCCTGGCCTTCTTCGGTAAAGGCGTTGGCGCACTGGGTTGGGCGGTGGTGTCCGACACCTCGCCGAAACAAATCGCTGGCCTGAGTGGCGGTTTGTTCAATATGTTCGGCAACCTGGCGTCCATCAGCACACCGATCGTGATCGGCTACATCATCAGCACCACCGGTTCCTTCAAATGGGCCTTGGTGTTTGTGGGTGCCAACGCGTTGCTGGCGGTGTTCAGCTACCTGGTGATTGTCGGCCCGATCAAGCGTGTGGTGCTCAAAGAGCCGCCGGCCAACGGCCCTGAGCTGACTAAACTTTCTCAAGCGCATTCCTGAAGGGGCCCGCGTCATGCAGTTGATTGAACATGCCGATTCGCCACGCTCCATCCGTTTGCACGCGCTGGATAACGTGGTGATTGTGGTCAACGACCAGGGCGTACCGGCGGGGACCGAGTTTCCCGACGGCCTGGTGACGGTGGATTTCATTCCCCAAAGCCACAAGGTGACCCTGGAAGACATCCCCGAAGGCGGTCGGATCATTCGCTACGGCCAGACCATCGGGTATGCCTTGCGCCCGATTCCCCGCGGCAGTTGGGTTCAGGAAGATCAACTGCGCATGCCCACGGCGCCGCCCCTGGACAGCTTGCCGTTGTCCACCGAGGTGCCCGAGGCGCAGGCGCCGCTGGAAGGGTTTACCTTCGAAGGTTATCGCAACGCCGACGGTACGGTCGGCACGCGCAATATCCTTGGCATCACCACCACGGTGCAGTGCGTCACGGGCGTGCTGGACCACGCGGTGAAGCGCATCAAGGACGAGCTGCTGCCCAAGTATCCGAACGTCGATGACGTGGTCGCGCTGACCCACAGCTACGGCTGCGGCGTGGCGATTACCGCCACCGACGCCTACATTCCGATTCGCACCGTGCGTAACCTGGCGCGCAACCCGAACCTGGGCGGTGAGGCCCTGGTGATCAGCCTCGGTTGCGAGAAATTGCAGGCCGGGCAGGTGATGCACGACAACGACCGCTCGGTAGACCTGAGTGAGCCTTGGCTGTATCGGTTGCAGGACTCCAGCCACGGCTTTACCGAAATGATCGAACAGATCATGGAATTGGCCGAAACCCGCCTGAAGAAACTCGACCTGCGCCGGCGGGAAACCGTACCGGCGTCGGAGTTGATCCTCGGCATGCAGTGCGGTGGCAGCGATGCATTCTCAGGGATTACCGCCAACCCGGCGCTGGGTTATGCCTCGGATTTGCTGCTGCGGGCGGGCGCGACGGTGATGTTTTCCGAGGTAACCGAAGTGCGCGATGCGATCTACCTGCTGACGTCCCGTGCGCAGAACCAGGACGTGGCCCGGGAGCTGGTGCGGGAAATGGACTGGTACGATCGCTACCTGGCCAAGGGCGAGGCGGATCGCAGCGCCAACACCACGCCGGGCAACAAGAAGGGCGGGTTGTCGAATATTGTCGAGAAGTCGCTGGGCTCTATCGTCAAGTCGGGCAGCAGTGCGATCAATGGCGTGCTTGGCCCGGGTGAACGGTTCAATCGCAAGGGCCTGATTTTTTGCGCGACGCCGGCCAGTGATTTTGTGTGCGGTACGTTGCAGTTGGCGGCGGGGATGAACCTGCATGTGTTCACCACCGGGCGTGGTACGCCGTATGGGCTGGCGATGGCGCCGGTGGTGAAGGTCTCGACGCGCACCGAGCTGGCGCAGCGCTGGCCGGACCTGATTGATATCGATGCCGGGCGGATAGCCACCGGGCGCGCGACGATCGAGGAGCTGGGTTGGGAGTTGTTCCACTTCTATCTGGACGTGGCCAGCGGCAAGAAGCAGACCTGGGCGGAGCAGCACAAGCTGCATAACGACATTACGTTGTTCAACCCGGCGCCGATCACCTGAGACAGATGTGCACTGTGTGGGAGCTGGCTTGCCTGCGATAGCGGTAGGCCAGTCAACAATGATGTTTGCTGTACCGACGCCATCGCAGGCAAGCCAGCTCCCACATTTGATCGGTGTGCTCCAGACGAACCTGTGCCAGGTGGCTTATCATTAGCCACCTACCGACGCCCACCCAAGGTTCTCCCCGGCATGCTGGCAATTTTCCTACAAACCCTGAACATCACCGCGCCGGTGTTTGCCATGCTGTTCCTGGGCGTCCTGCTCAAGCGCATCAATTGGATCAACGACAACTTTATCCACATCGCCTCGGCCCTGGTGTTCAACGTCACCATGCCGGCCTTGCTGTTCCTCGGGATTCTCCACGCCGACCTGCATTCAGCCCTCAAACCCGGGCTGTTGATCTACTTCGCCGTGGCCACGTTGCTGAGCTTCGCCCTGGCCTGGGGCTGGGCGATCTTTCGTTGCCCCCGGGAAGATCGCGGCATTTACGCCCAGGGTGCGTTTCGCGGCAACAACGGCGTGATCGGCCTGGCCCTGGCGGCCAGCATGTATGGCGACTACGGGATTTCCCTCGGCGCGGTGCTCGCGGCGCTGGTGATCCTGTTCTACAACACCCTTTCGACCATTGTGCTGGCGGTGTACAGCCCGGTGATCAAGTCCGACCCGTGGAGCATCTTCAAGAGCGTGCTGGCCAACCCGTTGATCATCAGCGTGATCGCGGCGGCGCCCTTCGCGTATTTCCAGATTGGCCTGCCCGGCTGGCTGGAGTCTTCCGGGCAGTACCTGGCGGACATGACCTTGCCACTGGCGTTGATCTGTATCGGCGGCACCCTGTCGTTGGCGGCGCTGCGCAAAAGCGGTGACATGGCCCTGAGTGCCAGCCTGATGAAAATGGTCTGGCTGCCGGTGCTGGCCACCCTGGGGGCGTGGCTGCTGGGGTTCCGTGGGCCGGAGTTGGGGATTCTGTTCCTGTACTTCGGCGCGCCCACGGCGGCGGCCAGTTTTGTGATGGCGCGGGCGGCGGAGGGCAATCATGAGCTGGCGGCCGCGATTATCGTGATCACCACCTTGATGGCGGCGGTGACCACGAATATCGGGATTTTCGTGTTGCAGGCAGGCGGCTGGATTTAAACGTCTTTCTGGTAACTGTCGATCACTTCCTGAGCGGCACGGAAGGCATCAATCGCTGCCGGCACACCGGCATACACCGCGCAATGCAGCAGCGCCTCGCGAATCTCCTCCACGGTGCACCCATTGTTCAGCGCGCCGCGCACATGGCCCTTGAGTTCCTGCGGGCACTTGAGGGCGGTCAAGGCGGCGAGGGTGATCAGGCTGCGGGTTTTCAGCGGCAACCCTTCACGATTCCACACGCTGCCCCAGGCATGCTCGTTGACGAAATCCTGCAGCGGCTGGCTGAACTCGGTGGCGTTGCCCAGCGCCCGATCGACAAACACATCACCCATTACCTGGCGGCGCATTTCAACGCCGGGCTTTTTCTGTTCGGTCATTGCGATTCCCTCTTGTGTTGGCGGCGCCAGGCTCGCAGCGAGGCGAACAACAGGAAAGCCACCAGCGCTGGCAGGACGTAATACAGCATCAGTTGTTCAAGCTTGTTGGCCAGCGGCATGCCGAAGGTGAACGACACCACATGCAGCCCATACACCAGGTACAGGCCCAGGAACACCAGGCCTTCGGCCCGAGTGACGCGGTAGCCCGAATAGAACACCGGCAGGCACAACGCGACCACGCCAAGCATCACCGGCAGGTCAAAATCCAGCGCGTTGGGCGACACCGACAGCGGCGAAGGTGCCACCAGGGCGGTAAAGCCCAGCACCCCGAGCAGGTTGAACAGGTTGCTGCCGATCACGTTGCCCACGGCAATTTCCCGCTGGCCGCGCAGGGCGGCGATCAACGAGGTGGCGAGGCACGGCAGCGAAGTGCCGACGCCAATCAGCGTCAGGCCGATGATGCGCTCCGACAGCCCGAGGTCCTCGGCCACGTCCACCGCGGCGCCCAGCAGCAGGTGGCCGGCGAGGACCAGGATCAGCAGCCCGCCGAGCATCAGCAGCACGCTGCTCAGCCACGGCGCCTGCACCACAATGTCCCGGGTACGGGGGCGGCGGGAGTGGCGGGTCTGGTAGAGCAACACGCCGAGGTAGGCCACCAGGGCCACCAGCAGCAACAGGCCGTCGACGGGCGTCAGCTCTTCATTGGCGGCGAGCACAAACACCAGCAGGCTGGCGAGAATCATCACCGGGATGTCCAGGCGCACCAGTTGCCGCGAGACCCGCAGCGGGATGATCAGGGCCGACAGACCAAGGGTCACCAGGGTATTGAAGATACTGCTGCCGATCACGCTGCCCACGGCGATGTCGGTGTTATCGGCCAGGGTGGCTTGCAGGCTGATCGCCATTTGCGGGGCGCTGCTGCCGAAGGCGACGATGCTCAGGCCGATGATCAGCGGGCGCACCTTGAGACCGGCCGCCAGGCGCACGGCGGCGCGCACCAGGACTTCGGCGCCGACGATCAACAGCAGCAGGCCGCTGATCAGTTCGATCACGCTAAAGAGCGAGAGGGCGGTTAATCCGAAAATGGCCTGGGCTCCGTGGGTCAGTTGCTGAGGGCTTGCACGCGAACACGCGCGGTGCCGTTGCTGATCGTACCGAGCTGTTCGGCGGCTTTGCGTGAAAGGTCGATCAGGCGCCCACGGGTATGCGGGCCGCGGTCGTTGATGCGGACAACGACGCTTTTGTTGTTGTCGAGGTTGGTGACCTTCACCTGCGTGCCGAAGGGCAGGCGACGATGGGCGGCGGTCAGGGCATTCTGGTTGAACGGTTCACCGCTGGCAGTTCGGTTGCCGTGGTGTTTGGCGCCGTAGTAGGAGGCGGTGCCGGTTTGGTCGTAGCCGTTGGGGTCGATGAGGCCGCTGGCGCAGCCGGTGAGCAGTGAGAACAGGGCCAACAGGCCGAGTAGACGCTTCATTCAAGGTGTCCCCGAAAGTGATGTGGAAGCCGGCTTATGTGGGAGCCGGGCTTGCCCGCGATGCAAGCGCCTCGGTCGTTCAGGTGCACCGAGGTGATGCTATCGCAGACAAGCCAGCTCCCACACAAGCCGGCTCCCGCAGTGAGGCGACCGCGATCAGCCTTCGAGCTTGCTTTTCAGCAGTTCGTTGACCTGTTGCGGGTTGGCCTTGCCTTTGGAGGCTTTCATCGCCTGGCCGACAAAGAAGCCGAACATTTTGCCGCGCTTGGCTTCATCCGCCGCACGGTATTGTTCAACCTGTTCGGCGTTGGCTGCCAACATCTCGTCGAGCACGGCCGAAATCGCGCCGCTGTCGGTGACTTGCTTCAGGCCGCGCTTCTCGATGATCTCGTCAGCGTTGCCTTCGCCTGCGGCCATGGCTTCAAACACGGTCTTGGCGATTTTGCCGGAGATGGTGTTGTCCTTGATCCGCAGCAACATGCCGCCCAACTGCTCGGCGGACACCGGTGCTTCGTCGATTTCCAGGCCCTGTTTGTTCAACAGGCTGCCCAGCTCGACCATCACCCAGTTGGCCGCCAGTTTGGCGTCGCCGGCAATGCTCACGACTTTTTCGAAGTAGTTGGCTTGCTCGCGGCTCGAAGCCAGGACGCTGGCGTCATACACCGAAAGACCGAACTGCTCCTGGAAGCGCTCGCGCTTTTGCGGCGGCAATTCCGGCAGGGTGGCGCGCACGTCAGCCAGGAACGAGTCCTCGATGACCACCGGCAACAGGTCCGGGTCGGGGAAGTAACGGTAGTCGTTGGCTTCCTCTTTGCTGCGCATGGCGCGGGTTTCGTCTTTGTTCGGGTCGTACAGGCGCGTCTGCTGGATCACCTTGCCGCCGTCTTCGATCAGTTCGATCTGGCGACGCACTTCGGTGTTGATCGCCTTCTCGATGAAACGGAACGAGTTGACGTTCTTGATCTCGCAGCGAGTGCCGTACTCGGCCTGGCCTTTTGGTCGCACCGACACGTTGCAGTCGCAACGCAGCGAACCTTCGGCCATGTTGCCGTCGCAAATGCCCAGGTAACGCACCAGCGCGTGGATCGTCTTGACGTAGGCCACGGCTTCCTTGGCGCTGCGCATGTCCGGCTCGGACACGATCTCCAGCAACGGCGTGCCGGCGCGGTTCAGGTCGATGCCGGTGGCGCCGTTGAATTCTTCGTGCAGGCTCTTGCCGGCATCTTCTTCCAGGTGCGCACGGGTCACGCCGACACGTTTGATGGTGCCGTCTTCCAGCGGGATGTCCAGGTAGCCCTTGCCGACGATCGGCAATTCCATCTGGCTGATCTGGTAGCCCTTGGGCAGGTCCGGGTAGAAGTAGTTTTTACGGGCGAACACGTTGTGCTGGCCGATCTCGGCATCGATTGCGAGGCCGAACATCACCGCCATGCGCACCGCTTCCTGGTTCAGCACCGGCAGCACGCCGGGCATGCCCAGGTCTACGAGGCTGGCCTGGGTGTTGGGCTCGGAGCCGAACGTGGTGGCGCTACCGGAGAAAATCTTCGATTGGGTGGCGAGCTGGGTATGAATCTCCAGCCCGATCACGACTTCCCATTGCATAGTGTTCTCCTCAGAAGCCGGTAGGGGTGCGAGTGTGCCAGTCAGTGTTCAACTGGTACTGGTGCGCCACATTGAGCAGGCGGCCTTCCTGGAAATACGGGGCGAGCAGTTGCACGCCTACCGGCAAACCGTCGACGAAACCAGCAGGCATGGACAAGCCCGGCAGCCCCGCGAGGTTGGCGGTGATGGTGTACAGGTCTTCCAGGTACTCGGCGATCGGGTCGCCGGTCTTGGCGCCGATCTTCCAGGCCGGGTTCGGCGTGGTTGGGCCGAGGATCACGTCGACTTCATTAAAGGCAGCCATGAAGTCGTTCTTGATCAGGCGACGGATCTTTTGCGCCTTGAGGTAGTACGCGTCGTAGTAACCGGCCGACAGGGCGTAGGCACCGACCATGATCCGGCGCTGTACTTCCACACCGAAACCTTCGCCACGGGAGCGCTTGTAAAGGTCGGTGAGGTCTTTCGGGTTTTCGCAGCGGTAGCCGAAACGCACGCCGTCGAAACGCGACAGGTTGGAGGACGCTTCTGCCGGGGCGATCACGTAGTAGGCAGGAATCGCGTGCTGGTTGTTCGGCAGGCTGATTTCCTTGATCACGGCGCCGAGCTTTTCCAGCGCCTTGACGCTGTTGTGCACCAGTTCGGCAATGCGCGGATCGAGACCGGCGCTGAAATACTCTTTTGGCACGCCAATGCGCAGGCCTTTGATCGAGGTATTCAGGCTGGCGCTGTAGTCCGGCACGGGCTCGTCAATGCTGGTGGAGTCCTGCGGATCGAAGCCTGCCATGCCTTGTAACAATATTGCGCAGTCTTCAGCCGTGCGTGCCAGAGGGCCGCCCTGATCAAGACTGGAGGCATAGGCAATCATGCCCCAGCGGGAAACGCGACCGTAGGTCGGTTTCAAACCGGTGAGGTTGGTGAACGCGGCCGGTTGGCGGATCGAACCGCCGGTGTCGGTGGCCGTGGCGGCAGGTAACAGACGAGCGGCAACCGCGGCAGCCGAGCCGCCGGACGAACCGCCGGGCACGTGCTCAAGGTTCCACGGGTTTTTCACCGGGCCGTAGTGGCTCGACTCGTTGGCCGAGCCCATGGCGAATTCGTCCATGTTGGTCTTGCCCAGGGTCACAGCCCCGGCGGCAGCCAGCTTGGCGACCACGGTGGCGTCGTAGGGCGCCTTGAAATTGTCGAGCATCTTCGAGCCGCAACTGGTGCGAATGCCCTGGGTGCAGAACAGGTCTTTGTGGGCAATCGGCGCACCCAACAGGGCGCCGTTTTCACCGTTGGCGCGACGGGCGTCGGCGGCCTTGGCCTGGCTCAGGGCCAGTTCTTCGGTGATGCTGATGAAGCTGTTGACCGCAGGGTCCAGCTCGGCGATACGCGCCAGCAGGGTCTTGGTCAGCTCTTCGGAAGAAAACTTTTTGTCGGCGAGACCGCGGGCGATCTCGGCCAGAGTCAATTGATGCATTGCAGGCTCTTTCCCTTTAGTCGATGACTTTCGGAACCAGGTACAGGCCGTTTTCGACCGCTGGCGCGATGGACTGGTAAGCCTCGCGGTTATTGCGCTCGGTCACGACGTCGGCGCGCAGGCGCTGGCTGGCTTCCAGCGGGTGAGCCAGGGGCTCGATGCCGTCGGTATTCACGGCTTGCATTTGGTCGACCAGCCCGAGAATGCTGTTCAGGGCTGCGGTGGTCTGTGGAAGATCGGCTTCATTGAGGCCCAGGCAGGCCAAATGAGCGATTTTTTCCACGTCGGAGCGTTCAAGCGCCATGGGATTCTCCAGTGGAAAACAGAACGGAAGCTATCCGTGTGTTAGATTGTAGGAACACTACCGCATTTCTACGGTCATATGGCCGCGATTGTGGGGGTTGGTGCACAGAAAGTCGGCCAATTTAGCACATTGGCGCCTTGCCCAAAATCCCTGTCGTTGTTAGAGTTTGCCGCACTTTTTTACCCACGCGTTGCCTAGGGTCCCTTTCCCATGTTCAAGAAACTGCGTGGCATGTTTTCCAGCGATCTTTCCATCGACCTGGGCACTGCCAACACCCTTATTTACGTGCGCGAGCGCGGTATCGTCCTGAATGAGCCATCGGTTGTGGCCATTCGGACCCATGGTAATCAGAAAAGTGTCGTTGCCGTTGGCACCGAGGCCAAGCGCATGTTGGGCCGAACACCGGGCAACATTGCTGCCATTCGTCCGATGAAGGATGGCGTGATTGCCGACTTCAGCGTCTGCGAAAAGATGCTGCAGTACTTTATTAACAAGGTTCACGAAAACAGCTTCCTGCAGCCCAGCCCTCGTGTGCTGATCTGCGTTCCGTGCAAGTCCACCCAGGTGGAGCGTCGTGCCATCCGTGAATCGGCCCTTGGTGCCGGTGCCCGTGAAGTGTTCCTGATCGAAGAGCCAATGGCGGCTGCGATCGGTGCCGGCCTGCCGGTTGAAGAGGCGCGCGGCTCGATGGTGGTGGATATCGGTGGTGGTACCACTGAAATCGCCCTGATTTCCCTCAATGGTGTGGTGTATGCCGAATCCGTACGGGTTGGCGGCGACCGCTTCGACGAAGCGATCATCACCTACGTGCGTCGTAACTACGGCAGCCTGATCGGCGAGTCCACCGCCGAGCGCATCAAGCAGGAAATCGGTACCGCTTACCCGGGCGGCGAAGTTCGCGAAGTGGATGTTCGCGGTCGCAACCTGGCCGAAGGCGTTCCACGTGCCTTTACCCTGAACTCCAATGAAGTGCTGGAAGCTCTGCAAGAGTCCCTGGCCACCATCGTTCAGGCTGTGAAGAGCGCCCTGGAGCAATCGCCTCCGGAACTGGCTTCCGATATCGCCGAGCGTGGCCTGGTGCTGACCGGTGGTGGCGCCTTGCTGCGCGACCTCGACAAGTTGCTGGCCCAGGAAACCGGTCTGCCAGTGATCGTCGCTGAAGACCCGCTGACCTGCGTTGCCCGTGGCGGTGGTCGTGCACTGGAAATGATGGATAAACACACCATGGACCTGCTCTCCAGCGAATAAGCGTTTGCTGGTTGGCCCATGCTTCGCCAACAGGCAGCACTTTGCAGTGCTGCCTGTTGGCGTTTATCTTCTTCAATCTGCATCCAGGCCGGTTTGATGCCGTATGAATAAAGAAAACATTTGCCCGGGAGGAGCGGCTTATTAAACCGCTTTTCTCCAAAGGCCCCTCATTGGGCGTGCGCCTGTTGGTGCTGGTCGTGCTATCGGTTGCGCTGATGGTGGTCGATGCCCGCTTCACACTGCTCAAGCCAGTGCGTAGCCAGATGTCGCTGGTCCTGATGCAGACTTACTGGATCACCGACCTGCCGCAGCGTCTTTACCAGGGCGTGGCCAGCCAATTTGGCAGCCGCACCGAACTGGTGGCCGAAAACGAAAAACTCAAGACCGAAAACCTGCTGTTGCAGGGGCGCATGCAAAAGCTGGCGGCCCTCACCGAGCAGAACGTTCGGCTGCGCGAGTTGCTCAATTCCTCTGCGCTGGTCAACGAAAAGGTCGAAGTGGCCGAGTTGATCGGCATGGACCCGAACCCCTTCACCCACCGCATCATCATCAACAAGGGTGAGCGCGACGGCGTGGTCCTTGGCCAGCCGGTGCTCGATGCCCGTGGCTTGATGGGCCAGGTGGTGGAGTTGATGCCTTATACCTCCCGCGTCCTGTTGCTGACCGACACCACCCACAGTATCCCGGTGCAAGTTAACCGCAACGGTCTGCGGGCGATTGCCAGCGGTACGGGTAACCCGGAGCGCCTGGAATTGCGCCACGTGGCTGATACTGCCGACATCAAGGAAGGCGACCTGCTGGTCAGTTCCGGCCTGGGTCAGCGGTTCCCGGCAGGCTACCCGGTTGCGACGGTCAAGGAAGTGATCCACGATTCCGGCCAGCCGTTCGCCATCGTGCGCGCCGTGCCGACCGCCGCGTTGAACCGCAGCCGCTACCTGTTGCTGGTATTCAGTGACAACCGCACCCCGGAAGAGCGCGCCAACGAAGCCGCCCAGGCCCAGGAAGCGGAAGACAAGCAAAACGGCACTGCGCCGATCATTCCGGCCACCGTGCCAAAGCCGGCTGCACCTGCCGCCCCGGCTGCTGCTCCGGCAACCCCAGTCGCGCCTGTCGCAACCCCGGCCAAGCCGGTGGCCCATAGCGCGCGTCCGGCCAAGCCTGCGGCTGCTGCACCTGCCGCTGCCAAACCGCCCGCCGCCAAGCCACCGGCTGCGGCCCCGGCAACCACTCGGCAGAGGGAAGAATAATGGCCGGTACTCATTCGCGTAACGGCTGGATCGTCTGGCTGACCTTCGCCATCGGCTTGCTGCTCAGCGTTTCGCCGTTGCCGCAATTCATGGAAATCCTGCGTCCGCTGTGGCTCGCCTTGCTGCTGGCATTCTGGGCCCTGGCGTTGCCGCACAAGGTCGGGATGGTCACGGCCATGTGCCTCGGGCTGATGGAAGACGTGCTCTACGGCACGCTGCTCGGTCAGAACGCGCTGATCCTGACCCTCATTACCTTCCTGGTGCTGTCGTTGCAGCAGCGCCTTCGCATGTTCCCGATGTGGCAGCAGTGCCTGGTGATCCTGGTGATCTTCGGCCTGGCGCAGCTGGTACAGCTGTGGCTCAGTGCCTTGACCGGCAACCGCCAACCGACCCTGGCATTGGTGTTGCCCGCCCTGGTCAGCGCGTTGTTGTGGCCCTGGATCAGTTTCGGCCTGCGTGGATTGCGTCGTCGCTATAAAATCAATTGAATGGATCGCGAGGCTCTGCCTGGTTATCGAACCCCACAGGGAGAGTCTGCATGAATTCGCTTTACCTGGCCTCGGGCTCCCCGAGGCGGCGTGAACTGCTGACCCAGATCGGTGTGCCGTTCACTGTCGTCAGCGCCGCCATTGATGAAACTCCCCTTACCAATGAATCGCCGGCGTCCTACGTAGAGCGCCTGGCGCGCGGCAAGGCGGCGGCCGGCCGTGCGGCCCTGGCCGATGCGGCTGGCGCTTGCGTGCTGGGCGCCGACACCGCCGTCATCCTCGACGGCCAGATCCTCGGTAAACCCGTGGATCAGGCCGATGCCCAGGCCATGTTGCTGGCCCTTTCTGATCGTGAACATGAAGTCCTGACGGCCATTGCCCTGATTGATGACCAGCGTTGCGAAACGCGGCTGGTCAGTAGTCGCGTGCGCTTTCGCAAGATTTCAGCGGATGAAGCCACCACTTATTGGCACAGCGGCGAGCCCCACGACAAAGCGGGCGGCTATGCTATCCAAGGCTTGGCGGCGGTGTTCGTCGCCGGACTCAATGGCAGCTACTCTGCCGTCGTTGGCCTGCCGGTCTGCGAAACCGCAGAACTGCTGGGCCAATTCGGCATACCCTGTTGGCAAAACCTTACCGTGCGCTAAACGCCGTATTCCAGCGCCAAGCCTTAAGCGATCGGTCACTATTGTGAAAACGCCTGAACGAGACCCAGCCATGAGTGAAGAGATTCTGATCAATATCACGCCGATGGAATCGCGCGTGGCGGTGGTAGAGAACGGTGTTCTGCAAGAAGTGCATGTCGAGCGCACCCAAAAGCGCGGGATCGTCGGCAATATCTATAAAGGCAAGGTCGTGCGTGTGTTGCCGGGGATGCAGGCGGCTTTCGTCGACATCGGCCTGGACCGCGCCGCGTTTATCCATGCTTCGGAAATCTCCCTGCGTGAAGGCCCGGCGGTTGAAAGCATCAGCGCCCTGGTGCACGAAGGGCAAAGCCTGGTGGTGCAAGTCACCAAGGACCCGATTGGCTCCAAAGGCGCGCGGCTGACCACCCAACTGTCGATTCCTTCGCGCTACCTGGTGTACATGCCGCGCACAGCTCACGTTGGCATCTCCCTGAAAATCGAAGACGAAGCCGAGCGCGAGCGCCTGAAAAAGGTGGTCAGCGACTGCGTGGCGCTGGAAGGCATCAAGGAAGCCGGCGGTTTCATCCTGCGTACCGCCGCTGAAGGCGCCGGCGCCGATGAAATCCTCATGGACATCCGCTACCTGCGTCGCCTCTGGGACCAGATCGGCGCGCAGATCAAGACCATTGGCGCACCGAGCGTGATCTATGAAGACCTCGGCCTGGCCCTGCGCACGCTGCGTGATCTGGTCAGCCCGAAGATTGAGAAAATTCGTATCGACTCGCGGGAAACCTTCCAGCGCACCACGCAATTTGTTGCCGAGCTGATGCCGGAAATTGCCGATCGTCTGGAGCATTACCCGGGCGAGCGGCCGATCTTCGACTTGTACGGTGTCGAAGACGAAATTCAGAAAGCCCTCGAGCGCAAAGTGCCGCTCAAGTCCGGCGGCTACCTGGTGGTGGACCCGGCTGAGGCCATGAGCACCATCGACGTCAACACCGGCGCCTTTGTGGGCCATCGCAACCTCGAAGAAACCATCTTCAAGACCAACCTCGAAGCCGCCACCGCAATTGCCCGCCAACTGCGCCTGCGCAACCTGGGCGGGATCATCATCATCGACTTCATCGACATGGAGGATGAAGAGCACCAGCGCCAGGTACTGCGTACCCTTGAAAAGCAGCTGGAGCGCGATCACGCCAAGACCAACATCATCGGTATCACCGAATTGGGCCTGGTGCAGATGACCCGCAAGCGCACCCGCGAAAGCCTGGAACAAGTGCTGTGCGAGCCGTGTAGCAGTTGCCAGGGGCGCGGCAAGTTGAAGACCCCGGAAACGGTTTGCTACGAGATTTTCCGGGAAATCTTACGGGAGGCACGCGCCTACCAGGCCGAGGGCTATAGAGTCCTGGCTAACCAGAAGGTGGTCGACCGGCTGCTGGATGAAGAGTCCGGCAACGTGGCAGAGCTGGAAGGTTTTATCGGACGCACTATTCGCTTCCAGGTCGAAACCATGTATTCCCAGGAACAATATGACGTGGTGCTGCTCTGATTCGCGTTAGCTCTTATCAACGAGACCGGCAGACCTCGAACTGCCGTCCGACTATTGCCTTTGAGGGTCGCCTGACATGGAGCGTCTGATACGCTTTTTTGCCGCATTGACCCGCTGGGGCCTTGGCCTGTGCGCCTTGCTGCTGGTATTGGCAGCGGTGTACGTGAGCCTTGGCCGTGAATTGACGCCGCTGGTGGCGGAATACCGGGGCGAAATCGAAGCCAAGGCCCGTACTGCGCTGGACATGCCCTTGAGCATCGGCAGCCTGGAAGGGCGCTGGAGCGGTTTCGCCCCGGTGTTGATGGCCCACGATGTGATGGTCGGCGAGGGCAACAGCGCCCTGCGTCTGGATCAGGTGCAAGTCGTACCGGATATCTGGGCCAGCGTGCTGGCGCGCGAAGTGCGGATCGCCCATCTGGAAGTCAGTGGCCTGCAAGTCAGCGTGAAGGAAGACAAGGACGGCCACTGGGCGCTGCAAGGCCTGCCGGTGCAGGATGACCAGCCGCTGGATCCCGAACAACTGCTGACGCGCATGCAAATGGTCGGGCAAGTCTCATTGCTCGACAGCCAGGTGACGCTGCAGCCGTTCGAGCAGGCGCCGCTGACCTTGACCTATGTCGGTGTAAGCCTGCAGACCGGCGCCAACCGCCAGCGCCTGGACGCGCGCCTGACCCTGCCCGATGGCCAGCCGCTGGCGCTGAACCTGCGTACCCGGATCCGCGCCAGCCAGTGGAAAGACGGTGAAGCCGAGGCTTACCTGAGCTTGCCCCAGAGTGACTGGGCAAAATGGATCCCGGCAAAGCTGACCCGGCAATGGAAACTCACCGAACTCAAGGCCGGCGGCGAATTCTGGCTGACCTGGGGCAAGGGCACCGTGCAAAGCGCCGCCGTGCGCCTCAACGCTGCGCAACTCAAGGGCAGCTACGCCGACCGCAAGCCGACCCATATCGAGAACCTGGCCCTCACCGCGTACCTGCAACGCAGTGACAGCGGCCTCAAGGTGCTGTTCGACTCGCTGGCGATGAACCTCGGTGACACGCGCTGGGAGTCGCGCCTGCAACTGCAGCAAACCCTGGCGACCGACAAGGCCCAGGAAGTCTGGAACCTGCAGGCCGATCGTCTCGACCTGACCCCGATCACGCCGTTGCTGCATGCCCTGGCACCGTTGCCGGAGGCCCTGGCTACCACCCTGGATCACCTCAAGGCGACGGGTACGCTGCGCAACGTGTTGCTGGATTACCGTCCTGAAGACACCACTGACCAGCGCGTGAGCTTCGCGGCCAACCTCGACCGCATCGGTTTTGATGCCTACTTCGGCGCCCCGGCGGCCCGTAATGTCAGCGGCAGCATCAGCGGTGACCTGGGCAAGGGCGAGTTGCGCATGGACAGCAAGGACTTCTCCTTGCACCTGTTTCCGATCTTCGCCAAGCCCTGGCAGTACATCCAGGCCAACGCTCGCCTGACGTGGAAGCTGGATAAAGAAGGCTTCACCCTGATTGCGCCGTACATCAAGGTGCTGGGGGAAGAGGGCAAAGTGGCGGCGGACTTCCTGATTCGCCTGCATTTCGACCATAGCCAGGAAGACTACATGGACCTGCGGGTCGGCATGGTCGACGGCGATGGCCGCTTCACCCCCAAATACCTGCCCGCCGTCTTGAGCCCGGCACTCGATGAATGGCTGCGCACCGCGATCCTCAAGGGCGCGGTGGACGAGGGTTTCTTCCAGTACCAGGGCTCGCTGAACCACGATGCGCTGCCTGCTTCGCGCAATATCAGCCTGTTCTTCAAGGTGCACGATGCCGAACTGGCATTCCAGCCGGTCTGGCCGCATGTCAGCAAGGTCAAGGGCGAAGTGTTTGTCGAGGAAAGCGGCGTGCGCATCCTGGCCAGCAAGGGCCAGTTGCTCGACACCAAGGTCAACGACATCTACGTCAACATTCCCCATGCCCCTGAAGGCAAGGACAGTCACCTGCTGCTGACCGGCAATTTTGCCGGCGGCTTGGGCGATGGCCTGAAGATCCTTCAGGAGGCGCCGATTGGCACCGCCTCGACCTTCGCCGGCTGGAAAGGCGACGGCGACCTGCAAGGCAAGCTCGACCTGGATATTCCCCTGGCCAAGGGGGCCGACCCGAAGATTGTGGTGGATTTCAAGACCGACAAGGCGCGCCTGCAACTGGCTGAGCCTACGCTGGACCTGAGCCAACTCAAGGGTGATTTCCGTTTCGACAGCGCCAAGGGCCTGAGTGGCCAGAACATCAGCGCCCAGGCCTTCGACCGGCCGATCACCGCGCAGATTTTTGCCGATGGCCGGCAGGGCAATCTCAATACCCGCGTGACCGCCAAGGGGCAGGTGACCGTCAAGCGTCTGACTGACTGGCTGAAAGTCAGCCAGCCGTTGCCGGTGTCCGGCGATATCCCCTACCAATTGCAGCTCAACCTCGACGGCGCCGACAGCCAGTTGATGGTCAGTTCCAACCTCAAGGGCGTGGCCGTGGACCTGCCGGCACCGTTCGGCATGCCGGCGAGCCAGGGCCGTGACAGCGTGTTCCGCATGACGCTGCAGGGTAAGGAGCGCCGCTACTGGTTCGATTATGGCGAGTTGGGCAGCTTCACCTTCGCCGCCCCGGCGGACAATTTTGCCGATGGCCGTGGTGAGCTGTTCCTGGGGGAGGGCGATGCCGTGTTGCCGGCCGGCAAGGGCTTGCGTATTCGCGGGGTGTTGTCGGAGCTGGATGTCGATCCCTGGAAAAAACTGGTAGACCGCTATGCTGGCAACGACCCGGGTGGCAGTGCCAAGCAACTGTTGAGCGGGGCTGACTTCAAGATTGGCAAGCTGACCGGCTTCGGCACGCAGTTTGACCAGGTCAACCTGCAACTGGATCGCAAGCCCGCGGCCTGGGGCTTGCAGTTCGACAGCCAGCAAGCCAAAGGCACTGTGGGGCTACCGGATGCCAAGGGCGCGCCGATCGCGGTCAACTTGCAATACGTGAAATTGCCGGCAGTGGATCCGACGGTGCAGGCGGATGAAAATGCGCCGGACCCGCTGGCTGATGTCGATCCCAAGGATATTCCGGCACTGGATATCTCGATTGCCCAGTTGTTCCAGGGCCCGGACCTGGTAGGTGCCTGGTCGTTGAAAGTCCGGCCGACCACCAAGGGCATGGCGTTCAACAGCCTCAACCTGGGCCTCAAGGGCATGCTGCTCCAGGGCGCCGGCGGTTGGGAGGGGGCCCCCGGAGCCAGTAGCAGTTGGTACAAGGGCCGCCTGGATGGCAAGAACATTGGGGACGTGCTCAAGGGCTGGGGTTTTGCGCCGAGCGTGACCAGTGAAGAGTTTCATGTGGACGTGGACGGCCGCTGGCCGGGTTCGCCGGCCTGGGTCGGTCCCAAGCGTTTCTCCGGCAGCCTGGATGCCAGCTTCCGCAAAGGGCAGTTTGTTGAAGTGGAAGGCGGCGCCCAGGCCCTGCGGGTGTTTGGTTTGCTGAACTTCAACTCTATCGGTCGCCGGCTGCGGCTGGACTTCTCGGACTTGCTCGGTAAAGGCTTGAGTTATGACCGGGTCAAGGGCTTGCTGGCCGCCAGTAATGGCGTGTTTGTGACCCGTGAGCCGATCACCATGACGGGCCCGTCAAGCAACCTGGAGATCAACGGCACCCTGGACCTGGTGGCGGATCGCGTCGATGCGAAGTTGCTGGTAACGCTGCCGGTGACCAATAACCTGCCGATTGCCGCGCTGATCGTCGGCGCGCCGGCCATTGGCGGTGCATTGTTCCTGATCGACAAGCTGATTGGCGACCGCGTCTCGCGTTTCGCCAGCGTCCAGTACAAGGTCGAAGGCCCATGGAAAGACCCGAAAATCACCTTCGACAAGCCATTTGAAAAACCAAACTGAGTGCCTGCGGAGTAGCATGGCACTATCCCTTTTTGGTGCATGCCTTTTCTGGAGTGTGGGCCCATGTCCTTTGCGGTAATTCAAATGGTCAGCCAAAGCGATGTGCTGGCCAACCTGGCCCAGGCCCGGCGCCTGCTGGAACAAGCGGCGGCGGGCGGTGCCAGGCTCGCCGTACTCCCGGAAAACTTCGCCGCCATGGGCCGTCGTGATGTGGCCGATATCGGTCGCGCCGAGGCCTTGGGCGAAGGTCCCATCCTGCCATGGTTGAAACAGGCCGCTCGCGACCTCACCTTATGGATAGTGGCCGGCACTTTGCCGTTGCCTCCAAAGGATCAACCGAACGCCAAGTCCAATGCCTGCTCGTTGCTGATCGATGATCAGGGCGAAATCGTCGCCCGCTACGACAAGCTGCACCTGTTCGATGTCGACGTAGCCGATGCCCGGGGCCGTTATCGCGAATCCGATGACTATGCTCATGGTAGCCAGGTGGTGGTGGCGGATACGCCGGTCGGCCGCCTGGGGCTGACGGTGTGCTACGACTTGCGCTTCCCGGAGCTGTACAGCGAGTTGCGCGCTGCGGGTGCCGAGTTGATCACTGCGCCTTCCGCCTTTACGGCGGTGACGGGCGCTGCGCACTGGGATGTGCTGATTCGCGCGCGGGCTATCGAAACCCAGTGTTACCTGCTGGCGGCTGCCCAGGGCGGCGTGCACCCGGGACCTCGGGAGACCTTCGGGCATGCAGCAATTATCGACCCATGGGGCCGAGTGCTGGCACAACAGGATCAAGGCGAGGCGGTGTTGCTGGCCGAACGCGATAGCAGTGAACAGGCGTCGATACGGACGCGCATGCCGGTGGCAGGCCACCGGCGCTTTTTCTCGCAGGGCGCGCAGCGACCTGCTTCAGAACGATGAATTTAAGGCCAAACCTATGAGCGAGTTGTTGTCCTCAGTCAGTGAACACCTCCTGGCGCCCGGTGGCGTGACCATCGAAAGCTTGCAAACGGTCCTCGGCGATCTGGCCGGGCCGGGCATCGATGCTGCCGACCTGTATTTCCAGGGGCAGATTTCCGAGTCCTGGGCCCTGGAAGACGGGATCGTCAAGGAAGGCAGCTTCAACCTCGACCAAGGCGTGGGCGTGCGTGCCCAGTCCGGTGAAAAAACCGGTTTTGCCTACAGCAATGCCATCACCCTTGAAGCCCTGGGCCTGGCGGCTCGCGCTGCCCGTTCGATCTCCCGTGCCGGCCAGAACGGCACGGTGCAGGCGTTCAGCACCCAGGACGTGGCCCAGTTGTATGCGCCGGATAACCCGCTGGAAGTGATCAGCCGCGCCGAAAAGGTCGAGCTGCTCAAGCGTGTGGACGCCGCGACCCGCGCCCTGGACCCGCGCATCCAACAAGTCACCGTGAGCATGGCCGGCGTGTGGGAGCGCATCCTCGTGGCCTCCACCGATGGCGGCCTGGCGGCGGATGTGCGGCCACTGGTGCGTTTCAATGTCAGTGTGATCGTCGAGAAGAACGGCCGCCGCGAGCGCGGTGGTCATGGCGGCGGCGGGCGTACCGACTACCGTTACTTCCTCACCGAAGACCGCGCCATGGGGTATGCCCGTGAAGCGCTGCGCCAGGCCCTGGTCAATCTGGAAGCGATTCCGGCGCCGGCCGGTACGTTGCCGGTGGTGCTGGGTTCCGGCTGGTCCGGCGTGCTGTTGCATGAAGCGGTGGGCCACGGCCTGGAAGGTGACTTCAACCGCAAGGGCAGTTCGGCCTACAGCGGCCGCATGGGCGAGATGGTTGCGTCCAAGCTCTGCACCATCGTCGATGACGGCACCCTGGCCGGGCGTCGTGGTTCGTTGAGCGTCGATGATGAAGGCACGCCGACGGAGTGCACCACCCTGATCGAAAACGGCGTGCTCAAGGGCTACATGCAAGACAAGCTCAACGCTCGCCTGATGGGCGTGGCCCGCACGGGTAACGGTCGTCGCGAGTCCTACGCGCACCTGCCGATGCCGCGCATGACCAACACCTACATGCTCGGTGGCGAAAGCGACCCGGCTGAAATCATCGCCTCGGTGAAGCGCGGCATCTACTGCGCCAACCTCGGTGGCGGGCAGGTGGACATCACCAGCGGCAAGTTTGTGTTCTCCACCAGCGAGGCGTACTTGATCGAAGACGGCAAGATCACCGCGCCGGTCAAGGGTGCAACGTTGATTGGCAATGGCCCGGAAGCCATGAGCAAGGTGTCGATGGTCGGTAACGACCTGTCGCTGGACAGCGGTGTGGGGACGTGCGGGAAAGATGGGCAGTCGGTGCCGGTGGGTGTCGGCCAGCCAACCCTGAAAATTGATGCGATCACCGTGGGTGGCACGGGGTCGTAAGAACGGGAGCTTCGGGTGGCGAAGGCCGCCACCCGGGGAAGAGGGTCAGCGCAGGCCGCGTTGACTATCGTCCAGCTCACGGATGTATTTGAAGATTTTTCGGCTGGAAGCCGGTGGCTTGCTTTGCGCCAGTTCGTGCTGGGCCTGACGGATCAGGGAGCGCAATTGTTGGCGATCGGCATCCGGGTATTCGATGACGAACTTCTCCAGCACCGCGTCGTCGCCGGCGATCAGGCGATCACGCCAGCGTTCCAGGTTATGGAAGCGCTCGTTGTACTGGCGAGTGGAGGCGTCGAGTTGATCGAGCAACGTCAGAATCGCGTCAGTGTCCTGGTCGCGCATCAGTTTGCCGATAAACATAAGGTGCCGTTTACGCGCGATATTCGCGGTGTGCTTGGGCGCATCGTTCAGAGCCCGGCGCAGGGCGTCGGTCAATGGCAGTTTTGCACACAAGTCAGGCTTGAGTGTTGTAAGGCGCTCGCCGAGGTCAACCAGAGCATGTAGCTCACGTTTGACCTGAGATTTGCTTTTCTCCCCATCGAGGGAGTCGTCGTAAGAATCAACCATGGTGGCAGTCCGCAAAGAAACGCCGCCATGATAACCAGTCGGGGGCCGCTTGTCCGGCCCGGTCGCTAGAAGGCCTTAACCGAAAGCAGAATTTGAGTGGAGAAAACCATGAGTGCAGCCCAAAGCGTCGGTCCGCAAGCGTTACCGGCACTGCAGGAACAAGTCGAGCAGATCATTGCCGAGGCCAAGCGCCAGGGGGCCAGTGCCTGTGAAGTGGCGGTGTCCCTGGAGCAGGGGTTGTCGACTTCGGTGCGCCAGCGTGAAGTGGAAACCGTCGAATTCAACCGCGACCAGGGGTTTGGCATCACCTTGTACGTGGGCCAGCGCAAAGGCTCGGCCAGCACCTCCGCCAGTGGCCCGGAAGCGATTCGCGAAACCGTCGCCGCCGCACTGGCGATTGCCAAGCACACTTCCGAAGACGAAAGCTCGGGCCTGGCCGATGCGGCCTTGATGGCGCGTGACCTGAAGGATTTTGACCTGTTTCACGCCTGGGATATCACCCCGGAGCAGGCCATTGAACAAGCGCTGACCTGTGAGGCGGCGGCCTTTGATGCCGACAGCCGGATCAAGAACGCCGATGGCACCACCTTGAGCACCCACCAGGGCTGCCGTGTGTATGGCAACAGCCACGGTTTTATCGGCGGTTATGCCTCGACGCGTCACAGCCTGAGCTGCGTGATGATTGCCGAAGCCAACGGCCAGATGCAGCGTGATTACTGGTACGACGTGAACCGCCAGGGCGATTTGCTGGCGGACCCGGTGAGCATTGGCCAGCGTGCCGCGCAACGGGCCGCCAGCCGCCTGGGCGCGCGTCCGGTGCCGACGTGCGAAGTACCGGTGCTGTTCTCGGCGGAACTGGCCGGTGGTTTGTTCGGCAGTTTCCTTGGGGCGATTTCCGGCGGCAACCTGTATCGCAAGTCGTCGTTCCTGGAAGGGGCGATCGGCCAGAAGCTGTTCCCGGAGTGGCTGACCATCGATGAGCGTCCGCACCTGATGCGCGCCATGGGCAGTTCGTCGTTTGACGGTGATGGCCTGGCCACCTATGCCAAGCCGTTCGTCGAGAACGGTGAGTTGGTGTCCTATGTGCTGGGCACCTATGCCGGTCGCAAGCTCGGCCTGCCCAGCACCGCCAACGCCGGCGGCGTGCACAACCTGTTCATCACCCATGGCGATGAAGACCAGGCGGCGCTGTTGCGCCGTATGGGGCGCGGCTTGCTGGTCACCGAGTTGATGGGGCATGGCCTGAACATGGTCACGGGCGACTACTCCCGTGGCGCGGCGGGTTTCTGGGTTGAAAACGGCGAAATTCAGTTCGCCGTGCAGGAAGTGACCATCGCCGGCAACATGCGCGACATGTTCAAGCAGATTGTCGCGGTGGGTAATGACCTGGAACTGCGCAGCAACATCCGCACCGGTTCGGTGTTGATCGAGAAGATGACCGTCGCCGGTAGCTGACCCGCCGAAAGACGCTGTAAACAAGGCGCGCCACCCATTGGGTAGCGCGCTTTTTTTGTGCCTGGAATTCCGAGTGATTTCCTCAGGCTCTTGTTTTGATTCTCAATATCATTTAATAATAAATATCATTACCGAATGAGCGTGGATCATGAGTTCTGTCCTGCATGAGGATCCCTACCTGGAAAGCTGGCGTTGGATGAGCCGTCAGATTCGCTGCGGCCTTGATCCCGACGAGCCCCGCCTGATCGAACATTACCTGGCCGAAGGCCGGTACCTCGCCTGTTGCACGGCGACCCATCCGTGGACCATCGGCGAAACCTCATTCCGCCTGCTGCTCGACACCGCCTCCGACATCGCCTTGCCCTGGCACTGGCGGTCCATGTGCCTGGACCAGGCCTGGCGCCCGTTGCGCGACCTGGAAAAACTGTCCCACTGTGCCTGCCGCCTCAAGCGCTGGCAGACCTTTGCCTGGCAATTGGCGACCTGCGAATTGCTGCCATCGATTTCTCACTCTGACCTGGTGCAAGGATCTTCCGATGAGTAACACCCGTATCGAACGCGACAGCATGGGCGAACTGCAAGTACCTGCCGAGGCCTTGTATGGTGCGCAAACCCAGCGAGCGGTGAACAACTTTCCCATCAGCCATCAACGTATGCCGGCGCAATTCATCCGTGCGCTGATCCTGGCCAAGGCCGCCGCCGCCAAGGCCAACGTGGAGCTGAAACAACTGAGCGAAGCCCAGGGCAAGGCCATCGTTGATGCTGCCCAGGGTTTGCTGGAAGGCGACTTCATGCAGCATTTCCCGGTGGATATCTTCCAGACCGGTTCTGGCACCAGCTCCAACATGAACGCCAACGAAGTGATTGCGACCCTCGCCAGTCGCTTGCTGGGCGAGCCGGTCAACCCTAACGATCACGTCAACTGCGGCCAGAGCAGCAACGACATCATCCCCACCACCATCCATGTCAGCGCGGCGCTGGTGCTGCACGAACAAACGCTGCCGGCACTGCTGCACCTGGTGCAGGTGATCGAACACAAGGCCGAAGAGGTGCATCGCTTCGTCAAGACCGGCCGGACGCACCTGATGGACGCCATGCCAGTGCGCATGAGCCAGGTGCTCAATGGCTGGGCCCAGCAACTCAAGGCGAATATCGGCCATCTGCAAGACCTGCTGCCGAGTCTGCAGGCGCTGGCCCAGGGCGGTACCGCCGTCGGTACCGGGATCAATGCCCATCCGGAATTTGCGGCGCGTTTCAGCCAGCAACTGAGCGGCCTGACTCAGGTTCAATTCACACCCGGCAAGAACCTGTTTGCACTGATTGGCTCCCAGGACACTGCCGTCGCGGTCTCCGGGCAACTCAAGACCACTGCGGTGTCCTTGATGAAAATTGCCAACGACTTGCGCTGGATGAACTCCGGCCCGTTGGCCGGCCTCGGTGAAATCGAACTGGAGGGCCTGCAGCCGGGCTCCTCGATCATGCCGGGCAAGGTCAACCCGGTGATCCCGGAAGCCACTGCGATGGTTGCCGCGCAAGTCATCGGCAATGACACGGTGATCACCATCGCCGGTCAGTCCGGCAACTTCGAACTCAATGTGATGCTGCCGATCATTGCCCAGAATCTGCTCGGCAGCCTGGAATTGCTGGCCAACTCAAGCCGTTTGCTGGCGGACAAGGCCATTGCCAGCTTCAAGGTCAACGAAGCCAAGCTCAAGGAGGCGCTGTCGCGCAACCCGATCCTGGTGACCGCACTCAACCCGATCATCGGTTACCAAAAGGCCGCCGAAATCGCCAAGAAGGCCTATCAACAAGGCCGTCCGGTGATTGATGTGGCGCTCGAACACACCGACTTGCCCCGCAGCCAACTGGAAATCCTGCTGGATCCGGAAAAGCTCACGGCCGGCGGCGTGTAATCACCGACCCTGCTTTGGAGGCTCACCATGGAGCACTGGAAACGCACGATCGAACGGGCCAATCGCTGCTTTATGGCGGGCGAGCTGGTAGATGCCCGCGAAGCCTACCTGCAAGCCCTGGCCCTGGCTCAAGTGTTGTTTGAGCGCTGGGCGGATGCCGACGAAGCAGTGGCGGCTTGCGTCATTTCCCATCACAACCTGGCGGACCTGCATCTGCGCCTGAACCAGCCGGAAGAAAGCGCGGAATACCTCTGCGCCATTCACCAGCGCCTGTTGCAGACCATTCAGGACACCCGTCTTAACCCGCTACTGCGGGAAGCGGCCCTGCGCCAGAGCAGCAAGACCTACGTCGAGCTGCTGAATTTCATCAGCGATCACGGTGAGTACCCGCGTACTCATCGCTTGCTGGGCAGCAACGTGGCGCCCTCGGATGCGTCGACCCGCAACAGCCCTTTTTATGGAGCTCATTGATATGTCCTACACCTTGCCGGCGTTGCCTTACGCCTACGATGCCCTTGAACCGCATATCGACGCGCAAACCATGGAGATCCACTACACCAAGCACCACCAGACCTACATCAATAACCTCAACGCGGCTGTCGAAGGCACCGAGTTTGCCGGTTGGCCGGTGGAGAAACTGGTGTCCAGCGTGCAGCAACTGCCGGAAAAACTCCGGGCGGCGGTGATCAACCAGGGCGGCGGTCACGCCAACCACTCGTTGTTCTGGGCCGTCATGTCGCCCAAGGGCGGCGGCAAGCCAGACGGCGCGCTGGGCAAAGCCATTGACGAGCAGTTGGGTGGTTTCGACGCCTTTAAAGAGGCCTTCACCAAGGCTGCCTTGACCCGCTTCGGCAGTGGCTGGGCGTGGTTGAGCGTTACCCCGCAAAAGACCCTGGTGGTGGAAAGCAGCGGCAACCAGGACAGCCCGCTGATGAACGGCAATACGCCGATCCTCGGCCTGGACGTCTGGGAGCACGCTTACTACCTGCTGTACCAGAACCGTCGCCCGGAATACATCAACGCGTTCTACAGCGTCATCAATTGGCCGGAAGTTGCCGAACGGTACCAGGCTGCGCTGGGCTGAAATCCTCTATAACAAGATCTAAGGCCGACTATGGGCACTGAAACACTGGCGATCAGCAGCGTGCGAATGTTTCGTTATGCGTTTGGCTCGCTGCTGCTATTGGCAGGAACTGCATTGCTGGTGGCCCAAGGGTTGGCCTGGCTTGACCTGGAGCCCCGCATCCTGCGCGCGTTGCAGGGGGGGGCCATTTGCGCCCTTGGCACCGCCTTGGGCGCCGTGCCGGTACTGGTGATTCGCCGGATGCCATTGGCGGTGAGTGACACGCTGCTGGGCTTCGGTGCGGGGGTGATGCTGGCGGCCACCGCGTTTTCGCTGATCGTGCCGGGTATTGCTGCTGCTGAAAACCTCGGGCTGACGCCTTGGGCCGCCAGCGGCTTGATCAGTTTTGGCATCATGCTGGGCGCATTCGGGCTGTATCTGGTAGATCGCAAGGTCTCCGGCGCCAGCCCGGAAATGCTGGTGGGCAGTCCGGAACATCCGGTGATTCTGCCGCGCATCTGGCTGTTTGTGTTCGCCATCATTGCCCACAATATTCCCGAAGGCATGGCAGTGGGTGTCTCGGCGGGCGGCGGCATGCCCGATGCCGACAGCCTGGCCATGGGCATTGCCTTGCAGGATGTGCCGGAGGGCTTGGTGATTGCCTTGGTGCTGGCCGGGGCAGGGATGTCGCGGGTCAAGGCGTTCCTGATTGGCGCGGCGTCCGGGTTGGTGGAGCCGGTGTTTGCGGTGCTGTGTGCCTGGCTGGTAAGCCTGGCGGAGGTACTGTTGCCGTTGGGGTTGGCGCTGGCGGCCGGGGCGATGCTGTTGGTGGTGACCCACGAAGTGATTCCCGAATCGCGGCGCAATGGCCATGACAAGCTCGCCAGCCTGGGGCTGTGTATCGGGTTTTGTTTGATGATGGTGATGGATACAGCGTTGGGGTGAAGCCGCTTGCGGGCTTCACCCTGTCACAGGGGAGGCGGGTTTTACTCGCCTTCGTCAAAATAGTTGTTGATCAACGCCACCAGCGCATCCATCGCTTCCTGCTCTTGCTCGCCTTCCGTCTTCAAGTGAATCTTCGTGCCCTTGCCCGCCGCCAGCATCATCATGGCCATGATGCTTTTGCCGTCGACCATGGATTCCGGGGTGCGCCCGGCGCGAATCTGGCAAGGGAATTGGCCGGCGACGCCGACGAACTTGGCCGAAGCCCGGGCGTGCAGGCCCAGCTTGTTGATGATTTCAATTTCCAGAGCGGGCATCGCGGGGGTGTTCCTTTCAGCTAAGGTCGCGGTGGCGAACCTGGACGTTCTTGAGGGTTTGTTGCAGCACCTTGCCCAGGCGTTCGGTCAGGTAGACGGAACGGTGATGGCCGCCGGTGCAGCCAATGGCGATGGTGACATAAGCCCGGTTGCTGGCCGCAAAGCGCGGCAGCCATTTGAGCAGGTAGCTGGAGATATCCTGGAACATCTCCTCTACATCCGGTTGCGCCGCCAAATATTCCGCCACAGGTTCGTCCAGCCCGGACTGATCGCGCAGTTCCGGCTTCCAGTACGGGTTGGGCAGGCAGCGCACATCAAACACCAGGTCGGCATCCACCGGCATGCCGCGCTTGAAGCCAAACGACTCCACCAGAAACGCGGTGCCCGGCTCCGGCTGATTCAGCAGGCGCAGCTTTATCGCATCGCGCAGTTGATACAGGTTCAGGCTGGTGGTGTTGATCTTGAGGTCGGCCAGGTCAATGATCGGCCCCAGCAGTTTGGTCTCGTCCTCGATGGCTTCTGCCAGCGAGCGATGCGGGCTGCTCAGTGGGTGGCGGCGACGGGTCTCGGAGAAACGCTTGAGCAGGGTTTCTTCGTCGGCGTCCAGGTACAGCACATCGCAGTGGATGTGCTTGGCCCGCACTTCTTCGAGCAGTTCAGGGAAGCGGGTGAGGTGGCTGGGCAGGTTGCGGGCGTCGATCGAGACAGCGACCAGCGGTTGCGCCAACTCGGTATGGATCAGTGCACGTTCCGCCAGTTCCGGCAGCAGGCCGGCGGGCAGGTTGTCGATGCAATAGAAGCCGTTGTCCTCGAGAACATTGAGAGCCGTGCTTTTACCTGAGCCGGAGCGGCCGCTGACGATGATCAAACGCATGATTACTGCCCGTTTTGTTCATCCAGTACAACCTGATAAAGCGCCTCATTGCTGGGAGCGCTGCGCAGTTTGTCGCGTACTTCCTTGCGGTCGAGCATGCTGGCGATCTGCCGAAGCAGTTCCAGGTGCGCATCGGTGGCAGCTTGCGGGACCAGCAGAACAAACAGCAGGTCGACCGGCGCGCCGTCGATGGCGTCGAAATCGATGGGGGCGTCCAGGTGCAGCAGGGCGCTGACTGGTGACTCACAGCCTTGCAGGCGGCAGTGAGGAATGGCGATGCCGTTGCCAAAGCCGGTCGAACCGAGCTTTTCACGGGCGATCAGTGCCTCATACACAGCTTGCGTATCCAGCTCGGGCACTTCGCGGCCGATCAGGTTGGCAATTTGTTCGAGGGCACGTTTTTTACTGCCGCCCGGCACGTTCACGAGGGAACGGCCGGGGGTCAGGATGGTTTCAAGTCGAATCATGGGTGGGGAGTGTTAGCGGCCAGTGCCTTGAAGAAGACTCTGCTGCTTTTCCTTATGCTTTTTGATTTGGCGATCCAGCTTGTCGGTCAGGTCGTCAATGGCAGCATACATATCTGAATGCTCGGCATTGGCGACTACTTCCCCGCCGGGTATACGCAAGGTGGCTTCGATTTTCTGCTTGAGCTTCTCGACAGTCATGATGACTTGCACGTTGGTGATCTTGTCGAAATGCCCCTCAATTCGTTTGAGTTTTTCGCCGATATAGGCGCGCAGCGGTTCGGTCACTTCCAGTTGGTGTCCACTGATGTTGACTTGCATACAGCTTCTCCTTCGTTGCCAGTGCATAAAGCGGCAGGCCGGGGTGCCTGCCACTGGAACGCTATGGCCCGCCCGTCACATCAAACGTTTACGCTCGCTGGAAGGCGCGATCCCCAGGGACTCGCGGTACTTGGCGACGGTTCGACGGGCGACCTGAATGCCTTGTGCCTCCAGTAAACCAGCGATCTTGCTGTCACTCAACGGCTTTTTCTGATTTTCCGCGGCAACCAGTTTTTTGATGATCGCGCGGATCGCCGTGGACGAGCATTCGCCGCCTTCGGAGGTGCTGACATGGCTGGAGAAAAAGTATTTCAGCTCATAAATACCCCGTGGGGTATGCATGAATTTTTGCGTGGTCACCCGGGAAATCGTTGATTCGTGCATGCCCACCGCCTCGGCGATGTCGTGCAGTACCAGCGGCTTCATCGCCTCATCGCCGTATTCCAGGAAGCCGCGCTGGTGCTCGACGATCTGGGTGGCGACTTTCATCAGGGTTTCGTTGCGGCTTTGCAGGCTCTTGATGAACCAGCGGGCTTCCTGCAACTGGTTGCGCATGAAGGTGTTGTCGGCGCTGGTGTCGGCGCGGCGTACAAACCCTGCATATTGCGGGTTGACCCGCAGGCGCGGCACCGATTCCTGGTTCAGCTCCACCAGCCAGCGCTCGTTGTCCTTGCGCACGATCACATCGGGGACGACGTATTCGGCTTCGCTGGACTCGATCTGCGAGCCGGGGCGCGGGTTGAGGCTCTGCACCAGCTCGATGATCTGGCGCAGGTCATCTTCCTTGAGCTTCATGCGGCGCATCAGCTGGCTGTAGTCGCGGCTGCCGAGCAAGTCGATGTAGTCGGTGACCAGGCGCTGCGCTTCGGCCAGCCAAGGCGTCTTGGCCGGCAGTTGGCGCAGTTGCAACAGCAGGCACTCGCTGAGGCTGCGGGCGCCGATACCGGCTGGCTCGAATTGCTGGATGCGGTGCAGGACGGCTTCGATTTCGTCCAGTTCGATGTCCAGTTCCGGGTCGAAGGCCTCGAGGATCTCCTCAAGGGTCTCGTCCAGGTAGCCCTGATTGTTGATGCAGTCGATCAGGGTGACGGCGATCAGGCGATCGGTGTCGGACATCGGTGCCAGGTTCAGTTGCCAGAGCAAATGGCTCTGCAGGCTCTCGCCGGCGGAGGTGCGGGTGGTGAAGTCCCACTCGTCATCGTCATTGCTGGGCAGGCTGCTGGCGCTGGTCTGGTAGACGTCTTCCCACGCGGTGTCGACGGGAAGCTCGTTGGGAATGCGTTCGTTCCATTCACCGTCCTCGAGGTTGTCCACCGTGGGGGCGGTTTCCTGGTAGGAGGGTTCCTGTACGTCGGGGTTGGGTTTTTGCTCGATGTTGTCGGCCAGCGGGTCTGCATTATCGAAGTCGTCGCCTTCTTCCTGGCGTTCGAGCATCGGATTGGACTCCAGGGCCTCCTGGATTTCCTGTTGCAGGTCCAGGGTCGACAATTGGAGCAGGCGGATGGCCTGTTGCAGCTGCGGTGTCATCGTCAGCTGCTGGCCCATTCTCAGGACTAGCGATGGTTTCATGGCAGGGGCTTAACACCTTATTCGCCGGCGCAATGCGCCATCCACGACAGGGCGCGTGAGCGCCAAACATAAGCAAATTATATGCCTGATATCGGGGGCTTTGCCTAGAGCGCGGTAACAATAAAAATACTGAGGTTTTTATTGACTCCCGCGCTCCATGGCGAATGGCCTGATACCACCGTGTTTACAGGCGGAACTCGTGACCCAGATACACTTCCTTGACCAGTTCGTTGGCCAGGATAGTGGCAGAGTCACCTTCGGCAATCAGCTGTCCATCGTTGACGATGTAGGCGGTTTCGCAGATATCGAGGGTCTCACGGACGTTGTGGTCGGTGATCAACACACCGATGCCCTTGGCCTTGAGATGATGGATGATCTGCTTGATGTCGCCGACGGAAATCGGGTCGACACCGGCGAAAGGTTCGTCCAGCAGGATGAACTTTGGCGCAGTGGCCAGGGCGCGGGCGATTTCCACACGACGACGCTCGCCGCCGGAAAGGCTCATGCCGAGGTTGTCGCGAATGTGGTTGATGTGGAATTCCTGCAACAGGCTTTCCAGCTCTTTCTTGCGCCCGGCGCGGTCGAGTTCCTTGCGGGTCTCGAGGATCGCCATGATGTTGTCGGAAACCGACAGTTTGCGGAAGATCGACGCTTCCTGGGGAAGATAGCCGATACCCGCCTGTGCACGACCGTGCATCGGCTGGTGGCTGACGTCCAGGTCGTCGATCAGCACGCGGCCTTGATCGGCCTGAACCAGGCCGACAATCATGTAGAAACAGGTGGTCTTGCCGGCACCGTTGGGGCCGAGCAAGCCGACGATCTGGCCGCTGTCGATCGACAGGCTGACGTCGCGCACGACCTGACGGCTTTTATAGGCCTTGGCCAGATGCTGGGCTTTCAGGGTTGCCATTAATTCGCCTTCTTCGCGTCGGTTTTCGGCGTCGGCTGGGCGGCGTCGGCTTTCTGCTTCGGCTGGATAACCATATCGATGCGCGGCTTCGGCGTGCCGATCTTCGTACCGGTGGCACGACCGGCCTGGGCAATCTGCTTCACCGTGTCATAGACGATTTTTTCGCCGTCAGTGGTGTTGCCGTCATTGATGACCCTGGCCTGATCGATCAGCACGATGCGGTTTTGCTGCGCGTGGTACTGGATCGTCTTGCCGTAGCCTTTGACCGGTGTAGGGTCGCCCACTTTTTGCAGTTGTTCGAAATACGCCAGGTTGCCGACCGAAGTAACCACGTCGATATCGCCTGCCGGGGTGCGAGTCAGTGTCACGGTATTACCCGTCACTTTCATCGAGCCTTGAGTGATGATGACGTCGCCGGTGTAGGTCGCAATACCTTTCTTGTCATCCAGTTGCGCATCATCGGCCTGAATGTGGATCGGTTGCTGGCTATCGTTCGGCAGAGCCCAGGCGCTCACGCTTCCCAGTGCTGCGCCCAGGCCGAGCAAAATAGGGAGGGTTTTAACGAGCCTCATACTGTCCTCTTACGTTCGATAGCAGGTGTATCCTGCTTTCTTTCAAATACGCTTTCATTCCCTTGCCAGTCGATACACCGCCAGCGCCGTCGATTCTAACGTCTTGCTCGGTCTGCGCATATTGCTTCTGTGGGAATACGGTCATGCGACTGCTGGTAATAATGGTGTCGCGGTTCTTGGCGTCGGTACGGGCTACGCGCACCGAGTCAATCAACTCCACCTGGGTGCCGTCCGGGTTGACCTCGCCACGCTCACTGGTGACGTGCCACGGGAATTCGGCGCCGCGATACAGGTTCATGTCCGGCTTGGTCAGCAAAGTGACCTCGGATGCCTTCAAGTGTTCGACCTTGTCGGAGGTCATTTCATACTGAACCTTGCCATCGGGCAGGTACTGGATGCTGTGGGCGTTGATGGCGTAATAGTCGATAGCGCTCTCGTCGACCTGCGCAACAGGCTTGTCTAGGAAGCGCTCCGGGCTGATATTCCAGTAGCCGACCGCGAGAAACACGGCGGCGATGATGGCAAATATCAGAAAATTGCGAATCTTTTTACTCAGCATAAAACGCTCTATAGGTAGGCGGCGTGAGCCGCTTCAAGGCTGCCTTGGGCGCGCAGAATCAATTCGCAGAACTCGCGGGCGGCGCCTTCGCCGCCGCGGGCGGTGGTCACACCATGGGCGTGTTCGCGAACGAACGCCGCCGCATTGGCCACGGCCATGCCCAGGCCGACCCGGCGAATCACCGGCAGGTCGGGTAAGTCGTCACCGAGGTAGGCGACCTGTTCATAGCTTAGGTTGAGTTGGCCAAGAAGCTCGTCCAGAACCACCAGTTTATCCTCGCGGCCCTGATACAGGTGAGGAATCCCCAGGTTTTGTGCGCGGCGTTCCACAACCGGGGTCTTGCGACCGCTGATGATGCCGGTTTGCACGCCCGCAGCCATCAGCATCTTGATGCCCTGGCCATCGAGGGTGTTGAACGTCTTGAACTCGCTGCCGTCTTCCAGGAAATACAGTCGGCCATCCGTCAGTACGCCGTCGACGTCGAAAATCGCCAGCTTGATGTTCTTGCCCCGTTGCAAAAGATCGGTGGTCATTTACATCACTCCTGCACGCAGCAAGTCGTGCATGTTCAGGGCGCCAACCGGGCGGTCGTCGCCGTCGACCACCACCAGCGCCAGGATTTTATGGTCTTCCATGATCTTCAGCGCTTCGGCTGCGAGCATGTCGGGGCGGGCGGTCTTGCCGTGAGGCGTCATGACTTCGTCGATGGTTGCGGTCTGGATGTCGAGGTTGCGATCCAGGGTGCGGCGCAGGTCACCGTCGGTGAAAACCCCGGCCAGGCGCCCGTCGGGCTCCAGGATCACGGTCATGCCGAGGCGCTTGAGGGTCATTTCCATCAAGGCGTCCTTAAGCAAGGTGCCGCGCGCCACTTGTGGCAACTCGTCGCCGGCATGCATCACGTTTTCCACCTTCAGCAGCAGGCGACGGCCCAGGGCGCCACCCGGATGGGAGAACGCGAAGTCTTCGGCGGTAAACCCGCGAGCTTCCAGCAATGCCACGGCCAGTGCATCGCCCATGACCAGGGCGGCAGTGGTGGAGGAGGTGGGTGCCAGGTTCAGTGGGCAGGCCTCTTCGGCAACGTGCACGTTCAAATTCACTTCGGCTGCTTTGGCCAGCGTCGAGTCCGGGTTGCCGGTCACGCTGATCAGCTGGATGCCCAGGCGCTTGATCAGCGGCAGCAGGGTCACGATTTCGTTGGTGGTGCCGGAGTTGGACAGCGCGAGGATGATGTCATCCCGCGTGATCATGCCCATGTCACCGTGGCTGGCTTCGGCCGGGTGCACGAAGAACGCGGTGGTCCCGGTGCTTGCCAGGGTGGCGGCGATCTTGTTGCCGACATGCCCGGATTTGCCCATGCCGACCACGACTACGCGGCCCTTGCTGGCCAGAATCATCTCGCATGCGCGTACGAAATCCGCGTCGATATGGGCCAGTAAACCTTCTACGGCTTCAAGCTCGAGGCGGATGGTGCGTTGTGCGGATTGAATAAGGTCGCTGGATTGGCTCATGTCTGAAATCGTATAGCCTGACGAAAAGTCGGCGATTATAGCGGTAATGATCAATTCCCTCACGCAAGTTCGTCAGGCTTTATTCATTACCCTCTGTGGTTGAGATTGATCCTCAGCAAGGATTTTTTACCTGTCCTGTTTCTGAACAAGCTCTGTTCCGGCCTTGGGGGCGCTGTACCAGCAGTGATATAGTTCGCCGCCAGTTCGGTCCGCACAGCCTTTATGTCTATTCGGCGCAAGCATTTGTCGAAAATAAGGTGTCTGAGTGAAAGGCTGCATCCCAAGGAGTTTAGATGAGTGCCGATAACGCCTACGCGGTCGAGCTGAAGGGCCTTTCCTTCAAGCGCGGTACGCGCAGCATCTTCAATAATGTGGATATTCGCATTCCCCGTGGCAAAGTCACGGGCATCATGGGGCCTTCCGGCTGCGGCAAGACGACGCTGCTGCGGCTGATGGGCATGCAATTGCGCCCCTCCGCCGGTGAAGTCTGGGTCAATGGCCAGAACCTGCCGACCCTTTCGCGCAGCGACCTGTTCGATGCCCGCAAGCATATGGGCGTACTGTTCCAGAGCGGTGCGCTGTTTACCGACCTCGACGTTTTCGAAAACGTGGCGTTCCCGCTGCGGGTGCATACACAGCTGTCCGATGAAATGATTCGTGACATTGTGTTACTGAAACTGCAGGCCGTAGGACTGCGCGGTGCCATCGACCTCATGCCCGACGAACTGTCCGGTGGTATGAAACGTCGCGTGGCCCTGGCGCGTGCCATCGCCCTCGACCCGCAGATTCTCATGTACGACGAACCGTTCGTTGGCCAGGACCCGATTGCCATGGGTGTCCTGGTGCGCCTGATCCGCCTGCTCAATGATGCGCTGGGTATCACCAGTATCGTGGTCTCCCACGACCTGGCCGAGACCGCGAGCATTGCCGACTACCTCTATGTAGTGGGCGATGGCCAGGTGCTGGGGCAGGGCACGCCTGAAGAGCTGATGAACGCAGATAACCCGCGCATTCGCCAATTCATGACCGGCGATCCCGATGGCCCGGTGCCTTTTCACTTTCCGGCAGCGGACTACCGCTCAGATCTTCTGGGGAAGCGTTGATGCGCAAGACATCTTTACTCGAAAAGGTTCGCCTTTTCGGCCGCTCCGGCATCGATATCATTGGCGTGCTGGGCCGTTCGACGATTTTCCTGTTTCATGCCTTGCTCGGCCGCGGCGGTATTGGCGGCGGCTTTGGCCTGTTGATCAAGCAACTGCACTCTGTGGGCGTGATGTCCCTGGTGATCATCGTGGTTTCCGGGGTGTTCATCGGCATGGTGCTGGCGCTGCAGGGCTTCAATATCCTGTCCAGCTACGGTTCGGAGCAGGCGGTGGGGCAGATGGTTGCCTTGACGCTGTTGCGTGAACTGGGTCCGGTGGTGACTGCGTTGCTGTTTGCCGGGCGCGCCGGTTCTGCGCTGACAGCCGAAATCGGCAACATGAAGGCCACCGAGCAGCTGTCCAGCCTGGAAATGATCGGTGTCGATCCGCTCAAGTACATTGTTGCCCCGCGCCTGTGGGCTGGCTTCATCTCTCTTCCACTGCTGGCAATGGTGTTCAGTGTGGTGGGGATCTGGGGCGGTTCGTGGGTGGCGGTAGACTGGCTGGGGGTCTACGACGGCTCCTACTGGGGCAACATGCAGAACAGCGTGACCTTCAGTGGTGACGTGCTCAATGGCATCATTAAAAGTATTGTTTTCGCCTTTGTAGTGACCTGGATCGCCGTATTCCAAGGCTATGACTGTGAGCCCACGTCTGAAGGGATCAGTCGCGCCACCACCAAGACCGTTGTGTACGCCTCGCTGGCGGTACTGGGCCTTGACTTCATTTTGACCGCCTTGATGTTTGGAGATTTCTGATGCAAAACCGCACTGTGGAAATCGGTGTCGGCCTTTTCTTGCTGGCTGGCATCCTGGCTTTACTGTTGCTCGCCCTGCGAGTCAGCGGCCTATCGGCCAGCCCCACCGCCGATACTTATAAACTTTACGCCTACTTCGACAATATCGCCGGTTTGACTGTCAGAGCTAAAGTGACCATGGCCGGTGTAACCATCGGCAAGGTCACGGCGATCGATCTGGACCGCGACAGCTTCACCGGCCGTGTGACCATGCAGGTGGACAAGAAGGTGGATAACCTGCCGACTGACTCCACTGCGTCTATCCTCACCGCTGGCCTGCTGGGCGAGAAGTACATCGGTATCAGCGTGGGCGGGGAAACAGCCCTGCTCAAGGATGGCTCGACCATTCATGACACACAGTCGTCGTTGGTGCTGGAGGACTTGATCGGTAAATTCCTGCTCAATACCGTCAATAAAGACGCCAAATGAGGAATGTGTTCATGATCTCTACTTTGCGACGTGGCCTGTTGGTACTGCTCGCGGCACTGCCGTTGATGGCTAACGCCGCTGCTGGCGGTTCCGCACATGATCTGGTGCAGGACACTACCAACAAGATGTTGGCTGACCTGTCGGCCAACAAGGAAAAGTACAAGCAGGATCCAAGTCAGTTCTACAACGCGCTCAACACCATCGTGGGCCCTGTTGTCGATGCTGAAGGTATTTCCCGCAGCATCATGACCGTCAAGTACTCGCGCAAGGCGACCCCTGCGCAGATGCAGACGTTCCAGGAAAACTTCAAGAAGGGCTTGTTCCAGTTCTACGGCAATGCCCTGCTCGAATACAACAACCAGGGTATTACTGTCGCTCCGGCCGGTGACGAATCGGGTGATCGCACCAGCGTCAACATGAGCGTCAAGGGCAACAATGGCGCGGTGTACCCGGTGCAGTACACGCTGGAGAAGGTCAACGGCGAGTGGAAACTGCGTAACGTGATCATCAACGGCATCAACATCGGCAAGCTGTTCCGTGACCAGTTTGCGGATGCAATGCAGCGCAATGGCAACGACCTGGACAAGACCATCAATGGTTGGGCCGGTGAAGTGGCCAAGGCCAAGGAAGAAACCGACAAAGCTGCCGGGAAGCCTGCCCAATGACCGAGTCGGCCATTCGCCTTGGCGAGTCCGGTGAGCTGCTGCTCAGCGGCGTGCTGGATTACAGCACCGGGCCAGCCCTGCGCAAGCAGGGGCAAGCGCTGATCAATGCCAGTACGGCGTCCGCGCTGGTGCTGGATTGCTCGGCGGTGGTGAAGTCCAGCAGCGTCGGCTTGTCGTTGCTGCTGTGTTTCATGCGTGATGCGCAGGCCGTCAAAAAGCCGGTAAGCATCCGTGCATTGCCCGAAGACATGCGTGAAATCGCTGAGGTTTCCGGTCTGACCGAGCTGTTGGCGCATCCTTAATACACATTATTAAAGAAGCCCCCCGTCAGAGTCCTGCTATGCGGGGTTCGCAGGCGCGGGGCTTTTTTGTATGATGTGCGACCCGCGCGCACTGGGCGCCCATAGAGGTTGATCATGCAGGCCCTAGAAGTTAAAAGCTTCCTTGAAGGAAAGCTGCCCCAAACTAATGTTGAAGTTGAGGGCGAAGGCTGCAATTTCCAGCTGAACGTGATTAGCGATGAACTGGCGGCGTTGAGCCCGGTCAAGCGTCAACAGCAGATCTATGCCCATTTGAACCCGTGGATCACCGATGGCAGCATCCATGCGGTCACTATGAAATTTTTCAGCCGCGCGGCCTGGGCCGAGCGCACCTGAGCCCCCAAGGCGTCGAGATTCTTATGGATAAATTGATTATTACCGGCGGTGCTCGTCTTGATGGCGAGATCCGCATTTCCGGGGCGAAGAACTCCGCCCTGCCGATCCTGGCAGCGACCTTGCTGTGCGATGGCCCGGTTACCGTGGCCAACCTGCCGCACCTGCACGACATCACCACCATGATCGAACTGTTCGGTCGCATGGGCATTGAGCCGGTGATCGACGAGAAACTCAGCGTCGAAATCGACCCGCGTACCATCAAGACCCTGATCGCGCCGTACGAACTGGTGAAAACCATGCGCGCCTCGATCCTGGTACTGGGCCCGATGGTTGCCCGTTTCGGCGAAGCCGAAGTCGCACTGCCTGGCGGTTGCGCCATTGGTTCGCGTCCGGTTGACCTGCACATTCGTGGCCTTGAAGCCATGGGCGCAACCATCGACGTCGAAGGCGGCTACATCAAGGCCAAGGCGCCGGAAGGCGGCCTGCGTGGCGCGAACTTCTTCTTCGATACCGTCAGCGTGACCGGTACCGAGAACATCATGATGGCTGCTGCCCTGGCCAACGGCCGCAGCGTGCTGCAGAACGCTGCGCGGGAGCCGGAAGTCGTCGACCTGGCGAACTTCCTGATCGCCATGGGTGCCAACATCACTGGCGCCGGCACCGACACCATCACCATTGAAGGTGTTAAGCGCCTGCACTCGGCCACCTACAAAGTGATGCCGGACCGCATCGAGACCGGTACCTACCTGGTGGCTGCTGCCGTTACCGGTGGCCGCGTCAAGGTCAAGGACACCGATCCGACCATCCTTGAATCCGTCCTGGAAAAACTCAAGGAAGCCGGCGCTGAAATCACCACCGGTGAAGACTGGATCGAGCTGAACATGCACGGTAAGCGGCCAAAAGCCGTCAACGTGCGTACCGCTCCGTACCCGGCGTTCCCGACCGACATGCAAGCGCAGTTCATTTCCCTGAACGCGATTGCCGAAGGCACTGGTGCCGTGATCGAGACCATCTTCGAAAACCGCTTCATGCACGTGTATGAACTGCACCGCATGGGCGCCAAGATCCAGGTCGAAGGCAATACTGCCATCGTGACCGGCATCGAGAAGCTCAAGGGCGCGCCAGTGATGGCCACCGACCTGCGTGCCTCGGCCAGCCTGGTGATCTCGGCGCTGTGCGCTGACGGCGACACTCTGATCGACCGCATCTACCACATAGACCGTGGCTACGAGTGCATCGAAGAGAAACTGCAGATGCTCGGCGCGAAAATCCGCCGCGTACCGGGCTAATACCCGTAACTGCAAAGACCGTCACTGTGGCGAGGGAGCTTGCTCCCGCTGGGGCGCGAAGCGGCCCTGCTCCTTAAGGCCGGGACTGCTGCGCAGTCCAGCGGGAGCAAGCTCCCTCGCCACAGGAAGGTGTTTGTTGTTAAATGGTTTGTTTCAAATCGAGGCTGTAATGGCCTCGATCTGTGTCTGGCGCCGATTGCGACCGGACAGCAATAGCCTGATGAAGGACTGACGTTTCCCATGTTGACCATCGCACTGTCCAAGGGCCGCATCCTTGACGACACTTTGCCGCTTCTGGCTGAAGCGGGCATCGTGCCGACCGAGAATCCGGACAAGAGCCGCAAGCTGATCATCCCCACGACCCAGGACGACGTTCGTCTGTTGATCGTGCGGGCCACCGACGTGCCAACCTACGTTGAGCATGGCGCGGCCGACCTGGGCGTGGCGGGTAAAGACGTGTTGATGGAATACGGCGGCCAGGGCCTGTACGAGCCGCTGGACCTGCGTATTGCCCTGTGCAAGCTGATGACCGCCGGCCGTGTCGGTGACGTCGAGCCTAAGGGCCGCCTGCGGGTGGCAACCAAGTTCGTCAACGTCGCCAAGCGTTACTACGCCGAGCAAGGCCGCCAGGTCGACATCATCAAGCTTTACGGCTCGATGGAGCTGGCGCCGTTGATCGGCCTGGCCGACAAGATCATCGACGTGGTCGACACCGGCAACACCCTGCGCGCCAACGGCCTGGAGCCCCAGGACTTTATCGCCGACATCAGCTCCCGCCTGATCGTCAACAAAGCTTCGATGAAAATGCAGCACGCCCGTATCCAGGCGTTGATCGACACCCTGCGCAAGGCAGTGGAGTCTCGACACCGCGGTTGACTCACCCGCGCGGCCCTAAGCCGCGCCCGTCTATCCGCCTCATAGCCAGAATTCTCAGGTGCCCAAGCGGAAACGACTGCTAGTTTAGGGCGCCTGAGTTTTTGCCAATTCTATTGAGGCCCTCGCTATGACCACGTCCACTGCAATTGCCCGACTCAACGCTGCCGACCCGGATTTCGCCCATCATCTGGATCATCTGCTGAGCTGGGAAAGCGTGTCCGACGATTCGGTCAACCAGCGGGTGCTCGACATCATCAAGGCCGTGCGCGAGCGCGGTGACGCGGCGCTGGTGGATTTTACCCGGCAGTTCGATGGCCTGGACGTCGCCTCCATGGCCGACCTGATCCTGCCTCGCGAACGCCTGGAACTGGCCCTGACCCGCATCACCGCGCCCCAGCGCGAAGCCCTGGAAGTAGCGGCCGCGCGGGTGCGCAGCTACCACGAAAAACAGAAACAGGACTCCTGGAGCTACACCGAGGCCGACGGCACCGTGCTGGGCCAGAAGGTCACGCCGCTGGACCGCGCCGGCCTGTACGTGCCGGGCGGTAAAGCGTCGTACCCGTCTTCGGTACTGATGAACGCGATTCCGGCCAAGGTGGCCGGCGTGACCGAAGTGGTCATGGTGGTGCCGACCCCGCGTGGCGAAATCAACGAACTGGTGCTGGCCGCCGCCTGCATTGCAGGGGTTGATCGCGTGTTCACCATCGGCGGCGCCCAAGCGGTAGCGGCCCTGGCCTATGGCACTGAAAGCGTGCCGAAGGTCGACAAGGTGGTGGGCCCTGGCAACATCTACGTGGCCACCGCCAAGCGCCACGTGTTTGGCCAGGTCGGCATCGACATGATCGCCGGCCCTTCGGAAATCCTCGTGGTGTGTGACGGCCAGACCGACCCGGACTGGATCGCCATGGACCTGTTCTCCCAGGCCGAGCACGACGAAGACGCCCAGGCGATCCTGGTCAGCCCGGACGCCGAATTCCTCGACAAGGTCGCCGCCAGCATCGCCAAACTGCTGCCGACCATGGAGCGCGCCGAGATTATCGAGAAGTCGATCAATGGCCGTGGCGCCCTGATCCAGGTCCGCGACATGGAACAAGCCATCGAAGTGGCCAACCGCATTGCCCCGGAACACCTGGAATTGTCCGTCGCCGACCCGCAAGCCTGGCTGCCGCTGATTCGTCACGCCGGTGCGATCTTCATGGGCCGCCACACCAGCGAAGCCCTGGGCGACTACTGCGCCGGTCCCAACCACGTGTTGCCGACCTCGGGCACCGCGCGATTCTCTTCGCCGCTGGGTGTGTATGACTTCCAGAAGCGTTCGTCGATCATCTTCTGCTCGCCCCAGGGCGCGTCGGAGTTGGGCAAGACCGCTTCCGTGCTGGCCCGTGGCGAGTCGCTGACTGCCCACGCCCGCAGTGCCGAATACCGCATCGTTGACGATAAGCCGCAGGGGAACTGACACATGAGCAAATTCTGGAGCCCGCTCGTCAAGGATCTCGTTCCTTACGTGCCCGGTGAGCAACCGAAGCTGACCAAACTGGTCAAGCTGAATACCAATGAAAACCCCTACGGCCCGTCGCCGAAGGCGCTGGCCGCCATGCAGGCCGAGCTGAACGACAACCTGCGTTTGTACCCGGACCCCAACAGCGACCTGCTCAAGCAGGCAGTGGCGAAGTATTACGGGGTCGACGCGGGCAAGGTGTTCCTCGGCAACGGTTCCGACGAAGTCCTGGCGCACATCTTCCACGGTTTGTTCCAGCACGACTTGCCGCTGCTGTTCCCGGACATCAGCTACAGCTTCTACCCGGTGTACTGCGGCCTGTACCGCATTGCGTTCGACGCGGTGCCGCTGGATGAACAGTTCCAGATCCGTGTGTCGGACTATGCCCGGCCCAACGGCGGGATCATCTTCCCCAACCCGAACGCGCCCACCGGCTGTGTGATGGCGCTGGACGCCGTGGAGCAGATCCTCAAGGCCAGCCCGGATTCGGTGGTGGTGGTCGATGAAGCCTATATCGACTTCGGCGGCGAGACCGCCATCAGCCTGGTGGACCGCTACCCGAACCTGCTGGTGACCCAAACCCTCTCCAAATCGCGCTCCCTGGCCGGTTTGCGGGTGGGCCTGGCCGTGGGCCATCCGGACCTGATCGAGGCGCTGGAGCGGGTCAAGAACAGCTTCAACTCCTATCCGCTGGATCGTTTGGCGATTGTCGGCGCGGCCGCTGCGTTTGAAGACCGTGAGCACTTCCAGAAGACTTGCCAGTTAGTGATCGACAGCCGTGAAAAGCTGGTGGCGCAGTTGCAGGCCAAAGGTTTTGAGGTGCTGCCGTCTGCAGCCAACTTCATCTTTGCCCGTCACCCACGGCACGACGCCGCCGGGCTGGCAGCCAAGGTGCGGGAGCAAGGGGTGATTGTGCGGCACTTCAAGCAGGAGCGGATTGCCCAGTTCCTGCGGATCAGCATCGGCACGCCTGAGCAGAACCAGGCGCTGATTGATGCGTTGGGTGAGCTGTAATCTTTATTGACTGAACCGGCGCCATCGCGGGCAAGCCCGGCTCCCACATTGGAATGCATTGTCAGAAAGAATGCAGTCCCCTGTGGGAGCCGGGCTTGCCCGCGATGAGGCCATCAGCAACACCAAAAAGCTAAAGCCTTACAGCAACGGCTCATCCGGTTTCTTGTTCTTCCAGCCGTCATTGCCCGGCAGCAGCAGATTCAACGCAATCGCTACCACCGCACACAGGGCAATGCCCTTCAGGCCAAAGTCATCCGGGCCGGTGCCGGTACCTACCAGCACACCGCCAATCCCGAACACCAGGGTCACCGACACAATCACCAGGTTGCGTGCTTCGCCGAGGTCGATCTTATGGCGGATCAGGGTGTTCATCCCCACCGCGGCAATCGAGCCGAACAGCAGGCACAAAATACCGCCCATCACCGGGACTGGAATGCTTTGCAGCAGCGCGCCGAACTTGCCGATAAATGCCAGGCTGATGGCAAACACTGCTGCCCAGGTCATGATCTTCGGGTTGTAGTTCTTGGTCAGCATCACCGCGCCCGTCACTTCCGCGTAGGTCGTGTTGGGCGGGCCGCCGAACAGGCCGGCAGCGGTGGTGGCGATACCATCACCCAACAGCGTGCGGTGCAGGCCAGGCTTTTTCAGGTAGTCGCGACCGGTCACGCTGCCCACGGCAATGACGCCGCCGATGTGTTCGATCGCCGGGGCCAGGGCCACCGGGACGATAAACAGGATCGCCTGCCAGTTGAATTCCGGCGCGGTGAAGTGGGGCAGGGCGAACCACGGTGCGGCGGCGATCTTCGCGGTGTCGACGACACCGAAGTAGAACGACATGGCGAAACCCACCAACACACCGGAGATGATCGGCACCAGGCGGAAAATGCCTTTGCCGAACACCGCGACGATCAATGTGGTCAGCAGCGCTGGCATCGAGATCAGCATGGCGGTTTGGTAGTGGATCAACTCGCTACCGTCGCCCGCCTTGCCCATTGCCATGTTGGCGGCAATCGGCGCCATGGCCAGGCCGATGGAAATAATCACCGGCCCGATCACCACCGGCGGCAGCAGCCGGTCGATGAAACCGGTGCCCTTGATCTTCACAGCCAGGCCCAGGAAGGTGTAAACGAAACCGGCCGCCATCACGCCGCCCATGGTCGCCGCGAGGCCGAATTGGCCTTTGGCGAGAATGATCGGGGTGATAAACGCAAAGCTCGACGCCAGGAACACCGGCACTTGGCGCCCGGTGACCACTTGGAACAGCAAGGTGCCCAAGCCTGCGGTAAACAGGGCGACGTTTGGATCGAGACCGGTGATCAGCGGCATCAACACCAGCGCGCCAAATGCCACGAAGAGCATCTGTGCGCCAGACAGGATCTGGCGCCACAGCGGGTCGTTGAACTCATCCTGCATGGTCACGCGTCCTTCTGCTTGGTACCGAAGATCTTGTCGCCGGCATCGCCCAGGCCCGGGATGATGTAGCCGTGTTCGTTCAGGCGTTCATCGATGGACGCGGTGTAGATCAGCACGTCCGGGTGGGCTTTCTCGACGGCGGCGATGCCTTCGGGAGCGGCCACCAGCACCATGGCGCGGATGTCCTTGCAACCGGCTTTTTTCAGCAGGTCGATGGTGGCAACCATGGAGCTGCCGGTGGCGAGCATCGGGTCGATGATCATCGCCAGGCGTTCGTCGATTTCCGGGACCAGTTTTTCCAGGTAGGTGTGGGCCTGCAGCGTCTCTTCATTGCGGGCCACGCCCACGGCGCTGACCTTGGCGCCCGGGATCAGGCTGAGTACGCCTTCGAGCATGCCGATACCGGCGCGCAGGATCGGCACCACGGTAATCTTCTTGCCGGCGATTTTCTCGACCTGGACGGGACCACACCAACCGGCGATCTCGTAGTTTTCCAGGGGCAGGTCTTTGGTCGCCTCGTAGGTGAGCAGCGCTCCGACTTCCTGAGCAAGCTCACGGAAGTTCTTCGTGCTAATGTCGGCGCGGCGCATAAGGCCGAGTTTATGTCGGATCAGCGGATGGCGGATCTCACGGATGGGCATGGGGAAAGGCTCCGGCGGCGGGCAAAAAAACCGGCCTAGATTAATCTATCCGAGGGTGTTGTCCTATAGACATCTAGTACGTTAGTCCATTAAGGCTTGAACGTTGCGCCTCACATGCGTACCTTTGCCCGCTTTTCTTGCCACAGCACCCCTTGGAGAGCGCCATGTCCGCTGATCTCGAGCATATCCGTCAAATCATGCGCGAGGCTGACTGCCTGTACACCGAAGCGCAAGTCGAAGAGGCCATCGCCAAGGTCGGCGCGCACATCTCCCGCGAAATGGCCGACACCAACCCGGTGGTCTTTTGCGTGATGAACGGTGGCCTGATTTTCGCCGGTAAATTGCTCACCCATCTGCAATTCCCGCTGGAAGCGTCCTACCTTCACGCCACCCGCTATCGCAACGAAACCAGCGGCGGCGACCTGTTCTGGAAAGCCAAGCCGGAAGTCTCGTTCATTGACCGCGACGTGCTGATCATCGATGACATCCTCGACGAAGGGCACACCCTGGGCGCCATCATCGACTTCTGCAAACACGCCGGCGCGCGCAAAGTGCACACCGCCGTGCTGATCGACAAGGACCACGACCGCAAGGCCCGCCCGGACCTGAAAGCCGATTACGTGGGCCTGCCGTGCATCGACCGTTACATCTTCGGTTACGGCATGGACTACAAAGGCTACTGGCGCAACGCCAACGGGATTTACGCCGTTAAAGGGATGTAAGCGGGATTCAGGCGCAGGGCTGTCATGCTATCGTGCTTGGCCCCTGCGTCTGGAGCTGTTCATGAGCCTGTTGATTCGCACCTGCGCCGCCCTGGCGCTGACCCTCAGTTTGCCCCTGGCGGCCGCTCCTGCGCCGTTGCACGGCCAGTTCCTTCCTCCCGACGACCTTAATCTGCGAGCCGAAGCTGCGGACCAGCAGCAATTGCTGCAAGTCACCGACTATTCGGTGGTGGTGGGGAACCAGCGCCAATCCACCCAGCAACCGATCCCGGTGACCTCGCCGTTGATGATCCGCCTCAAGGGCAAATCCTTGAACAAGGGCGCGACCATCGCCCAGGTGATCCTCAACTTTGACGCCGAAAGCAAAAGCCTGAAAAAACCGGTGTTCGACGATAAAAGCAAAACCCTCACCTTGTCGTATCCGATGACCCAGTACCGCGTGATTGTTGACCTGTTGCGCAATGACACGGTCTACGTGCAATTCCTCACTTACGCCAATGGCCATATCTGGGCTGATTTGCACACCGGGGCCGTTCGCGCCAAATAATCCAGACGACGCGGATTCGGCCGTGTAAATACAGTCAATGTGGGAGCTGGCTTGCCTGCGATAGCGGTGGGTCAGTTGGCCCATCTGTTACTGATGCATCGCTATCGCAGGCAAGCCAGCTCCCACATTGGTTCGCGTAGCTTTCGAAGCCGCTGTGCCGCAGGTAAACTGCTTTTCCCGTGTAAATGTCTGCAGGCTGGAGTCGGTAATGCGTAAAGATAAGAAACAGCTGATTGGTGATGAAATCGGCGACGAGCAAATCAAGCTGTTCCTGGATTTCGAGCCGGTAGACGCCACTTCGCCGTCCCTGCACAAACTGATCAAGGCTTACCGTGGCCTGCGCATCGATGATTTCGAGCGTTTCCTGGTTTTCTTCAAGGAAGCCGGCCTGGACCTCGATGGCAAGGATGAGCATGGCCTGACGTTTGTTGACGTGATCAAGGACCAGCGCAACGCCGCCGAGTACATCGAGCTGATCGAACAAGCCCGCGGCTGATTGCTACGGACAAAAAAACGCCCCATCGGGGCGTTTTTCGTTCCCACGCTCTGCGTGGGAATGCATCCACTGACGCTCTGCGTCATGACGCTCAAGCGTAGCTTTCGGTCTCGCTGCTCTGCTCAACCAGTTCCAGGCTGATGTTGTTCTGCGTGTTGATCTTGCGATACAGCTGCGCATCGGTCTCCAGGACCTTTTCCCGAGCCGGGAAGATCTCGTGCAGCTTGGCAGCCCACTCACCGGCCGCTTTCGTCGGGAAGCAGCGTTCGATCAGTTCCAGCATGATCGACACCGTCACCGAAGCACCCGGAGATGCGCCCAGCAGGGCGGCCAACGAACCGTCCTTGGCCGCAACCAGTTCGGTACCGAATTGCAGCACGCCGCCTTTCTTCGGGTCTTTCTTGATGATCTGCACCCGTTGGCCGGCCACTTCCAGGCGCCAGTCTTCGGCTTTCGCTTCAGGGTAGAAGCGGCGCAGGGATTCCAGGCGCTGCTCCATGGACTGGCGCACTTCGCTGACCAGGTACTTGGTCAGGTCCATGTTGTCCCGGGCCACGGCCAGCATCGGGCCGATGTTGCCGGCACGAATCGACAGGGGCAGGTCGAGGAACGAACCGTGCTTGAGGAACTTGGTGGTGAAGCCGGCATAGGGCCCGAACAGCAGGGACTTCTTGCCATCCACCACGCGGGTGTCGAGGTGCGGCACCGACATCGGTGGCGAACCCACGGCCGCCTGGCTGTAGACCTTGGCCTGGTGGTGCTTGACCACTTCCGGGTTGTCACAACGCAGCCATTGGCCGCTGACCGGGAAGCCGCCGAAGCCTTTGCTTTCTTCGATGCCCGAGGCCTGCAGCAGCGGGAGGGCCGCGCCGCCGGCGCCGAGGAACACGAACTTGGCGTCCACATCACGGGAATTGCCGCTGTTGACATCCTTGATGCTCACGGTCCAGCCGGCGCCGTTGCGCTTGAGGCCGGTGACGCGCTTGCTGTACTTGACCTGGGCATCCGGCGCGCTGGTCAGGTGCGAGAGCAACTGGTTGGTCAGGGCGCCGAAGTTGACGTCGGTGCCATTCATCACGCGGGTGGCAGCGATTTTTTCGTCCAGCGGGCGGCCGGGCATCATCAGCGGCATCCACTCGGCCATTTCGCTGCGGTCTTCGGTGTAGTGCATGTCCGAGAACGCGTGGTGCTGGCTGAGGGTTTCAAAGCGCTTCTTGAGGAACGACACGCCTTTCTCGCCCTGCACGAAGCTCAGGTGCGGCACGGGGCTGATAAAGGACTTGGACGACCCAAAGGTGCCTTTCTTGGTCAGGTAGGCCCAGAACTGCTTCGACACCTCGAATTGGGTGTTGATGTGCACGGCTTTCTTGATGTCGATGGAGCCGTCGCCCGCCTGCGGTGTGTAGTTCAGCTCACACAGCCCGGCATGGCCGGTACCGGCGTTGTTCCACGGGTTGGAACTTTCCGCGGCACCCGAGTCCATCAGCTCAACGACTTCCAGCTTGAGGCCGGGGTCGAGCTCTTTGAGCAGTACAGCGAGGGTGGCACTCATGATGCCCGCACCTACCAGTACTACGTCGACTGCTTCGTTATGCGCCATTTAACGCGTCTCCAAAATCTGCAGCACCAAATTGACGGCATGGCTGCCAGGAGTGACGGGGCGGTTCACGTGATGCCCCAGGTTACCCATGGCCAGGATCGCCATGTCCGATTCTTCGCAATTTATCGCAAGCGGACGCTGCCGACCGGGCCTGATCTGCGTATGAACGCATTTACGGGCGCCTGTGGCAATTCGACTTATGGTCAAGCTCGTCCGATCGTGCAACCAAATCCGTAGCGGACAGGCTTCAAGCTCCGGTTCTTGAGGAGTACTCGGTCCTGTGTGGTGGGGCTGTTCCAGACGCTGATGGTGCTTGTACAAACGCAAAACTATTCATTTGCTCGCCACACTCTTGTGAAGTTGTGAAAACCCGTTTTTTTCACGCTCTTTTGAAGACGTGAACCTCAAAAAAGGGCTGCCCCAGCCTGGCACCTGGCCCGAAATCACTGCCGGCAAGCGGCAAAACGGGCAAACAACTCAAGTGGCCGAGCGCATGGCAGCTCTGGCAGATTCGGGTAAAGACGATGGTTTGCAGAGAAAACAGCAAGCTCGCCAGCTTCACTCGATCTGTGTGGGCGGCTCTCTGTGGGCGGTGCGGGGAGCTAATACAAGCGCATTAGCGATGCTGCGAGGCCCGATCAGGAGACGTCCTTATAATCGGGGGGAGATTGTAGCGAAGAAATGCGCGCAAATGGACGTGTTTAATGACTTTTATTAGCAGTCTGGTCAGGAGACCAACGCATGCCGTGGCTGTGGCTGCGAAACCCGTGGGCTGACACGGGCGCTGGCGGGCAGCGGACGGTGCATCCAGCTCAGGCGGGTCTCTTCGACTTCGACCCAGCCTTCACCGACGGGCGGCAAGCTGCACTGCTTGAAGGCCTGGCAGCAGCCTTGGGCATCGAGCAGGGCAAAGTGGCGATGGCTGGTGTGGGAAAAGAACAGTGATTTGAGAAGGCGCATGGTTTTGTACCCGGTTCGTTACATGCTGCGAAGGTTGGCAGTCTGGCATGACATTGAGGTGACGGTTCTGTGTGAAAATTGTAATTTCGCCGACAGTTCAGCCACCGTTCAGGAATTCTGGTGAGTGGCGAGCGCTCACCGTTATACTGGCGCCCTGTTTGCATCTAGTCCTGGAGAAATGAGTATGTTGCAACGCCTGTTGTTCGGTTTGATCACTGTGACCAGTTTGACCCTGGTTGGCTGCGCCCACAGCCCGCAACAACTCAGCCCGCAACCGAAAATCACCACCCAGTTGGCGCCTGTCGGCCATGGCCAGCCGGTGTCGGTGCGTGTGGTTGACGGGCGTCCGTCGCCGACCCTCGGCACCCGTGGCGGCCTGTACCCGGAAACCAGCGCCATCACGGTGACCGGTGCCGACGTGCTGCCCAAGCTGCAAGCCCAGGCCGAAGCGGCTGTGCGCCTGCTGGGCTTCACCCCGGCCAACTCGCCCGGCGCTCCACAACTGACCATTACCCTGGCCGAGCTGAAGTATCAGTCGCCCAAGGAAGGTCTGTACGTGACTGAAGCCACCATCGGCGCGACCTTCAAGTCCGACGTGACCGCCGGCACCCGTCGCTACAGTGGCCGTTACGGCGCTTCGCTGGACCAGCGCTTCGGCATGGCGCCGAATCAGGAAACCAACACCAAGCTGGTCAGCGATGTGTTGAGCGATGCCCTGACGCGCCTGTTCAAGGACCCGAGCATCGGTTCGCTGCTCAGCTCGCAGTAACCGTTCATAAAAAAACCGGGCTCGTCACTGAGTCCGGTTTTTTTTCGCCTGTCGGTGTCATGCAGCCGTTTCGACATAAAAGTCCAGCACACTCACACCCGTGAGCAAATCCAGCTCCGGCAGGTCGGCATGCTGATGCCCGCCCAGGGCGCAATACACCAGCCAGTGGCGGTCCTGAACATTGAACGCGAGGCCGCCCACCAGTGCTTCCTGCTCATCGCTTGGGGCAATCAGATACAGCCGATCCTGGTTTTGCGCGTGCAACATGACAAGCTCCCGGGCTTTCGAAGGGCAACAGAGTGGCTTGTTAAGGTGACGTTCAGGTGACGCTGTAAATTACTGGATACATTAGCCGTCAATGGGGAAGGAGCAATGACGCGCAGGCGGCGCATATCATTCAGGTTTGTATCTGGACTGATACCAAGACACTGATACATCGAGGTTTGCGATGTCGCTGACCGCACTACTGCTCAATTCCCTTGCCCTGTTGCTGGCCTGCCCGGCAGCCTGGTTGCTGTTTGTCACACGCCTGCACGAACAGCGGGCGATGGCCCGGCTTGCCGCGCAAAGCGCACTGCGCGCCATTGACCAACCGATGCTGCTGCTTGATGTGCTGACGCAGCGCACCCATCGCCTGTTCTACCGGCTGGGGTTTGCCTGTCTTGGGCTGGCGTTGCTGGTGTCCTTGCTGAGCAAACACCTGTAGGCGCCTGCTGGCACCTACAGGTGATCGTCTTTAGAGCGCAATCCCGGCCTTGACCCGGTATTGATTCCTCACCGGCGTCGCGTATTGCAGCACCAGATACGGCCGATGCTCGGCCGGGCATGCGTTCAACCGCCGCTCCCACTCCGCTTTTGCCTTGGCCAACTCATCGGCCGGGAACACTTCGGCGGCGGTCGGTACCTGCAATTGCGGGTCGGCATCGCTCCATTGGGCGTACGCCAGGTAATGCACCGGGAACAACCGATAACCGCCCAGGATCTGCCGGTCCATCTCGATCGCCAGCAGCTTGGTGTCTTCGAACGCCTCGGTGATCGGCGGCGCGAAGTTGACGTGCACCCGGCCCTTGTAGCCGGTGATGCCCAGGGCAATGCTCACGTCATCTTCCCCCGGTGCCTTGCTGTAGGTGCCGGTGGTGGCGCGGATGTACAACTCGCGGGCCTTGGCTGCGTCGCACGGGTCGTATTCGTAGCTGATGGACACCGGCGTCAGGTTCAGTGACTGGATGACCTCGGCGAACGGCTCGTCCTTGCGGCTCATGTGGAACATCTTGAGGATCGCCGACTCGGTGCGATCATCCCCATCCTTGGCGCGGCCTTCGGCCTGGGCGATCCAGATCGACTGGCAGTCGTTGCGAATCGAATGGTTGATGTAGGCCGACAGCAGCTGGTAAGCGGCCATCTTCTCTTTGCGCCCGGTGATCGAGCGGTGCACGATGAAACTCTTGTTCAGGCGCATCAGGTCGCTGACAAACGGCTTTTGCAGCAGGTTGTCGCCGATGGCGATACGCGGCGTCGGCAGGCCGGCGTGGTACACGGCGTAGTTGACGAAGGCGGGGTCCATCACGATGTCGCGGTGGTTGGCCAGGAACAGGTAGGCGCTGCCAGACTTGAACTGCTCCACGCCGGTGTACGTCACGCCGTCGGTCGCGCGCTCGATGGTGTGGTCGACGTAAAACTCGACTTTGTCCTGCAGCGTGGCCACGGTGGTGACGCCGGCGAACTCACGGCGCAGCTTGTGGGCGATCATCGGCTTGAGCAGCCAGCCAAAGGCGCCGGCAAAGCGCGGGAAGCGAAAGTGGGTCAGGATGTCCAGAAAGGCCTTGTCACTGAACAGTCGGGCCAGCACTGCCGGGACTTCGCTGTCGTTGTAAGGTCGGATGGTATCGAATTCGCCCATCATGCTCTCTTGTTAGAAACGGCTAGGGTAAGTAAAGGTTTGGAACAATAAATATCAGGGCGTGGTCCGGGCAATTGGCCGGGACGAAAAATAGCCCTGTAAATAGACCGGCGATTATACGCACAAGTCACCTGGGAGACCGCGATGGAAGAGGAGTCGTACGAATGTCCTTATTGTGGAGAGGTAGTCACCGCGTTACTGGACCTGTCCGGGGGCGATCAGCACTATATTGAGGACTGCCCGGTGTGCTGCCGGCCCATTACCTTCATCCTGCAGATTCATGGTGATGAATGGATGCTCGAAGTGCGCAGCGAGAACGAATAAAGGTACGCCCATGCAGCGAATCTACGAACCGGAAAACCTGATGGAAGGCGAATTGCTGCAGGGCATGCTCGAAAGCGAGGGCATCACTGCACACCTGGTGGGGCGCGATTTGCTGGGTGGCACCGGTGAGTTGCCGATCTACGGCCTGCTGGCGCTGGCGGTGGAGAACGATCAGGCCGCCTACGCCCGTGAGTTGATCACCGCCTACAACGGGGCCCAACCCGTGCCGGGTGATGAACCCGACAGCTTCCCCGACGTGTTGGTCTGTTAGGCTGTCGGCCAGTTTCTCCAAGAGTCGTGTTGCCCCATGTGTGGACGTTATGCCCTTTTTCGCTGGAACCCCACGTTTGCTGCCTTGCCGGGCTTTCCGGCCGACCAGCAGGCCCAGTGGAACATTTCTCCCAATGATTCGGTGCTGATCCAGCGCCTGAGCGACGGCCAGCACACCCTGGCGCGGGCGCGCTGGGGCCTCACGCCGCCCTGGCTGACCGATCTTTCCCGTACGCCGGCCCACGCCCGGGCGGAAACCCTGGCGGAGCAACCGATGTTTCGCGAAGCCTTTCGTCAGCGCCGCTGTTTGTTGCCGGCCAACGGTTTCTACGAATGGCGCGGTACCCAGCGCAAGCGCCCGTATTGGCTGACGCCGGGGGAGGGCAGCACGCTGTTCTTTGCGGCGATCTGGGAAGCGTATCCAGTGCAGGAGCAGGTGTGGTTGAGTACGGCGGTGGTGACCCAGGCGGCGCAGAGCCAGCGGCGGCCGCTCATTCTCGATGCAGCGGGGCAGGCAGCCTGGCTGAACCCCGAGACGCCGTTGCACACCTTGCAGGCCTTGTTGGCCAGTGAACCCACCGCGTTGCGCGAGCGGGTGCTGGCCAATATGGTCAACGATCCGAAACTCAATGGGCCGGAGTGCCTGACGCCGGGTTGAGCCTGCAGGTTTTTGCTTGGGTTTAGGGCCCTATCGCAGGCAAGCCAGCTCCCACCTTTGATCTGTGAATACATTCAAAGTGTGGGAGCTGGCTTGCCTGCGATGAGGCCCTGAACTTCACCCAATAACCTCAAACCTTGAACTGATTGATCAGCCGGCGCTGCTGCTCCGCCAGCTTGGTCAAATCCGCGCTGGCCGCGCTCGACTCGTCCGCCCCGCCCGCCACTTCATTGGCCACTTGCCCGATATTGATCACGTTACGGTTGATGTCCTCGGCCACCGCGCTCTGTTCCTCGGCGGCGCTGGCGATCTGGGTGTTCATGTCGTTGATCACCGACACCGCCTGCGTGATGGTCTCCAGCGCCTGTGCCGCCTTGGCCGCATGTTGCACGCTTTCGTCGGTGCGGTTCTGGCTGTCTTCCATCACCCGCACCACGTCGCGGGTGCCTTGCTGCAGTTGCTGGATCATGGTCTGGATTTCTTCGGTGGCCTTCTGGGTCTTCTGCGCCAGGTTGCGCACCTCGTCGGCCACCACCGCAAATCCGCGTCCTTGCTCACCGGCCCGCGCCGCCTCGATGGCTGCGTTGAGCGCCAGCAGGTTGGTCTGCTCGGCAATCCCGCGAATTGCCGTGAGGATGGCGTTGATGTTCTCGCTGTCCTTGGCCAGCGCCTGCACCACACCGACCGCCTTGCCGATTTCCTGGGCGAGGGCGCCAATGGAGGTGGAGGTGTCGCGCACAATCTGCATGCCCTGGCTCGCCGCCTGGTCGGCGTGGCTGGCGGCTTGGGCAGCCTGGGTGGCGTTGCGCGCCACGTCCTGGGCAGTCGCGGTCATCTCGTGTACGGCGGTGGCCACCTGATCGATCTCGACCATCTGCTTGTGCACGCCCTGGTTGGTGCGAATCGCGATATCAGCGGTGTGTTCCGATGAGTCGCTGACCTTCTGCACCGAGCTCACCACCTGGGTAATCATCCCCTGCAATTTGGCCAGGAACGTATTGAAGCCACTGGCAATCGCCCCCAGTTCGTCGGCGCGATCACTGGTCAGGCGGCGGGTCAGGTCGCCTTCGCCCTGGGCGATGTCATTGAGCATCGCCACCATTTGCTTGAGCGGCCGGGCAATGCCGTGGCCCACCAGCCAGATCACCAGCAGGCCGATGCCGGCAATCAGTAATCCGGCCACGGCCATGCCGAAAATATCGGTTTTGCGCTGGGCGTCGAGGTCATGCTGCATGGCCTGCAAGTCGGCCATGACTGCGCTCAGGGGCAGCTGCAGCATCAGCGTCCAGCGGGCGTCGGTCTGGCCGATGTTGAACGGCAGGAACAACTCGATATGCCCGTGTTCCTTGTCCACGTCGTAGCGTACTTCGCCGATCTTCAGTTGGCTGAGGTTCGCCAGTTCGTTGCTGTCGAGCAGGTCACTGGCTTTTTCCCCCAGCTTGCTGGCGTCCTGGGTGTAGGCCACCAGGCGGCCGTTGCTGGAAATCAGCGCCAGTTCACCGGCGCCGTTGTACAAATTCTGATCAGCCTTGGTGAGCATTTCCTGGATGAAGTTCACCGACAGGTCGGCGCCGACGATGCCCTGGAAGGTGCCGTCGATCATGATCGGTTCGATAAACGAGGCGAGCATCACCATCGCGTTGCCCACCTTATAAGGGGCCGGGTCGATGGCGCAGGGCTTTTTGCTTTCCTTGGAGCAGAGGTAGTACTCACTGGCGCGCACGCCGGTAGAGAGGATGGTCTGGTCGGCCACGTCCGCGAGTTTATCCAGGCCCAGGCTGCCGTCGGCATTGCGGAACCACCAGGGCAGGAAGCGGCCGTTGGTTTCGATACCGACCACCGGGCTGTTCACATAGGCGGCGTCGTTGTGGTCGATGGCGTTGGCTTCCCAGCCTATATAGGCACCGAGAATCTTCGGGTTGCGCACCACGGTTTCGTGGATCAGGTTGATCAACTGTTCCCGGGAGACCGCCAGTTGCGGGTTGCCGTTGGCGTCTTTCATGCCCATCAGGGCGTTGGCGGTGGCCAGGCCCTTGGCGGTTACCAGCGGCGCTTCCAGTTCCCGCTGGATCAGCGTCGCCTGGGTTTGCGCCAGCGCGGTCAGGCGTTGCTCGATGATCTGTTCGAATTGCCCCTGGGTGCGTTCCTGCACCATCTCCTGGGTACGCGCCCCGGCGAACAAGGCGTACAGCACCAGCACCGCCACCACGCTCAGGACAATGGCCCCGGCCAGTGCTGCGACAGAAAATTGAATCGACTTGAACTTCATGACGGCTCCGGGCGCAGGGGGAGATTGGCTGCTTTTTTATATCGGCCGCGAGCGGGGGAGACATGAGGGGCATACCCTCGAAATGACTGTGCCGGATCGGCGAATGTCGCAAATGGAAAGGTCGTCGGCGGTTTATGAATTTTTTGCGGCAGTGTGGGATGTATCTGAAAATAGGCGGCTACACGTCTGTTGTATCTGGCGCCGATACATTTGGCCGACTACGATACGCGCCATGTTTTCAGGGAGCAGGTTGATGAAAAAGACAGTGGCGGTATGTGCGTTGGGCGCGGCGGTATTGCTCGCCGGTTGCCAGTCGGTCAACACCACCAGCGGCGGTGCCGTAGGCGTTGAGCGCAAGCAGTACATGTTCAGCATGTTGTCGAGCCAGGAAGTCGACCAGATGTATGCGCAGTCCTACCAGCAGACCCTGGGTGAAGCCAGCGGCAAAGGCCTGGTGGACAAGACCAGCGCCAATGCCAAGCGCGTGCAGGCGATTGCCAACCGCCTGATCGCCCAGGCGCCGACGTTCCGCCCGGATGCGGCGCAGTGGAAGTGGGAAGTGAACCTGATCAAAAGTGACGAGATGAACGCCAACTGCGGGCCTGGCGGCAAGATCTTCGTGTACAGCGCGCTGATCGACAATCTCAAGTTGACCGACGATGAACTCGCCGCCGTGATGGGTCATGAAATTGCCCACGCCTTGCGTGAACACGGCCGCGAAGCCATGTCCAAGGCCTACGGTATCGAGATGGCGAAGCAGGGGGCCGGCGCCTTGTTCGGCCTGGGTCAGGACAGCATGGCGTTGGCCGATACCGTGGCCAACTACGGCATGACCTTGCCCAACAGCCGCAGCAATGAAAACGAAGCAGACCTGATCGGCCTGGAGCTGTCGGCACGTGCCGGTTACAACCCGAACGCGGCGATTACCCTGTGGAACAAAATGGCCAAGGCCTCGGAAGGCTCGCCACCTGAGTTCATGAGCACTCACCCGGCCTCCAGCAGCCGGATCGCCTCGTTGCAGGCTGCGATTCCGAAGGTGATGCCGTTGTATCAACAGGCCAAGAAGTCCTGATTCATAAGGCTGAAATGCAAATCTAAATGTGGGAGCCCGGCTTGTGTGGGAGCCGGGCTTGCCCGCGATGCAGGCACCTCGGTGTGTCAGTTGCACCGAGGTGATGCTATCGCAGGCAAGCCAGCTCCTACACAAGCCCAGCCCCACATGGGGTCGCGTTTAGATCCAGCCACTGCTCTGCATGGCCTTGTACACCGCAACGATTGCCAGGATGAAAAACGCCGTAGCCGCCAATCGACGAATCAGCGTCAGCGGCAATTTATCCGCCGCAAAATTCCCTGCCAGCACCACCGGTACGTTGGCAATCAACATGCCCAGGGTCGTGCCGATAATCACCAGCCACAGTTCCGGGTATTGCGCCGCGAGCATCACGGTAGCGATCTGGGTCTTGTCGCCGATTTCCGCGAGGAAGAATGCGATCAGCGTGGTCAGGAAGGGCCCGAACTTGCGGGAGGTGCTGGCTTCGTCATCGTCGAGTTTGTCGGGTACCAGGGTCCACAGCGCCGTGGCGCAGAAGCTCGCCGCGAGGATCCAGTGCAACACCGCATCCGAGAAGAAACTCCCGAACCAGGCCCCCACGGCACCGGCGGCCGCATGGTTGGCCAGGGTCGCGGCGACGATGCCGGCGATGATCGGCCAGGGTTTGCGAAAGCGTGCAGCAAGAATGAGCGCGAGCAGTTGCGTCTTGTCGCCAATTTCGGCCAAGGCAACGATTGCGGTAGGGACGAGCAGAGAATCCAGCATCAGGTAAGTTCCAGGGGCGGGTCGACACGGCTATGACACGTACAGCCTTCCCGCCCCGGGTAAGGTGTTCGTGTCATAGGTCTTGTCAAACCCCGGTCCGTCTGTGCGGACTCCTGGGTCGCATACGCCATGGTCTGTTGACCAAGTATGTTGACGTATGCCGGACGAGCGTGGTGCTCGTGGGAGACTACTCCCCTAGGACGGAGCGGATTCTGCCTAGGCAAAATCCATTCGGCAAGCCTTCTTTTGGAAAAAGAGTTCAGCCGCGCTTGGCACGGTAAATGCGAAAACCCTGGCCTTCTGCCTTGATTGCGCACACGCCCAGATGCTCTTCGATCAGCGGTTGGTACTTCAGGAAGCTATTCGCGACCAGGCGAAGTTCGCCGCCTTTTGCCAGATGTTTGGCTGCTTTTCGCAGCAAATTCTCGGTGGCGAAATAATCGGTGTGCACCCCGACATGAAACGGCGGGTTGCTCAGAATCGTGTTCAGATTCATCGGCGCAGCGTCGATGCCATCACCGGTCAGCACCTCGGCTTCCAGGCCATTGGCCGCCAATGTCAGGCGACTGCTGGCAGCGGCAAAGGCATCCACGTCGAGCATCGTGACCGTGTTATGCGGATAGCGACGTTTGACCGCCGCCCCGAGCACGCCCGCCCCGCAACCGAAATCCAGCAAATGACCACTCGGCAACTTGTCGAGATGCTCCAGCAGCAGCGCCGTACCGCGATCCAGCCGACCGTGACTGAACACGCCCGGCAGGCTCACGACTTTTAGCGGCCCTTCAGCCAGCGGCACCTCGAACACCTGCGCCAGGCTTTCCAGCGCTACCGGTTCGGGGGCGTTGGCCACCGTGACCAGCCACAACTGACAGTGCCGCGCGTTATCGAGCTTGCGTGGTTTGCCGAACGGGTTCAGTTGTTTGGCCGCGCTTTCGATGCCGCCTTTCTTTTCCCCCACCAGGTACAGCTCTTTGCCGGGCAAGCGCGCCGCCACGGCATTGAGCAGGTAGTCGGTGAGGTCCTTGGACTTGGGCAGGAACACCACCGCCGTCTCGAACGAACGCTCGGGCACGTTCACGCCGAACTGGCTGCGCTCGGCAAAGCGTGCGTCCAGTGCCGCCTGATCACCGGCGTGCCAGCTCCAGCCATGGGCATTGGGCAGGCGGCCCAGCAGGTCGTCGGCGGGCAAGCCCACCAGCAGCACGTCGCCTTGAAAAAGTTCGGCCTGACGAAGCAGTACTTCACTGCGCGGATCCATGGTCTGCTCCTTGAAAAGGGGCGCAGTTTATCAACTGACGACGCGCAGCGGGGCGCCGCTGAAAAAGCCCTCGGCGTTTTCGATCAATTGGCCGACGATCCGCTGCCGGGCTTCGCGGCTGCCCCACGCATTGTGCGGCGTGACGATCAGTCGAGGGATGTCGCCGGCCAGCAGCGGGTTGCCGTTGACCGGGGGCTCCACGCTCAATACATCGGTCGCTGCGCCGCCCAGGTGTCCGCTGCGCAAGGCATCGGCCAGTGCCTGTTCGTTGATCAAACCACCGCGGGCCGTGTTGACGATAAACGCGCCGGGCTTGAGCAGCGCCAGTTCGCGGGCACCGATAAAGTCGCGGGTGTGCTCGTTGAGCGGGCAGTGCAGGGTCAGTGCGTCGACTTGCGCCAGCAACTCGTCCAGCGGCACGCGATCAGCCCGGGCAGGGCGTCCCGGGATCGCGCCGAGGATCACCCGCATGCCAAAGGCTTCAGCCAGGCGCGCCACGGCACCGCCCAATTCGCCATGGCCCAGCAGGCCCAGTGTCTTGCCTTCCAGTTCCACGATTGGATAGTCCAGCAGGCAGAACTGCTTGGCTTGCTGCCAGAGCCCAGCGTTTACATCCCGCTGATAGTCGTTCAGGCGTGTCGCCAGGTTGAGCAGCAGCATGATCGTGTGCTGCGCCACCGACGGCGTGCCGTAACCCTGGCAATTGCTCACGGTCACGCCGTGGGCGCGGGCGGCGTCGAGGTCGACGTTGTTGGTGCCGGTGGCGGTCACCAGGATCAGCTTCAGGTCGGGGCAGGCCGCCAGGGTCTCGGCGTTCAGCGCGATCTTGTTGCTGATGGCCACCTGCGCGCCTTGCAGGCGTTCTACAACGTTCTGCGGGGTGGTCTGCTCGTACAGGCTCAGTTCGCTGAAGATGGCCCGCAACCCGTTGAGGTCCAGGTCCCCGAGGTCCAGGGAAGGGTGATCAAGGAAGACGGCGCGGCGATTGTTCGTCATCAACTGTACCTTTTGCGGCGGGATGTGAAGGCGTAATCTGCCGAGCCTATCAGATGAAATAATCAGTTACTTCCTGGAGTGTGCATGTACCTCACCGAGTTCTTGACCGTGGCACTGATTCACCTGTTGGCGGTGGCCAGCCCTGGCCCGGATTTCGCCGTGGTGGTACGTGAAAGCGTGACCCATGGCCGGCGCGCCGGCACCTGGACGGCGCTGGGCGTCGGTTCGGCGATTTTCCTGCACGTGGGGTATTCGCTGTTGGGCATCGGCTTGATCGTGTCCCAGTCCATCGTGCTGTTCAACGCCCTGAAATGGGCGGCGGCGGCCTACCTGCTGTACATCGGCTTCAAGGCCCTGCGCGCCCAGCCGGCCAAGCCTGCCAGTGAAGAAGACCTGCACCTTGAGGTGGGCGAGCGCACCGCGCGCGGCGCGTTCACGTCGGGGTTTGTCACCAACGGCTTGAACCCCAAGGCCACGCTGTTCTTCCTGTCGCTGTTCACCGTGGTGATCAATCCCCACACGCCGCTGGCGATCCAGGCCGGTTACGGCGTGTACCTGGCCGTGGCCACCGCGATCTGGTTTTGCCTGGTGGCGATGCTGTTCAGCCAGCAACGCGTACGCGCCGGTTTTGCGCGGATGGGGCATTGGTTTGATCGGACGATGGGCGCGGTGCTGATTGCCATCGGTGTGAAGCTGGCGTTTACCAGCATGAAATAAGCCGGATGCTGGCGCAAAGCTAGCATTCATTGGGCTCTGCAAATCATTCCTTTGGCTGATTTGGCTGAAACATAAGCGCTCTACAGTGCAGATGTTTCAGCCAAGACCGTGCAGTCAGATAAGGGATTCGTATGTTGCAGACTCGTGTTATCCCGCCCGCCGAAGGCGCCTACCAATACCCGCTGTTGATCAAACGCCTGTTGATGTCCGGGACGCGCTACGAGAAGACCCGGGAAATCGTCTACCGCGACCAGTTGCGTTACACCTATCCAACCCTGATCGAGCGCGTCGCCCGCCTGGCCAATGTGTTGACCGAAGCCGGGGTCAAGGCCGGTGACACCGTGGCCGTGATGGACTGGGACAGCCATCGTTACCTGGAATGCATGTTCGCCATCCCGATGATCGGTGCGGTGATCCACACCATCAATGTGCGCCTGTCGCCGGAACAGATTCTCTACACCATGAACCACGCCGAGGACCGCTTTGTGCTGGTCAACAGCGAGTTTGTGGGTCTCTACCAGGCCATCGCCGGCCACCTCACCACCGTCAAAAAAACCCTGCTGCTCACCGACGGCGCAGAAAAAACCGCCGAGCTGCCCCACCTAGTGGGTGAGTACGAAACGCTGCTGGCGGCGGCAAGCCCCCGGTACGACTTCCAGGATTTCGACGAAAATTCCGTCGCCACCACCTTCTACACCACCGGCACCACGGGCAATCCCAAAGGCGTGTATTTCACCCACCGCCAACTGGTGCTGCACACCATGGGCGTGGCAACCATCATGGGCAGCGTCGACAGCGTGCGCCTGCTGGGCACCAACGATGTCTACATGCCGATCACCCCGATGTTCCACGTGCACGCCTGGGGCCTGCCGTATGTGGCGACCATGCTCGGCCTGAAGCAGGTCTACCCCGGCCGCTACGACCCCGAATACCTGGTGGAGCTGTGGCGCAAGGAGAAGGTCACGTTCTCCCATTGCGTGCCGACGATCCTGCAAATGGTGCTCAACGGCAAGGCCGGGCAGGGCGTGGATTTTGGCGGTTGGAAAATCGTGATCGGCGGCAGCGCCCTCAACCGTTCGTTGTACGAAGCGTCCAAGGCCCGCGGGATTCAACTGACGGCGGCGTACGGCATGTCCGAGACCGGGCCGCTGGTGTCCTGCGCGCACCTCAATGAAGAATTGATGGCCGGCACCGAAGACGAACGCACCACCTACCGCATCAAGGCCGGCGTGCCCGGGCCGCTGGTGGAGGCGGCGATCATCGACGGTGACGGCAACTTCCTGCCCGCCGACGGTGAATCCCAGGGCGAGTTGGTACTGCGCGCGCCGTGGCTCAGCGAAGGCTATTTCAACGAGCCGCAGAAGGGCGCCGAACTCTGGGCCGGCGGCTGGATGCACACCGGCGACGTGGCCACCCTCGACGCGTTTGGCGTGATCGATATTCGTGACCGCATCAAGGACGTGATCAAGACCGGCGGCGAGTGGATCTCCTCCCTGGCGCTGGAAGACCTGGTCAGCCGCCACCCGGCGGTACGCGAAGTAGCGGTGGTGGGGATTGCCGATCCGCAGTGGGGCGAGCGCCCGTTTGCGTTGCTGGTGGTGCGTGATGGCCATGTGATAGGGGCCAAGGAGCTCAAGGAACATCTCAAGCCGTTTGTGGAATTGGGCCACTTGAGCAAGTGGGCGATTCCAAGCCAGATCGCCGTTGTTACGGAAATTCCCAAGACCAGCGTCGGCAAGCTCGACAAAAAACGTATCCGTGTCGACATCATCGAATGGCAGGCCAACAACAGCACCTTCCTTTCCACCCTCTGACGCTGCTTGCCGTGCCCTCGCGGGCACGGCAGCGCTCTAGTCCAAGCCTTCACTTGTGATTTGCCGATTTTCAGCCATCCTTGCCTCGCTGGTCTTCGCCAGCATGGCGAAAGGACTGTGGCAGACGGGTTGGTGATGCAAATCACACTTTAGAGGGATCAAGCGGTACCCCCTGCTGGCTATAGTCCATCCCAGAGTTTTTCAAGGTGCGGTGCTGTGAGCCCGGCGGGTTCATGTGTTCGCCCGGCATTGGAATCGTTGTATTCCGGCCGTTACAAGCCCTTAGAAACGACTCACTGCCATAACAATAATGCACATGGAGTAGCGTCGATGATCTCAGCACACCAGTTCTGGCGCCGGGCAAAACTGCCTTTGGCCGTCAGCCTCGCCTCTACGCTCGCCGGGCCTGCATTCGGCGTCAGTTTCAACATCGGTGAAATCGAAGGCAGCTTTGACTCGTCCCTGTCGGTCGGGGCCAGTTGGTCGACGGCGGGTCGCAACAAAGACCTGATTGGCGCCAACAATGGTGGCAGGGGGTTGTCGCAAACCTCTGATGACGGTCACCTGAACTTCGACAAGGGTGATTCCTTCTCGAAGATCTTCAAGGGTATCCATGACCTCGAGTTGAAATACGGCGACACCGGCGTGTTTGTCCGGGGCAAGTACTGGTATGACTTCAAGCTCAAAGACGACGACCTCGACTTCAAGAACATCAGCGACAAGGGTCGCCCGATGGGCGCCAGGTCCTCGGGTGGGCAGATTCTCGATGCGTTTGTCTACCACAACTACTCGGTTGCCGATGAGCCAGGCTCCGTGCGGTTTGGTAAACAGGTCATCAGTTGGGGGGAGAGTACGTTCATCGGTGGTGGTATCAACGCCATCAACCCGATTGACGTGGCCGCGTTCCGTCGTCCAGGCGCCGAGATCAAGGAAGGCCTGATTCCGGTCAACATGTTCTATGTGTCGCAGACCCTGACCGATAACCTGTCGGCAGAAGGCTTCTACCAGTTGGACTGGGACAAGACCGTCACCGATAACTGCGGGACGTTTTTCTCCCAGCCGGACATTATTACCGGTGGCTGTAACGACAATCTGCGGGTGCTGAACAGCTCTCGCACCCTGCCGGCAGCGCTGGTTCCTGCGCTGTCTCGCTATGGTGTGGATGTGAACAGTGAGGGTGTTCTGGTTCGTCGCGGCCCTGATCGTGACGCGAGAGATGGCGGCCAGTTCGGCGTGGCGTTCCACTACAACTATGAGCCGCTCGACACCGAGTTCGGCGCCTACGCCATTAACTATCACAGCCGGGCGCCGATCTTCAGCGCCCACGGTGCTCCGCAATCTGCTTACACCGGGGCGACGCCGGGGTTGCCGGCGCAACTGCGTCCATTGATTGTTGCGGGTAACTCCAATTACTTCGTCGAATACCCGGAAGATATACGTCTCTACGGCTTGAGCTTCTCCACCACCCTGCCTACGGGAACTGCCTGGAGCGGTGAGGTCAGCTACCGTCCCAATGCGCCGGTGCAGCTGAACTCCACTGACATTCTGTATGCCGGTGTTCGCCCTATTGGCGCCCCGGTGCTCAAAGATGCCTCGTTGTTGACCGGAGTGCCCGGCCAGGACTTGCATGGCTACCGCCGCAAGGAGATCACTCAACTCCAAACCACGTTCACCCACTTCTTTGACCAAGTGATGGGCGCCAGCCGCCTGACGCTGGTGGGCGAAGTCGGCATGACCTATGTCGGTGGTTTGGAGAGCAAGTCCAAAGTTCGCTACGGACGTGATCCGGTGTTTGGCCCAGGTACCCTGCCTAACGGCGCATGCCCTGCGCTCAACAACTCCACTGCCCAGGGCGCTGGCCTGCCTAACGCCAACGGCCTGAATACCAACTGCAACAACGACGGCTTTACCACTGCGACTTCCTGGGGCTACCGCGGCCGGGCGATTTGGGAATACCCGGACGTCTTTGCCGGTGTAAACCTCAAGCCTAACGTCGCCTGGTCCCATGACGTCAAAGGTTATTCACCTGGCCCTGGCGGCAACTTCGAGGAAGGCCGCAAGGCGGTCAGCCTCGGACTGGATGCTGAATACCAGAACACCTACACCGCGAGCCTGAACTACACCAACTTCTTCGGTGGCGACTTCAGCACCGTGGACGACCGCGACTTTGTCGCCCTCAGCGTCGGCGTGAACTTCTAAGCACACTCTCTTTAAGCAGTATGTTTTAAGGAAGAACCAGAACATGAAAATAACTAAAAATCTGTTGCAGGTGGGTGTGCTGGGGCTGTCGATCATGGCGAGCAGCGTCATGGCGGCAGTCTCGGCGGATGAAGCCGCCAAGCTGGGTACGACCCTGACGCCGATGGGCGCTGAAATGGCCGGCAACGCGGCCGGCACCATCCCTAAATGGTCGCCATTGCCAACCAACGCCGGCGCGGTGGATGCCCGTGGCTTCCTGGCCAACCCGTACGCCAGCGAGCAACCGCAATTCATCATCACCGCGCAGAACGTCGAGCAGTACAAGGACAAGTTGGCGCCGGGGCAGTACGCGATGTTCAAGCGCTACCCGGACACCTTCAAGATGCCGGTCTACCCGACCCATCGCGGCGCTACCGTGCCGGCTGATGTGTTTGCGGCCATCAAGAAAAACGCCACCAACACCAACCTGGTGTCCGGCGGCAACGGCCTGGAAAACTTCGAAACCGCCGTACCGTTCCCGATTCCGAAAAGCGGCGTGGAAGTCATCTGGAACCACATCACCCGCTATCGCGGCGGCAGCGTGACCCGCCTGGTGACCCAGGCCACGCCGCAAACCAACGGTTCGTTCAGCCTGGTGTACTTCCGCGACCAGTTTGTGTTCCGCGACAAGATGAAGGACTACGACCCGAAAAACCCGGGCAACATCCTGTTCTACTTCAAGCAGCAAGTGACCGCGCCGGCACGTCTGGCCGGGGGTGTGCTGCTGGTGCACGAAACCCTCGACCAGGTGAAAGAACCGCGTTCGGCGTGGGTCTACAACGCCGGCCAGCGCCGTGTGCGCCGGGCGCCGCAAGTGTCGTATGACGGCCCGGGTACCGCCGCCGACGGCCTGCGTACCTCCGACAACCTCGACATGTTCAACGGCGCGCCGGATCGCTACGACTGGAAACTGGAAGGCAAGAAGGAACTGTACATCGCCGAAAACAGCTACAAGCTCGACGATCCGAAGCTCAAGTATGTCGACATCATCAAGGCCGGCCACATCAACCAGGACCTGGCTCGCTACGAGCTGCGTCGTGTGTGGCATGTGGTTGCAACCCTGAAGGAAGGTCAGCGCCACATCTATGCCAAGCGTGACTTCTTCATCGACGAAGACACCTGGCAAGCCGCGGTCATCGACCACTATGACGGTCGTGGCCAACTGTGGCGCGTGGCTGAAGCCCATGCCGAGAACTACTACGACAAACAAGTGCCGTGGTATGCCCTCGAAACCCTCTACGATCTGCAGTCCGGCCGCTACCTGGCCCTGGGCATGAAGAACGAAGAGAAACAGGCCTATGACTTCGGCTTTACCGCCACCACCAGCGACTTCACCCCGGCGGCCCTGCGCCAGGATGGTGTTCGCTAACTTGCTGTAACAGAGGCCGCATCCTCGAATGTGGGAGCCGGGCTTGCCCGCGATGGCGGTGTGTCAGTCAACGGATGTATCGACTGACACGCCGCCATCGCGGGCAAGCCCGGCTCCCACATTTTATTTGGGGGCTTGGAATATTTGAGCCAGAACAGTTGGATATTTTTTGTTGTAGTCTTTTTCAGACAATTGTTGCAAAGATCTACAAAGCTGCCGCTTTTACCGCTAGTCTGCGGACATCTGCAATGCCGACAACAGCCTTCTACAAGAGCCCGGCGATGACTGATCTGTCCCGAATTCAAGGGCCTGCCAGCGCGGTGATTCCGACCCTGGAAGGTCGCTTCTATCGACCCCCACTGCCTGATGGCTACGTGTTGCGACCGCGCCTGTGCGAACGGCTGAGTGAAGGGTTGGCCGGGCGTCTGTTGCTGGTCAGCGCGCCGGCCGGGTTCGGCAAGAGTTCGCTGGCGGTAGAGTTCTGCCAGAGCCTGCCGGCCCACTGGCAAAGCTTGTGGCTGGGCCTCAGCCCGCGGGACAACGACCCGGGACGTTTCCTTGAGCGCCTGCTCGACGGCTTGCAGCAATACTTTCCGCAGTTGGGCGCCCAGTCCCTGGGCTTGCTGAAAATGCGCCAGCGTCATCAACCTTTCGCCTTTGAAGAGTGGCTCGACGGCCTGCTGGATGAGCTGACGGTGCACCTTTCCACCCAGGCGCCGCTGTTGCTGGTGCTGGACGACTACCATCTGGCCCAGGGCCCGGTACTCGACCGCTGCCTGCAATTCTTCCTCAATCATCTGCCCGACGGCCTGCTTGTGCTGGTCACCAGCCGTCAGCGTCCCGACTGGCACCTGGCGCGCCTGCGCCTGTCCCGGCATTTGCTGGAACTGCACGAGCAGGACCTGCGCTTGACCCACGCCGAATCCCTGGCCTTGCTGGACCGCCACAGCAGTTCATTGCGCGGCGAAGCCCTGGACAACCTGATCCGGCGCAGTGAAGGCTGGGTGGCCGGCCTGCGTTTCTGGCTGCTGGCGGCTTCCGAGGCCGGCAGCGAAGGCGCGCTACCCCAAGGCTTGCACGGCGGGGAAGGGCTGATCCGCGACTACCTGCTCGAAGAAGTCATCGACTGCCTGCCCTCGGAGGTCCAGGCATTTCTCTACGACACCGCGTCCCAAGAGCGCTTTTGCAGCGAGCTGTGTGACGCGGTGCGCGAGGCCCACGACAGCACGGAAATCCTGCGCTACCTGCAAGCCCACCAGGTGTTCCTGGTGCCGCTGGACGAGCAGGGCCACTGGTACCGTTATCACCATCTGTTTTCCGACCTGCTGCGCACCCGGCGCGCGAGCAATGCCGTGTTGCCGGCAGCCAGCCTGCACCTTCGGGCCTGCCGCTGGTTCAATGCCCAGGGCTTGATCGACGAGGCAGTGGAGCAGGCGCTGCGTGCGGGCCACCTGGATGTGGCGGCAAACCTGGTGCAGAACTTGTCCGAAGAGCAACTGCTGGCGGAGCAAAACGTCGGCATGCTGCTGCGCTGGAAAATGGATTTGCCGGACAGTCTGTTGATGAGCACGCCACGCCTGATCGTGCTCTACAGCTGGGCGTTGGGCCTGGCCTGCCAGCTGGACGCGGCGCAGGAACTGGCCAGCCATCTCAGCCGCTTTCTGCCGGCGCCGTCGGCCACCGCGCAAAAGTCGATGTTGGCCCAGTGGCTGGCCCTCAGTGGAATCATTGCCCGGGGCCGTGGCGACCGCGAGCTGACCCAGTTGTATTGCAGCGAGGCCCTGGAAAGCCTGCCGCACAAACGCTATGGCCAGCGGCTGATGTGCCTGTCGACCCTGTCCAACCTGGCCATTGTCGACGCCGACCTGTGGCGCGCCCGTGGCCTGAACCGCGAATCCCTGGAACTGGCGCAGCGCGTCGGCAATCCGTTGTTCGAGGCGTTGGCCCATTACGACCGCGCGCGGGTGTTGCAGGCCCGCGGCGAGATCCTGCGGTCCCTGGATGAAGTGCGCCAGGGCCTGCAACGCTTGCAAGGCCTGGCGCCGCAACGGCTGTACGCGGTGCGCGCCCGACTGGCGTTGTATGAAGGCTACCTGTTGCTGATGCGCTGCCAGCCCGAAGCCGGGCTGGCTCGCCTGCGTGCCGGATTGGCCGAGGCACGGGCTTGTCGGGACATCAGCGTATTGATCGGCCATTGCGTGATTGCCAGCTTCGAAGGCCGCCGTGGCGATTTCCCCATGGCCTTTGCCGAGCTGGCCGAGGCTGAGCGCTTGATGCACATCTGGGACGTGCCGCCGATTTTCTATCTGGCGATGATCACCCTGGTCAAATGCGAGCTGTGGCTGGCCCAGGGGCGTACCGACCTGGCCGACGCCTGGCTGACCCGGCTGGGGCAAACCTACAACGGTGAACAGGCCGCCGCTGCGCCGGAGTTTCACCCGCACCTGCCGCAACATATCGAACTGCAACAGGCGGCGCTCGACGCCATCCGTCATCAGCCGACGGCTTCACTGCAACGGCTCGACGAACTGGCAAGCCAGGCCCATAACAGCGGCCGGCAGATGATCAGCCTGATGGCATTGACCCAGCAGGCGCTGTTATTGCTGGACGGCGGACAGGAGGCGCAGGCCCGCCCGGTGTTTGCCCGTGCGCTTGAGGCGGCTGCCGGTGGTGCGATGCAACCCTTCCAGCGCGTGCTGGAGCGCTATCCCGACTGGTCGCGGGAGCAGCTTGCCCGGGATTCCCATGGCCTGCTGAACCAGACCTTGCTGGCCCTCTTGCCGGAGGTCGCGGTGGTTGAAACCCCGCACACCCTTGAGACCCTGAGCTCCCGCGAGCTGGCGGTACTGCACTTGATTGCCCAAGGCTGTTCGAACCAGGAGATCAGCAATCAGTTGTTCATCTCCCTGCACACCGTGAAAACCCATGCGAGCCATATCAACAGCAAGCTGGGGGTGGAGCGGCGAACTCAGGCAGTGGCGCGCGCCCAGGAGATGGGGTTGTTGGGGTAGCAACCTGGATCAATGGGATCGAAAGCCCCAGACGATTTCCACCACGCGGGCTGCCACCAGCACATAGACCAGGATAAGCAGCAGTTGCAGCACCAAGTGATAACGCAGCTTGGCGAGCCTGCGGATGCCATCGCTCACATTCAGTACCATCAGCAAGGTTGAAACCACGATCAACCCCCACCCGGCCACGCTGGAGGCCAGAATGCCGAGGAACAGCTCATGTTTCCCGGCCAGTGCATTGGTACCCGCCGCAAACAGCAGCGCGCATACCAGCAGGTTCTTCACATTGTCGAAGACCTGGGTGCTGAAGTCGTTCTCCAGCAGTTGCAGGTACCACTTCCAGAATGTGCGCATGGCTCAATCCCTTGGATCAATATTTACTGCGCTGCGGGGCATTCACTCGGTGATCTGTCGGCGACCTGGCTGAGCAACGCGGCGAACCGTTTGACGTTGTTTTGCTGCGCGATCACCAGATCATCAATGGTCGGACCGGAAGGCGACTGCACCACCGTGCGGCATGTCAGCGGCGTGCGCTCATCTGTGCCGGTCTGGCGCAGCCGCCATTTGACGTCGAGCAGGGCGTATTGCCCGGGAATCGAGTCAAAGCGCTGCACTTCAATGCGCACCGCGAGGTTTTTGCGGTGACTGGCGAGTTGATCCACCAGCGCGCTGCGCAACTCATCCACCAGGCTGGCGGCCCACCATTGCGTCTCAAGGATGGCCACGCCGCTGTCGCCCTCGCGGATGACAATCTGCGGCCGGTCGACCTGTGGCGGGACGGTGATGCTTTCAATGCGGATCTCACCCCCGGCGGCCAGTGACGCATTGCTGCGGTGCACCGGCGTCAGGGTGTGAAATTGAATCGGCTCACTGCGGCACGCCGCAAGCAGCAGCAACCCGGTGATCAGCGTGATCTTCAGCGGGAAAGCCATGGTGGTTGCTCCTGTGGTCATTTGCGCGGCGGCCCTTGCAGGTCCGAGGGCGCGGCGTTGTCGGGGCGACCGCGAATCAGCGATTCGGGATGGCGTGCCAGGTAGTCCGAGAGTTCTCGCAGGGAGCGCGACATGCGGCTCAGTTCATCCAGGGTCTGGGTCAACTGCTCCCGTTGCGGCGAATCCTCGGCCAGGGTCGAACTGGCGGACTGCAAGGTTTTACTCACGTCGGCCAGGGTGTTCTGCACGCCCGGCAGTGTCTTGGCATTGAACTGGCCGAGACCTTTGCGCAGTTCCACCAGGCTGCCGTCGAGGTTGCCGGCAATCCGCTCGATGGGCAGTTGGTTGATCTTGTTGACGATGCCTTCGAGTTTTTCCTGCAGTTGCTCCAGGTTGCCGGGGATGGTCGGGATGCTGACGGGGCGCTGGTTCGGGTCAAACACGACTTTGTCGGCCTTGGGGAAGAAGTCCAGGGCGATGTACAACTGGCCGGTGAGCAGGTTGCCGCTGCGGGCCTGGGCGCGCAGGCCGTGTTCGATGAAGCTGCCCATCAGGCGCACGCCGCCCGCTTCATCATTCGGGTCATGCTTCAAGACTGTGAGCATTTTGGTGTTGGCTTCGCCGAGACGCTGCGGGTAAATCACGATGCCGACGTTGACCGGGAAGCTGCGTTTTTTCTCGTCGAAATCCAGGTTGATCGATACCACTTTGCCGAACTCGATGCCCAGGAACTCCACCGGCGCACCCACCGTGAGCCCGCGCAAGGCCTGATCGAACCGCAGGTTCAGGTATTGCGCCTTGCCATTGGGCGGGGCCAGCGCGGTTTGCTGGTCGGCGAACAGTTCATAGGAGTGCTCCTCACTGGCCGGCTTGTCGTTGGGGCTGTACGGCGGGGCCAGGAAGGCGATGCCGCCCACCAGCATGGACGACAGGGATTCGGTTTTCAGCGCGAACCCGTTGGCGCCGACACTCACATCAATCCCGCTGGCGTTCCAGAATCGGGTGTTCTCGGTGACGTAGGCGTCATTCGGCGCATGCACGAACACGTCGATGTTCACGCCTTTGCCGTCTGCGTCCAGGGCATAGGCCACCACCTGGCCGACGGGGATTTTGCGGTAATAGACCGGGGAGCCGATGTCCAGTGAACCCAAATCCTGGGTGTGCAAGGTGAAGCGCTTGCCGGGCTCGCCATAGGTAATCGGCGGCGGGTTTTCCAGGCCTTTGAACTGGTTGGCGCGGGTATCGGACTGGCCGATGTCGGCGCCGATGTAATCCCCGGAAAGCAGCGTATCAATGCCGGAAACACCCCCGGCGCCGATACGCGGGCGGACCACCCAGAATTGCGAGTCTTCACGGGTGAAGCTTTCGGCCTGCTTGGACAGCTTGATCGTGGCGTTGACGCTTTTCTGGTCGTCGCTCAGCTCCACGTCGGTCACTTGGCCGATCACCACGTTGCGGTATTTGACGTCGGTCTTGTTGGCGGTCAGGCCGCTGCCGGTCTTGAAGGTAATGGTAATGCTCGGCCCCTGCTGAAGGATGCTGTGCACCACCAGCGAAATGCCCACCAGCACCGCGACAATCGGCACGATCCACACCAGCGAGACGCTGAAGCGCCGCGTCCTGATCGCGGGTTGGCCCGCAGGCTGCGGTTTGTCAGGGGGTTGCGACGCCATCCGGCCTCTCCTCGTTGTGTGGGGTTTCCCAGATCAGGCGTGGGTCAAAACTCATTGCCGACAGCATGGTAAATACGACCACCAGGCCAAAGAATAAAATCCCCAGGCGCGGCTCGATGGTGCCCAGGGCCTGGAACCTCACCAGGGCGGCCACCAGCGCCACCACGATCACATCCAGCATTGACCAATAGCCGATCACCTCGACAAAGCGAAACAGCTTCGAGCGCTCCTTGCGCGCCCACTGGTTATTGCGTTGCACGGTGACCAGCAGCAGGGTCAGCGCCACGAACTTGATGCCCGGCACCGCGATGCTGGCGATGAATATGATCAGGGCAATGTCCCACGCGCCGTGCTGCCAGAATTCGAGCACACCACTCATGATGGTGCTGTCGGCGCCGGAGCCGAGCATCGAGGTGTTCATCACGGGCAGTAAATTAGCGGGAACGTAAAACGCCAGGGCCGTCAGCATGTAGGCCCAGGTGCGGGTCAGCGAATGGGTCTTGCGTCGATGCAAGGGCGCACCGCAACGCTCGCATTCGTCGGGGTTGGCGCTGACGTCGCAGGCCTGGCCGCAGCTGTGGCACAGGCACAGGTTCAGCTCGCTGGCGGTCGGTGGCCGGCTCATACAATGTCCCACAGGTCGCGAATATCACGCCCGGCAATGCGGATCAGCAACAGACTGAGGGCGGCCAGGGCAAACAGTCCGGTGCCGGGCAATACATCCAGCATGCCCGCCAGCTTGAACACCGCCACCATGGCGCCGAGCAGGCAGACCTCCAGCATGCTCCAGGGGCGCAGGGCTTCAAGCCAGCGCATGCATACCTTGAACGCCGGCGAGCGGCGGCCCTTCATCGCAAAGCTCAACACCCACATCAACAGCAGCAACTGGAACACCGGCGCGATGATGATGGAAATTGCCGCCACCAGGGCGATGAAGGTAATCGGGCCCTGGGCCAGCGCCACCACCGAATCCCATAACGTGGCGCTGCTTTTCAGGCCTTGCAGGCTGATGCTCATCACGGGGTAGAAGTTAGCGAAAATCCACAACACGGCGGCGGTCAGGGTCAGGGCCAGGCGCTGTTCCACCGACAGCCCGTTATAGCGCTGGAGCACGCCTGCGCAGCGGGTGCAGAGGGTCTTTTGATGTTTGGCGAGCGTGACTTTTTCGTACACGCAATCGCAGTGTTCACAGATGATCAACGGGCTGAGGGTCGCCATGAGTCCCACTCCAAGCGCTCTGGGTTGCGCGTTGTATGACGGGCGCCAGAATAGCTTAGCAGTTGGCAGGTTTGATACTCGTGCGCTTTCGGATCGGGCGCTTCGTCGAACATACTGTGCGCCAGAATGCAGTACAAAAGAGTGTGCCTTTGAATTTGCAGGAATACCCATGAATATCCAGTCCCCCGCGCTGATCCGCGAAACCTTCCCGGTCGGCCCGTTGCAGTGCAATTGCACGATCATCGGCGACCCGGTCACCAAAAAAGCCATCGTCGTCGACCCGGGTGGCAACCATGAGTTGATCTTGGCGCGGCTCGATGCGCTGGGCCTGAAAGTGGTCAGCATCATTCACACCCACGCCCATCTCGACCATTTCCTGGCCTCTGGGCAATTGAAGGAAAAGACCGGTGCCACCTTGCACCTGCACAAGGAAGACCAGTTTCTGTGGGACAACCTGGAAATGCAGTGCCAGATGTTCCGCGTGCCGTACACACCGGTGCCGTCGCCGGATCGCTGGCTGGAGGATGAGGAAGAGTTGGCCTGCGGCTGTGGCGTGGCGTTGCACACACCTGGACACACACCTGGTTCGATGAGTTTCTGGTTCGCCGATGCGAAGTTGCTGATTGCCGGCGACACCCTGTTTCGACGTGGTGTAGGGCGTACGGATTTGTGGGGCGGTGATCAGGCGACCATCGTGCGCTCGATCAAGCAACGGCTCTACACCCTGGATGAGGCGGCTGTGGTGGTGACCGGGCACGGGCCGGACACGCGCCTGGGGGATGAAATGCGTGAGAATCCGTTTGTGAGGGCGTAAAGCAAACTCCGGTATTTTTCCGGATACCAAGTGGCGACTATCAGACGAACCTTATAGAGAAAATGACAATTACCGTTCAGGTAGTCTCTGCTAGGGTTTCACTGTGCACACCGTTGGCCGGGCATGGAATTTTTACCGTTTGTCGTGTTCCAAGCTCGGCACAGGTCCATTGCCAATGTCCTCTGCATCACAGAATGCAAAAGTAGGAGCTTCCTTCATGTTCACTTCTCGTCGTCTGCTTGTTGTCGCTACTGCCGTAGCCCTGTTGTCCGGCTGCGCTTCACCTAATCCTTATGACGGCAGCCAGGCACAGGGTGGTGGCTCTTCCGGTGTGAGCAATACCGCCAAGTACGGCGGCCTGGGTGCCCTGGCCGGTGCGTTGGCAGGTGCGGCCATCGACCACAACAACCGCGGCAAAGGTGCGCTGATCGGTGCTGCCGTCGCCGGTCTCGGTGGTGCGGGGTATGGCTACTACGCCGACCAGCAGGAAAAGAAACTGCGCGAAAGCATGGCCAATACCGGGGTTGAGGTGCAGCGCCAGGGCGATCAGATCAAGCTGATCATGCCGGGTAACATCACCTTCGCCACCAACTCGGACGCGATCTCCAGCAGCTTCTACACGCCGCTGAACAACCTGGCGAACTCCCTAAAGCAGTTCAACCAGAACACCATCCAGATTGTCGGCTACACCGACAGCACCGGCACCCGCCAGCTCAACATGGACCTGTCCCAGCGTCGTGCGCAAAGCGTGGCTAACTACCTGACATCCCAAGGCGTGAGCCCGACCAACCTGAGTGCTCGCGGTGCCGGCCCGGACAACCCGATCGCCAGCAACGCCGACGTCAACGGTCGTGCCCAGAACCGTCGTGTAGAGGTCAACCTTGGCCCGATCCCTGGCCAGCAATACGGCCAGCCAGGCGCTCAGCAACAACAGGCGCCGCAACAGAACAATCAGTTCCAGGGCAACCCGTACTCGCAATACCAGTAACGGGCAGGCAATAAAAAGGGCGCCGTGCAGTAATGCACGGCGCCCTTTTTTGTGGCTGTTGACGGGATCAGTCGATGTATTCGAACACCTTCACAATCTTCTGTACGCCCGATACGCCTTGTACCAGGTTGGCAGCGCGGGTGGCTTCTGCCTGGGTCAGCAGGCCCATCATGTAGACGATGCCGTTGTCGGTGACGATCTTGATCCGTGAGCCGGGGATCGCGCTGTCGGTCAGCATCTGGGTCTTGATCTTGGTGGTCAGCAGGGCGTCGTTGCTGATTGCCAGCAGCGTGATCGGCTCCATTACCTGCAATTCGTTGTGGACCTTCTTGACCCGTTGAACGGTGGAAGCGGCTTGTTCAGCCTGGGCCTTCAGGTCGGCGCGCGGGGTTTGCCCGGTGAGCAGTACCACACCGTTGAAGCTGACGACCACGATGCGCGAGGCGCCGTTGCCCAGGTCTGGAGCGGCCTTGGAAACGTTGACGGAAACCTTGGTTTCAATCAGCGAGTCGTCGATTTTGCTGCCGAAAGTACGGGTGCCTTTATCGTCCTGGATAGGCGTGTCACGGCTCGCTTCGATTACCGAGCTGCAGCCGCTGATGCCTAGGCACAGCGTGATTGCCAATAGGCTAAGGCGTTTAACGGTCATTCTTCACTCCCGAACAGTTGGCTGTCGATCAGATCGCACAGGCAGTGGATCGCCAGCAGGTGGACTTCCTGAATACGTGCGGTGACATTGGCCGGGACGCGAATTTCCACGTCTTCGGGCAACAGCAACGAGGCCATGCCGCCGCCGTCGCGCCCGGTCAATGCTACGACAATCATTTCACGATCATGTGCGGCCTGGATCGCTTGAATAATGTTCGCCGAATTACCGCTGGTGGAGATCGCCAGCAGTACGTCGCCCGGCTGGCCAAGGGCGCGAATCTGTTTGGAGAAGATTTCGTTGTAGCTGTAGTCGTTGGCGATCGAGGTGATCGTCGAGGTGTCGGTGGTCAGGGCGATGGCCGGCAGGCTCGGGCGCTCGCGCTCGAAGCGGTTGAGCAGCTCGGAGGAGAAATGCTGGGCATCACCGGCCGAACCGCCGTTGCCGCACGAAAGCATTTTGCCTTCGTTGAGCAAGGCGTTGACCATGACCTGACTGGCTTGCTCGATGTGCGGTGCAAGTACGTCCATCGCCTGTTGCTTGGTATCGATACTGGCCTGGAAAAGCTGGCGAATTCGGGATTGCATGTCCATCTGTGTGACCTTAAGTAGCGCGGCTGTTTGGCACAGGAATGTGCAGCCCGCAAAGCAAAGAGCAAAAGTGTGCGGTGTAGATGTCCGGCGAATCAGCTGTCAAAGGCATCTTGCAACCAGTTCAGATCGGCTGTTCCCTGAGGAGTGCTTTCTATGGCAACCACATCGAAACGGCAGGGGTGATCGGCCCAGCGACGCTCCTTGAGCAGGAAAAACTGCGCGGCGAGTATCAGCTTCTGGCGCTTGCGCCCGTCGATACTGGCGAGCGCGCCACCCCATTGTGCGTGTTTTCTGTAGCGGACTTCGACAAATACTACTGTATCGCCGTCAAGCATGACCAGATCAAGCTCGCCCCGCTTGCACAACCAGTTCTGCGCCAGGAGGCGCAGACCCTGTTGTTGCAGGTACTCGAGAGCTTGAAGTTCGGCGTCCTTGCCGCTTTGCGCGCTTGACCGCTCGGGCATCAGCGCGGGGTATCAGGCAGGCGCTGGATATCGCCACCGACGAACTTCGCCCATGGCATCTGGCGGTCAACACGCTGGTTGGGGCTGATGCCCAGGCTGCCGGACAGGCCGTCAACGCGGGTGTCCGGCAGTGCCTTGAGTTGCCCCAGGCGCGGCGCCAGGCGGTAGGCGTCAACACCCATCGCGTACAGGCGGCCCAGGCTGCCGTTGGCCTGTGGCCATTGGGCAGCGACCTGGTTGCGCAGCGGGTCGGTGGTGTTCAGGAGCCAAGGGGTTTCGCAGAACATCACGTTGGTCATGTCCAGGTACTGGTTCTTGTCGCCACTGGCGCTGAACACGTGCGACGTCGCATACACCGGCACGTCACCGGCGTACTGGAAGTTCAGGGTCGGCTTGATCTGTTGGGCCAGTTGCGGGGTCACGGCCAGGAAGATGAACTCGATGTCCTGGCGGCGCGACGGCTGGGCCGAAACGTCCGAACCTACCGTGCTCTGCAGGCTCTTGGCGCGGCCTTCGCTTTTGCGCAACTGGAACAGGTCAGCGATCTGCTGGGCCAGGGCTACCGGCTGGTCAACGTATTCAACGCCTACCACGGTGCCGCCATTGGCTTCCCAATCCTGACGGAAAGCTTTGTAGACACGCTCGCCCCATTCGCCTCTCGGTACCATGGCGGCGGCGCGGTGCAGGCCGTCGGCACGGGCGCGACGGGACACTTCACGGGCCTCGTCTTCAGCGGCCAGGCCGAACTGGAACAGTTGTGCCGGGCCCTGGTCGGCTTCGCTGTAGTTCAGGGCCAGGGTGGTAATAGGCAATTGCGGACGTGCGCTGAGTTGTTTGACCAGCGGTTTTTCCAGCGGGCCGACCACCAGTTGCACGCCGGCGGCCTGGGCCTTGGCGTAGAACTCGTCGATGGAGGTCAGGCGCGAGCTGTCATAGAACTCGATCACTGGCGGCTTCTGCCCGGCTTGTTCGGCCTGGTAGTGCGCAGCCATGAAACCTTCGCGCAACGCTTTGGCGACGCCGGCCAGCGGGCCTTCCTGCGGCAGCAGCAGGGCGATCTTGTTCAGTGGCTGGCTGGCCAGTTGCTTGAGCTTGGTCAGCGGCTGTGGCAATTGCGAGGCCGCCGGGTGGCCAGGGTTCTGGGCACGCCAGGTGTCGATGGCTGCCTGTTGTTGCTCCAGGGTGCCGGCGCTCTTGACCGCCTGGGCCAGGCTGATCCAGCCGTCCAGCGTCGGGTTGCCGCTGGCTTGCAGCTGTTCGGCAGGCAGGGCGGCAATCAATGCCCAGATGGCTTCGTGGTTGCTGTTGTAAGCGTCACCACTGAGCAGCGGCGCCATGGCGACGCGCTCGCGGGCGGCGGCCAGGGTCTGGCCATCGGCCTCATAAGCGCGGGCATGCACGGTGCCGGTACGGATCTGCTGTTCAGGCGGCAGCTCCTTCAGGCTTTGCAGGCTCGGGTGGTTCAACGCCGTCAACGCGGCCTTGGGCTGGTTGCGGGTCATCGCCAGTTCGGCCGACAGGGTGCTGGCAAATACCTGCGCCGCCGGTTTCAGGACGTCCAGTGGGACCTGGGCAAGAATCTGCGCCGAGCGTGCCGGATTGTTTTGGTGGAACGCCAGGTCAGCCGCACTCAAGCGCAGCAGCGCGGCTTTTTCCGGAGTCTTGGCCGAAGTCGCCTGTTCGAGCAGTTGCTCGATGCTGGCATCCGGGGTCCGGGGGAGGTCGCCAAGGCTGGACGAGGGCGAGCTGGCGCAAGCCGCCAACAGGGCAGCGAGGCAGAGGGCAGAGAACAGCCGCAGGCAAGCGATCATGTAAGTGTTCCTGATACCGATCAAATTAGCGTGGAATTGTACCCAAGCACTGGCCGGGGCGCGATGTTACTGGCGTGAAACCGTCTATTTAGGTCGTGTAAATGTTGCAAGACCCAATGGATGGCTGAAATGGAGCCTGCCCGGAGGGCATATTTTCAAGGCGTCTACGCGCTACAATGTGGCTTTTGCCAATCATCGAGGTGTGCGCTTTGACTGCTCCAGGTCCTTTGAATTCCACTGCAGGCTCGCTTTTTGTCGTGGCGACGCCCATTGGCAACCTGGACGACATCAGTGCGCGGGCGCTGAAAGTGTTGCGCGACGTAAAATTGATCGCCGCCGAAGACACCCGGCATTCCCAACGGTTAATGCAGCATTTTGGTATTCCAACGCCCCTGGCCGCGTGCCACGAACATAACGAGCGCGAAGAGGGCAGTCGTTTTATCACCCGCTTGCTGGCAGGCGATGATGTGGCCTTGATCTCGGATGCCGGTACGCCGCTGATTTCCGATCCCGGTTATCACCTGGTTCGCCAGGCGCGGGCTGCTGGTATCAATGTAGTGCCTGTTCCGGGAGCGTGCGCGCTGATTGCTGCATTGTCGGCGGCCGGCTTGCCATCGGACCGTTTTATCTTTGAAGGTTTCCTGCCGGCCAAGGCGGTGGGGCGCCGGGCGCGCCTTGAACTGGTGAAAGAAGAGCCGCGCACGCTGATTTTCTACGAAGCCCCGCACCGTATCCTTGAGTGCCTGCAAGATATGGAACTGGTGTTCGGTGGCGATCGCCTTGCGCTGCTGGCGCGGGAAATCACCAAGACCTTCGAAACCCTCAAGGGCCTGCCGCTGGAAGAGCTGCGTGCGTTCGTCGAAGGTGACAGCAATCAGCAGCGCGGCGAGTGCGTGGTGCTGGTAGCGGGCTGGGCGGCGCCGGAAAGTGAAGACGCCGTGGGCAGCGAGGCGATGCGCATTCTTGATCTGCTGCTCAAGGAAATGCCATTGAAGCGTGCGGCCGCCCTGGCGGCGGAAATTACCGGCGTGCGCAAGAACGTGCTGTATCAAGTCGCGCTGGATAAACAAAAGGGCGAATAGTTCCAGGCTTTAACCTGCACTCCGTCTGAACATGATGGCATTAGTGTCTTTTAATACTTGTTCTAACGCCGCCGTGCCGTTAACCTGCGCGGCGGAGAGTCGATTGGACAGTCGCTGCCTTCTATGAAAATTAGAGGGGGGAGGAAAGTCCGGGCTCCATAGGGCGAAGTGCCAGGTAATGCCTGGGAGGCGTGAGCCTACGGAAAGTGCCACAGAAAATAACCGCCTAAGTACTTCGGTACCGGTAAGGGTGAAAAGGTGCGGTAAGAGCGCACCGCACGACTGGCAACAGTTCGTGGCTAGGTAAACCCCACTTGGAGCAAGACCAAATAGGGTCCCAAGGCGTGGCCCGCGCTGGGACCGGGTAGGTTGCTAAAGATGTCCAGTGATGGCCATCGTAGACGAATGACTGTTCAAGACAGAACCCGGCTTACAGATCGACTCTCCACCTTTTTTCCTTCTGTCCGAATCTCGGGCAGGAACCTGGTAGTAACGCGAGAATCCCTCCCTGCTGAATCATTAGCAGATGCGTCTTCGTAATACCGAAAAAATCTTACTCTTAATAAATTACTTTAACTTTAAGTCATAGCTCTTTGAGCTATTTGGCGTTGTTGAGTCAAAATCGCCCTCGAACTCTCGTTTCTCCTCGCTTTACCTTCCTAAATCTCCGTTCTGTAAGGCTTTTCCTTGAATCCGCGCCTTGACGGTGTGGTGGGCGCATTCCTATAGTGTGCGCAAGTGGCGGAAAGTGGCACAAAGTGGGTTTTTTGAACGTAAAACGCTAAAATTTGGAGAAACGCATCTGTGTTTCGCGGAGCTAACGCTATCAGTCTCGATGCAAAAGGCCGTCTCGCCATGCCGAGCCGGTATCGTGACGAGCTGATTTCGCGAAGTTCCGGACAGTTAATCATCACCATCGATGCCGTTGACCCTTGTTTATGTGTTTACCCGCTCGACGAGTGGGAGCTGATTGAAACCAAGTTGCGTGCGCTGCCTTCATTGCGTGAAGAAAACCGCCGCCTGCAACGTTTGCTGATTGGTAATGCCGTCGACCTCGAACTCGATGGCAGTGGTCGTTTCCTGGTTCCACCGCGTCTGCGCGAATACGCCAAGCTCGACAAGCGCGCAATGCTGGTAGGCCAACTGAACAAGTTCCAATTGTGGGACGAAGATGCCTGGGATGCTGTTTCTGCAGCTGACCTGGCTGCTATTCAACAACCGGGCGCCATGCCTGATGAACTGCGTGATTTGATCCTGTGACTATTGATAGCGGCTTTAACCACATCACCGTACTGCTTGACGAAGCCGTTGAGGCTCTCGCCGTACGCGCGGATGGCTGCTATTTGGATGGCACCTTCGGCAGGGGCGGGCACAGTCGGCTGATCCTCAGCCAGCTGGGTTCGGACGGAAAGCTCCTCGGGTTCGACAAAGACCCTCAAGCGATTGCCACCGGGCAAGCGCTAGCGGCCGAAGACGGCCGCTTTGTCGTTGTGCAGCGCAGCTTTGCCGAGCTCGGCGCAGAAGTCGCCGAACGTGGCATGGCGGGCAAGGTGGCCGGGGTTCTGCTGGACCTGGGCGTGTCTTCGCCGCAGCTGGACGACCCTGAGCGCGGCTTCAGTTTCATGAACGACGGCCCGCTCGATATGCGCATGGACCCGAGCCGTGGCATCAGCGCCGCGCAGTTCATCGCCACCGCGCCCCACGAAGAAATCACCCGTGTGTTCAAGGAATACGGCGAAGAGCGTTTCGCTGGCCGTATGGCGCGCGCCGTGGTCGAGCGTCGGGAAATCCAGCCGTTCGAACGCACCGCGGACCTGGCTGAAGTGCTGAAAGTCGCCAACCCGGCGTGGGAGAAGGGCAAGAACCCGGCTACCCGTGCGTTCCAGGGCCTGCGCATTCACGTCAACAACGAATTGGGCGACCTGGAAGCCGGCCTCGAAGCTGCCCTGGACGCCTTGGAAGTGGGCGGTCGCCTGGTGGTGATCAGCTTCCACTCCCTGGAAGACCGCATCGTCAAATTGTTCATGCGTCGTCTGGTCAAGGGCGAATCCGACAACCTGCCGCGCAACCTGCCGGTACGTTACGAAGCCTTTGTGCCGAAAATCAAAATCCATGGCAAAGCGCAGTTCGCTTCCGAAGCCGAACTCAAGGCCAACCCACGTGCCCGTAGCGCTGTCATGCGCGTTGCGGAGAAGTTGCGGTGAGCAAGCTTTTCGCCAAGCCCCTTCCGGGCGGCAGCTTCTTTATGTTGCTGTTGTTTGTTGGCGTGCTGGTGTCCGCGATTGCGGTGTCCTACAGCGCCCACTACAACCGTCAATTGCTCAATACCCTGTACGGGGAATTGAGTGTGCGCGACAAGGCGCAGGCGGAGTGGGGCCGGTTGATCCTGGAGCAAAGCACCTGGACCGCCCACAGCCGCATCGAAGTGCTGGCCACTGAACAGCTGAAGATGCACATCCCGGGCGCTGCAGAAGTTCGCATGGTGGCGCCATGATGAAACTCGAGGGCGCACTCTACCCGTGGCGTTTCCGTGTAGTGCTGGGGTTGCTGGCACTGATGGTGGGCGCGATCGCCTGGCGGATTATCGACCTGCAAGTGGTGGACCGTGACTTCCTGATCGGCCAGGGCGATGCCCGCAGCCTGCGTCATATCCCGATTCCTGCGCACCGCGGCCTGATCACCGACCGTAACGGCGAGCCCCTGGCCGTCAGTACGCCGGTGACCACCCTGTGGGCCAACGCCAAGGAAATGCAGACCGCCAAGGAGAAGTGGCCGGAACTGGCCGCCGCCCTGGGCCAGGACCCCAAAGCCCTGAGCGAACGCCTCGAAGCCCAGGCCAATAAAGAATTCATCTACCTGGTTCGCGGGCTTACCCCCGAACAAGGCCAGCAAGTGCTCGACCTTAAAGTCCCCGGTGTCTACGGCATCGAGGAATTTCGGCGTTTCTACCCGGCTGGCGAAACCACTGCCCATATGGTGGGTTTCACCGACATTGATGATCACGGTCGCGAAGGTGTCGAGCTTGCCTACGACGAATGGCTGGCCGGGGTCCCCGGCAAACGACAGGTCATCAAGGATCGGCGCGGCAGACTGATCAAGGATGTCCAGGTCACCAAAAACGCCAAGGCCGGTAAGCCCTTGGCGTTGTCGATTGACCTGCGCCTGCAATATCTGGCCAACCGTGAGCTGCGTAACGCCATCATCGAGAACGGCGCGAAAGCCGGCAGCCTGGTGATCATGGACGTGAAGACCGGCGAGATTCTCGCCATGGTCAACCAGCCGACCTACAACCCCAACAACCGTCGCAACCTGCAACCGGCGATGATGCGCAACCGCGCGATGATCGACGTGTTCGAGCCGGGTTCGACCATGAAAGCCATCTCCATGAGTGCCGCCCTGGAGACCGGGCGCTGGAAACCGGCCGACAAGGTCGAGGTTTACCCGGGCACCCTGCAGCTGGGCAAATACACCATTCGCGACGTGTCGCGCACCGAAGGTCCGGTGCTGGATTTGACAGGTATCCTGATCAACTCCAGTAACGTGGGCATGAGTAAGGTCGCCTTCGATATCGGCGGCGAAGCCATCTACCACCTCGCACAGAAAGTCGGCCTGGGGCAACCCACCGGCCTGGACTTCCCGGGTGAGCGTGTGGGCAACCTGCCGAACTACCGTGACTGGAAAAAGGCCGAGACCGCCACGCTTTCCTACGGTTATGGCCTGTCGGTGACCGCCATCCAGCTGGCCCATGCCTTCTCCGTGCTGGCCAACAATGGCCGCATGGTGCCGCTGAGCCTGATCCACCTGGACGAGGCACCGCCTGCGACCCAGGTGATCCCGGAAAACGTCGCCAAGACCATGCAAGGCATGCTGCAACAAGTGATCGAAGCGCCGCGCGGCGTGTTCCGTGCCCAGGTGCCGGCGTATCACGTGGCAGGCAAGTCCGGTACCGCGCGTAAAACTGCCGTGGGCACCAAGGGCTACGCCGAAAACTCCTACCGTTCGCTGTTCGCAGGCTTCGGCCCGATGAGCGATCCGCGTTACGCCATCGTCGTGGTGATCGATGAGCCGAGCAAAGCCGGTTACTTCGGTGGCCTGGTATCGGCGCCGGTGTTCAGCAAAGTGATGTCCGGGACGCTGCGCCTGATGAACATCACGCCGGACAACCTGCCGACGACCCAACAAGCGAACGCCGGACCGCCGGCCGCTGCTGCAAAAGCCAATGGAGGGCGCGGCTGATGTCTCTTAGCCTGAACAAGATTTTTGCCCACGCTGGCCGCGATTTGCTGATTCGCGAGTTGACCCTGGACAGCCGTAACGTGCGTGCCGGTGACCTGTTCCTGGCCGTGCCGGGCGGCAAGTTCGACGGCCGTGACCATATCGCCGACGCGTTGAAGCGCGGCGCCGCGGCAGTGGCCTATGAAGTGGAAGGCGCCACCGTGTTGCCGATCACCGACGTGCCTTTGATTCCGGTCAAGGGCCTGGCGGCGCAACTGTCGGACATCGCCGGGCGCTTTTATGGCGACCCGAGCCGGACCCTGAACCTCGTAGGCGTGACCGGCACCAACGGCAAGACCAGCGTGACCCAACTGGTTGCCCAGGCGCTTGACCTGCTGGGCCAGCACTGCGGCATCGTCGGCACCCTGGGCACCGGTTTCTACGGCGCGCTGCAAAGCGGCCTGCACACCACGCCTAACCCGATTGCCGTGCAGGCGACCCTGGCCGACCTGAAAAAGGCCGGTGCCAAGGCGGTTGCCATGGAAGTTTCGTCCCACGGCCTGGACCAGGGCCGCGTGACCGCCCTGGCGTTCGACGTGGCGGTGATGACCAACCTGTCCCGCGATCACCTGGATTACCACGGCACCATGGAGGCGTACGCCGCCACCAAGGCCCGGCTGTTTGCCTGGAATGATTTGAAGTGCCGTGTGGTCAACCTGGACGATGAATTCGGTCGTCAGTTGGCCGCCGCGAACGGTGAGGGCCGCCTGATCAGCTACAGCCTGGAAGATTCCAGCGCCTACCTGTATTGCCGCGAAGCCACCTTTGATGACGAAGGCGTGCGCGCCACCCTGGTAACGCCGCAGGGCGAGCACCATTTGCGCAGCACCCTGCTCGGGCGTTTCAACCTGAGCAACATATTGGCTGCTGTCGGCGCCTTGCTCGGCCTGGATTACGCCCTGGACGAAATCCTGCGCGTGCTGCCGAAGCTGGAAGGCCCGGCCGGTCGCATGCAGCGCCTGGGTGGTGGCACCCAGCCGCTGGTGGTGGTCGATTACGCCCACACGCCGGACGCCCTGGAAAAAATCCTGCTGGCCCTGCGTCCCCACGCCAAGGGCAAGCTGCTGTGCCTGTTCGGCTGTGGCGGTGACCGCGATCGCGGCAAGCGTCCGTTGATGGCTGAAATCGTCGAGCGTCTGGCCGACGGTGTTCTGGTGACGGACGACAACCCGCGCAGCGAAGACCCAAGCCAGATTTTCGATGACATTCGTGTTGGCTTTAAAGACGCGTCCAAAGCGACTTTCGTGGCCGGTCGCGGTGCAGCCATCGCCCAATTGATCGCCAGCGCCAGCCCTGACGACGTGGTAGTGCTGGCCGGTAAAGGCCACGAGGACTACCAGGAAATCAACGGCGAACGCCACGCTTTCTCCGATCTGGTCGAGGCCGATCACGCCCTGACCGCGTGGGAGGTGGCCCATGCTTAAGGCGCTCAAGTTCAGCGAACTGACCCAGGCGTTGTCGGCCCGTGTGCTGTCGGCCGATTGCAGCTTTGATGGCGTGAGCATCGACAGCCGGACGATCAAGCCTGGGCAACTGTTTGTGGCCTTGGCTGGCCCGAGTTTTGATGGCCACAACTACCTGAACGACGTCGCCGCCAAAGGCGCTGTCGGCGCTCTGGTGCAGCGCGAAGTCGCTGACTCGACGCTCCCGCAGTTGCTGGTGGCAGACACCCGCCTGGCCCTCGGCCAACTGGGTGCCCTGAACCGTGCCGCTTTCACCAAGCCGGTTGCGGCGATCACCGGCTCCAGCGGCAAAACCACCGTCAAGGAATTACTCGCCGGCATCCTGCGCACGCGCGGCCCGGTCCTGGCGACCCGTGGCAACCTGAACAATGACTTCGGCGCGCCGCTGACCCTGCTCGAACTGGCCCCGGAACACACGGCGGCCGTGATTGAGCTGGGTGCTTCGCGCATTGGCGAAATCGCTTACACCGTGGCCATGACCAAGCCTCACGTTGCGCTGATCAACAACGCCGGCACTGCCCATGTGGGCGAGTTTGGCGGCCCTGAGAAGATCGTCGAAGCCAAGGGCGAAATCCTTGAAGGCCTCGACGCATCCGGCACCGCGGTACTGAACCTCGACGACAAAGCCTTCGAAACCTGGCGTGTACGTGCCGCCGGTCGCAAGGTCTTGAGCTTCGCGGTGCACAACGCCGCGGCCGACTTCCATGCCTCGAATATCACCGTCGACGCCCGTGGCTGCCCGGCCTTCACCCTGCACACCCCGCAAGGTGATGAGCACGTACAGCTGAACCTGCTGGGCAACCACAACGTCGCCAACGCCCTGGCCGCCGCCGCCGCTGCCCATGTGCTGGGGGTGTCGCTGTTTGGCATTGCCACAGGCCTCGGTGCCGTGCAACCGGTGAAGGGGCGTACCGTCGCGCATCTGGCCAGCAACGGCATGCGCGTGATTGATGACACCTACAACGCCAACCAGTCCTCGATCTGTGCCGCCATCGACCTGCTGACGGCCTTCGACGGTCGCAAGGTGCTGGTGCTGGGGGACATCGCCGAACTGGGCGAGTGGGCCGAACAGTCTCACCGTGAAGTCGGCGCCTATGCCGCCGGCAAGGTCGATGCTGTGTACGCCGTGGGCCCGAACATGCTTCACGCCGTGGAGACCTTCGGGCCGGGCGCCCGGCATTTTGCCAACCAGGCTGAGCTGATCCAGGCGCTGAGTGCGGCTGAACAAGACAAACACACCACTATTTTGATCAAGGGATCGCGCAGCGCGGTGATGGAAAACGTCGTCGTGGCCTTGTGTGGCTCAAGTACGGAGAAACATTAATGCTGCTGCTGCTGGCTGAGTATCTGCAACAGTTCCACAAAGGCTTCGCGGTCTTTCAGTACCTGACCCTGCGCGGGATTCTGGGTGTGCTGACCGCGCTGTCGTTGTCGCTGTTCCTCGGGCCATGGATGATCCGTACCCTGCAAAACCTGCAGATCGGCCAGTCCGTGCGCAACGACGGCCCGCAGTCGCACCTGTCCAAATCAGGCACCCCGACCATGGGCGGCGCGCTGATCCTGTCGTCCATCGGCATCAGTACGCTGCTGTGGGCTGACCTGCATAACCGCTACGTCTGGACCGTGCTGCTGGTGACTTTGCTGTTCGGCGCCATCGGCTGGGTGGATGACTACCGCAAGGTGATCGAGAAGAACTCCAAGGGGCTGCCAAGCCGCTGGAAGTATTTCTGGCAGTCGGTGTTCGGCCTGGGCGCGGCGATCTTCCTGTTTATGACTGCGCCAAGTGCGGTGGAAACCACCCTGATCATCCCGATGCTCAAGGATGCCAGCATTCCACTGGGCGTCGGCTTCGTGGTGCTGACCTACTTCGTGATCGTGGGCTCCAGCAACGCGGTCAACCTGACTGACGGCCTCGACGGCCTGGCGATCATGCCGACGGTGATGGTGGGCGGCGCGCTCGGCATCTTCTGCTACCTGTCGGGTAACGTGAAATTCGCTGAATACCTGCTGATCCCGTATGTACCGGGCGCGGGTGAACTGATTGTGTTCTGCGGCGCGTTGATCGGTGCGGGCCTCGGCTTCCTGTGGTTCAACACCTATCCAGCGCAGGTCTTCATGGGCGACGTCGGCGCACTGGCGCTGGGCGCGGCCCTGGGCACCATCGCGGTGATCGTCCGTCAGGAAATCGTCCTGTTCATCATGGGCGGTGTGTTCGTGATGGAAACCCTGTCGGTGGTGATCCAGGTTGCTTCCTTCAAATTGACCGGGCGCCGCGTGTTCCGCATGGCGCCGATTCACCACCACTTTGAACTCAAGGGCTGGCCTGAGCCGCGGGTGATTGTCCGTTTCTGGATTATCACCGTGATTCTGGTCCTGGTCGGCCTTGCCACCCTGAAACTGAGGTAGAAACGAGTGTCCCTGATCGCTTCAGACCACTTCCGCATCGTTGTCGGCCTCGGCAAGAGCGGCATGTCCCTGGTTCGCTTCCTGGCGAACCGGGGCACGTCGTTTGCCGTGGCCGATACGCGGGAAAATCCACCGGAGCTGGTCACGCTGCGCCGTGACTACCCGCACGTGGAAGTGCGTTGTGGCGAGCTGGATGTGGAGTTTCTGTGCCGTGCCGACGAGCTCTACGTGAGCCCCGGCCTGGCGCTGGCGACCCCGGCCCTGCAAGCGGCTGCGGCCCGTGGTGTGAAGTTGTCCGGCGATATCGAGCTGTTCGCGCGTAACGCGAAGGCTCCGATCGTGGCCATCAGCGGTTCCAACGCAAAAAGCACTGTTACCACCCTCGTGGGTGAGATGGCGGATGCGGCCGGCAAGCATGTGGCGGTGGGCGGCAACCTTGGTACGCCGGCGCTGGACCTGCTCAACGACAACGTCGAGCTGTACGTGATGGAGCTGTCGAGCTTCCAGCTGGAAACCACCGACCAGCTCAACGCTGAAGTGGCCACCGTGCTGAACGTCAGCGAAGACCACATGGACCGCTACAGCGGCCTGCCGGCCTATCACCTGGCCAAGCACCGGATCTTCCGTGGCGCGCGGCAAGTGGTGGTCAACCGCCAGGATGCCCTGAGCCGTCCGCTGATTGGCGAAGGCTTGCCGTGCTGGACCTTCGGCCTGAACAAACCTGACTTCAAGGCTTTCGGGCTTCGGGAAGAGAACCGCGAGAAATACCTGGCCTTCGAATTCCAGAACCTGATGCCGGTGCGTGAACTGAAGATCCGTGGTGCCCACAACCAGGCCAATGCCCTGGCTGCGCTGGCGCTCGGTCACGCTGTTGGCTTGCCGTTCGACGCCATGCTGTCGGCCCTGCGTAGCTTTGCCGGGCTTGAGCATCGCTGCCAGTGGGTTCGCGACCTCGACGGCGTCGGCTATTACAACGATTCCAAGGCCACCAACGTCGGTGCGGCGCTTGCTGCCATCGAAGGATTGGGTGCCGATATTCAAGGCAAGGTTGTGCTGATCGCCGGTGGCGACGGCAAGGGTGCTGACTTCAAGGACCTCAAAGGGCCAGTCGCTGCACACTGCCGCGCCGTGGTGCTGATGGGCCGTGATTCCGGCTTGATTGCCGATGCGCTGGGCGACGCGGTACCGCAGGTGCGCGCGCAATCCCTGGACGACGCCATCGCCCAATCCAGATCCCTGGCCCAGCCGGGTGATGTGGTGCTGCTGTCGCCTGCCTGCGCCAGTTTCGACATGTTCAAGAACTACGAAGAGCGCGGCCAGCTGTTCGCTCGCGCCGTGGAGGCCTTGGCATGAGTATCAATTTCCGGAACATCATCAAGCCGTACCCGTCGCCGATCATTACCGGGCGCGGTATCGACCTTGATTTCCCGATGCTCGCCGGTTGCCTCGCGTTGCTGGGCCTGGGCCTGGTGATGATCACCTCGGCGTCTTCGGAAGTGGCCGCGGTGCAGTCGGGCAACACCCTTTACATGATGATCCGCCACTTGGTCTACCTGGTGATCGGCCTCGGTGCGTGCATTGTCACCATGATGATCCCGATCGCCACCTGGCAGCGCCTGGGGTGGCTGATGCTGGTGGGGGCGTTCGGCCTGTTGGTGATGGTGATACTGCCCGGCATCGGGCGTGAGGTGAATGGTTCGATGCGCTGGATCGGCTTCGGTGCGTTCAACGTGCAGCCGTCGGAAATTGCCAAGGTGTTCGTGGTGATCTACCTCGCCGGTTACCTGGTGCGGCGCCAGAAAGAAGTACGCGAAAGCTGGATGGGCTTCTTCAAGCCGTTCATCGTGCTGCTGCCCATGGCCGGCCTGTTGCTGATGGAGCCGGACTTTGGTGCCACCGTTGTAATGATGGGCGCGGCGGCGGCGATGCTGTTCCTCGGTGGCGTGGGCCTGTTCCGCTTCACCTTGATGGTGGTGCTGGCGGTGGCCGCCGTGACAATTCTGGTGCAGGCGCAACCCTACCGGATGGCGCGCCTGATTACCTTTACCGACCCGTGGTCCGATCAGTTCGGTTCCGGCTACCAGTTGACCCAGGCGTTGATTGCCTTCGGTCGCGGCGAGTGGCTGGGCGTGGGCCTGGGCAACAGTGTGCAGAAGCAGTTCTACCTGCCGGAAGCCCACACCGACTTCGTGTTCTCGGTACTCGCCGAAGAGCTGGGCGTGGTCGGTTCGCTGTGCACCGTCGCGCTGTTCGTGTTTGTGTGTGTGCGCGGCATGTACATCGGCTTGTGGGCCGAAAAGGCCAAGCAATATTTTGCCGCCTACGTGGCGTACGGCTTGTCGTTCCTGTGGATCGGCCAGTTCCTGATCAACATCGGGGTGAACGTCGGCCTGCTGCCGACCAAGGGCCTGACCTTGCCGTTCCTCAGTTACGGCGGCAGTTCGTTGGTGATTTGCTGCGCCTGTCTCGGGTTATTGCTGCGCATCGAGTGGGAGAGTCGAACCCACCTGGGCAGCGAAGAGATGGAGTTCAGCGAAAGCGACTTCGCCGAGGAGCCGAACCATGGGCGCTAACGTGCTGATCATGGCAGGCGGCACCGGTGGCCACGTGTTCCCGGCGCTGGCCTGTGCCCGCGAATTCCAGAACCGCGGCTACACCGTGCATTGGCTCGGCACGCCCCGTGGCATCGAAAATGACCTGGTACCGAATGCCGGCTTGCCCCTGCATTTGATCAACGTCACCGGCCTGCGGGGCAAGGGCAAATTGTCCCTGCTCAAGGCGCCGTTCGTGTTGCTCAAGGCGGTATGGCAAGCGCGCAAGGTGATCCGTGAAGTGAAGCCGGTGTGCGTGCTGGGCTTTGGTGGCTACGTCACCGGCCCCGGCGGCGTCGCGGCAAGACTCGCCGGCGTGCCGGTGATCGTCCACGAGCAGAACGCCGTGGCCGGCACTGCCAACCGCCTGCTGGTGCCATTGGCTGCACGGGTGTGCGAGGCCTTCCCGAAAACCTTTGGTGCCGCGGACAAACTGCGCACCACCGGTAACCCAGTGCGTACTGAACTGTTCATGGACATCGCCCGCCAGCCGTTGGCCGGTCGCAAGGCGCACCTGCTGATCCTGGGCGGGAGCCTGGGTGCCGAACCCTTGAACAAATTGCTGCCTGAAGCAGTGTCGCAACTCCCTGAGGCGCTGCGGCCCGAGATCTTCCATCAGGCCGGCAAGAATCACGATGAAGTGACCGCTACGCGTTATCGCGATGCGGGCGTGGAGGCGAATGTGCAGCCTTTCATCAAAGACATGGCCCAAGCCTATGGCTGGGCCGACCTGGTGGTCTGTCGCGCAGGTGCGTTGACCGTCAGTGAACTGGCCGCCGCCGGTCTGCCGTCCTTGCTGGTGCCTTTGCCCCACGCCATCGACGACCACCAGACCCGCAACGCCGAATATTTGGCCGGGGAGGGCGCTGCCTTCCTGCTGCCGCAAAGAACGACTGGCGCCGCCGATTTGGCCGCACGCCTGACCGAGGTATTGATGCAACCGGAACGACTGAACAGCATGGCGAGCACCGCAAGCCGCCTGGCCAAACCTGACGCAACCCGCACCGTGGTCGATATCTGCCTGGAGGTGGCCCATGGTTGAGAATCAGAAAGCCATGCCACAACCGGAAATGCGCCGCATCCGTCGCATCCACTTCGTCGGTATCGGCGGCGTGGGCATGTGCGGCATCGCCGAAGTGCTGCTGAACCTGGGTTACCAGGTGTCCGGCTCCGACCTGAAAATGTCGCCGGTCACCGAGCGCCTGGAATCGTTCGGCGCAAAAATCTTTATCGGCCACCGTGCCGAGAACGCTGCCGAAGCCGACGTGCTGGTGGTCTCCAGTGCCGTGAACACCTCCAACCCGGAAGTGGCTACTGCCCTTGAACGCCGCATTCCCGTAGTGCCGCGTGCCGAAATGCTGGCCGAGCTGATGCGCTACCGCCACGGCATCGCCGTTGCCGGTACCCATGGCAAGACCACCACCACCAGCCTGATCGCCTCGGTGTTCGCCGCCGGTGGCCTGGACCCGACGTTCGTCATCGGTGGCCGCCTGAATGCAGCCGGCACCAATGCACAGCTCGGCACCAGCCGTTACCTGATCGCCGAAGCCGATGAAAGCGACGCCAGCTTCCTGCACCTGCAACCGCTGGTGGCCGTGGTGACCAACATCGACGCCGACCACATGGCGACCTACGACGGTGACTTCAACAAACTGAAGAAAACCTTCGTCGAGTTCCTGCACAACCTGCCGTTCTACGGTTTGGCCGTGGTGTGCCTGGACGATCCGGTGGTGCGTGAAATCCTGCCACTGGTCAAGCGCCCGACCGTGACCTACGGCTTCAGCGAAGACTGCGACGTGCGCGCGATCAATGTGCGCCAGCAAGGCATGCAGACCTTCTTCACCGTGCTGCGCCCTGACCGCGAGCCGCTGGATGTCTCGGTGAACATGCCGGGCAACCACAACGTACTCAACTCCCTGGCGACCATCTGCATCGCCTCCGACGAAGGCGTCAGCGATGAAGCCATCGTTGAAGGCCTGTCGGGTTTTGCCGGTGTGGGGCGTCGCTTCCAGGTCTACGGCGAACTGCCGGTGGACGGCGGCAACGTGATGCTGGTGGACGACTACGGTCACCACCCGACGGAAGTCGCTGCGGTGATCAAGGCCGTACGCGGTGGCTGGCCGGAGCGCCGCCTGGTGATGGTGTATCAGCCGCACCGCTACAGCCGTACCCGCGACCTGTACGACGACTTCGTCAATGTACTGGCGGACGCCAACGTGTTGCTGCTGATGGAAGTCTACCCGGCCGGTGAAGAGCCGATCCCGGGTGCCGACAGCCGCAAGCTGTGCAACAGCATCCGTCAACGTGGCCAGTTGGACCCGATCTACATCGAGCGCGGTGTGGACCTCGCACCGATCGTCAAGCCGCTGCTGCGTGCCGGCGACATCCTGCTGTGCCAGGGTGCCGGTGATATCGGTGGTCTCGCTCCTAAATTGCTGGCAAGCCCGCTGTTTGCCGCGGTAAAGGGGCAGTCGAAATGACCACTGACTACGGCTCCCTGTTCTCGACGATTCAACCTGCCGACTTCGGCCGCGTTGCGGTGTTGTTCGGTGGCAAGAGCGCTGAACGTGAAGTGTCGCTGAAGTCCGGCAATGCCGTGCTGGAAGCGCTGCAGAGCGCCGGCGTGAATGCATTCGGCATCGACGTGGGTGATGACTTCCTGTCGCGCCTGCAGGCCGAGAAAATCGACCGCGCGTTCATCATCCTTCACGGCCGTGGCGGTGAAGACGGCAGCATGCAGGGCCTGCTGGAGTGCCTGGGCATTCCGTACACCGGCAGCGGCATCCTGGCGTCGGCGCTGGCCATGGACAAGTTGCGCACCAAGCAGGTGTGGCACAGCCTGGGTATTCCGACCCCGCGTCACAGCGTATTGTGCAGCGAAGACGATTGTATTTCTGCAGCCAAGGAACTGGGCCTGCCTTTGATCGTCAAACCAGCCCATGAAGGCTCCAGTATCGGCATGGCTAAAGTGAACTCAGCCGCCGAATTGATTGACGCATGGAAAGCGGCCAGTACCTACGATTCGCAAGTGTTGGTGGAACAGTGGATTCAAGGTCCCGAGTTCACCATCGCTACGCTGCGTGGCCAGGTATTGCCGCCTATCGCATTGGGCACGCCCCACACCTTTTACGACTACGACGCCAAGTACGTGGCTTCCGATACCCAGTACCGGATCCCGTGCGGCCTCGATGCAACCAAGGAACAGGAATTGATGGACCTCACGGCGAAAGCCTGTGAGGCGCTGGGTATCGCCGGTTGGGCGCGGGCAGACGTGATGCAGGATGACCAAGGGAATTTCTGGTTCCTTGAAGTCAACACCGCACCCGGGATGACCGACCACAGCCTGGTACCCATGGCCGCTCGTGCCGCGGGCCTGGACTTCCAGCAGTTAGTGCTGGCGATCCTGGCCGCAAGCATTGAGCCACGAGGCTAAGACCATGAACGGCGCATCGCTTCGTCATCAGCAACCCGCTCCCGGCCGCAAGCCGGTGCCGCGTGGTGCCAGCCGAATGGTGGCTAAAGAGCCGATGTCGGCGCGCATGCCGAAAGCCAACTTTGGTTTTCTCAAGGCGCTGTTCTGGCCGGTGATTCTGGTGGCGTTGGGGTTTGGTACATACGAAGGCGCCCAGCGTCTGTTGCCGTATGCCGACCGGCCGATCACCAAGATCAGCGTGCAGGGCGACTTGAGCTACATCAGCCAGCAGGCCGTGCAGCAGCGAATCGCCCCGTTTGTGGCGTCGAGCTTCTTCACCATCGACCTGGCCGGCATGCGTTCCGAGCTGGAACAGATGCCATGGATTGCCCACGCCGAAGTACGTCGTGTGTGGCCGGATCAAGTCACGATCCGCCTGGAAGAACAACTGCCCGTGGCCCGCTGGGGAGATGGGCAGTTGTTGAACAACCAGGGCCAGGCGTTTGCGCCTCGCGAAGTGGCGAATTACGAACACCTGCCGCAGTTGTTCGGGCCGCAGCGGGCGCAACAGCAAGTGATGCAGCAGTACCAGGCCTTGAGCCAGATGCTGCGGCCATTGGGTTTCTCGATTGCGCGACTGGAATTGCGTGAGCGGGGCAGCTGGTTTTTGACCACGGGTGCAGGCAGTTCCGGCCCGGGTATCGAGTTGCTGCTGGGACGCGGCAACCTGGTAGAAAAGATGCGCCGTTTTATCGCCATCTATGAAAAGACCTTGAAAGAACAGATTACGAACATTGCGAGCATCGACCTGCGTTACGCCAACGGCCTTGCCGTCGGCTGGCGGGCCCCTGCGGCGCCCACGGCAGCGCAACCTGCTGTCGCGAAGAATTAAGAAGAGGCAGGACCCATGGCAAACGTGCAAAGCGGCAAAATGATCGTCGGTCTGGATATCGGCACCTCCAAGGTGGTGGCGCTGGTAGGCGAGGTCGCGGACGACGGCACGCTGGAAATCGTCGGAATCGGCACGCATCCGTCCCGGGGCCTGAAGAAGGGCGTGGTGGTGAATATTGAATCCACCGTGCAATCGATCCAGCGCGCCATCGAAGAAGCGCAGCTGATGGCCGGTTGCCGGATTCACTCGGCATTCGTCGGCGTTGCCGGCAACCACATTCGCAGCCTGAACTCCCACGGCATCGTGGCGATTCGCGACCGCGAAGTCAGCTCGGCTGACCTGGAGCGGGTACTCGACGCAGCGCAAGCCGTGGCGATCCCGGCTGACCAGCGCGTGCTGCATACCCTGCCGCAGGACTACGTGATCGATAACCAGGAAGGTGTTCGTGAGCCCCTGGGCATGTCGGGCGTACGCCTGGAAGCCAAGGTTCACGTGGTGACCTGCGCCGTCAACGCTGCACAGAACATTGAAAAATGCGTGCGCCGCTGTGGCCTGGAAATCGACGACATCATTCTCGAGCAGCTTGCCTCCGCGTATTCGGTACTGACCGACGACGAAAAAGAACTGGGCGTGTGCCTGGTGGACATCGGCGGCGGCACCACTGACATCGCGATCTTCACCGAGGGTGCGATCCGTCACACCGCCGTGATCCCGATTGCCGGTGACCAGGTGACCAACGACATCGCGATGGCGTTGCGCACACCGACCCAGTACGCCGAAGAAATCAAGATCCGTTACGCCTGCGCCCTGGCCAAGCTGGCCGGTGCCGGCGAAACCATCAAGGTGCCGAGCGTGGGCGACCGTCCACCGCGCGAACTGTCGCGCCAGGCGTTGGCCGAAGTGGTCGAGCCGCGCTACGACGAGCTGTTCACCCTGATCCAGGCTGAACTGCGCCGCAGCGGCTACGAAGATTTGATCCCGGCCGGCATCGTGCTGACCGGTGGCACCTCGAAGATGGAAGGCGCGGTCGAACTGGCCGAGGAAATCTTCCACATGCCGGTCCGCCTGGGTGTGCCCCATGGCGTGAAAGGCCTGGGCGACGTAGTGCGCAACCCGATTTATTCCACCGGTGTGGGCTTGCTGTTGTACGGGCTGCAAAAGCAGACCGACGGCATTTCCCTGTCGGGCCCGAGCAACCGCGACAGCTACAGAAGCGACGACGAAGCGAAAGCGCCGTTGTTCGAGCGGTTGCAGGCTTGGGTGAAAGGCAATTTCTGACGATTTACCGCAACACCGTTTCAAAGCAGTAGGCGAAAAAACTAGAGAAATGAAAGGAGAGGGAAAATGTTCGAACTCGTAGACAACATCCCCGCAAGCCCGGTCATCAAAGTGATCGGCGTCGGCGGTGGCGGCGGCAACGCTGTCAACCACATGGTCAAAAGCAACATTGAAGGCGTTGAATTCATCTGCGCCAACACTGACGCCCAGGCCCTCAAAAGCATCGGTGCACGCACCATCCTGCAATTGGGCACAGCCGTGACCAAGGGCCTGGGTGCCGGCGCGAATCCGGAAGTCGGCCGTCAAGCCGCTCTGGAAGACCGCGAGCGCATTGCTGAAGTGCTGCAAGGCACCAACATGGTGTTCATCACTACAGGCATGGGCGGTGGTACCGGTACCGGTGCTGCGCCGATCATTGCCGAAGTGGCCAAGGAAATGGGGATCCTGACGGTTGCCGTCGTGACCCGTCCGTTCCCGTTCGAAGGTCGCAAGCGCATGCAGATCGCCGATGAAGGCATCCGTCTGCTGTCCGAAAGCGTCGACTCGTTGATCACCATTCCCAACGAGAAGCTGCTGACCATCCTCGGTAAGGACGCCAGCCTGCTGTCGGCTTTCGCCAAGGCTGACGATGTACTGGCCGGTGCCGTTCGCGGTATCTCCGACATCATCAAGCGTCCGGGCATGATCAACGTCGACTTTGCCGACGTACGTACCGTGATGAGCGAAATGGGCATGGCGATGATGGGCACTGGCTGCGCCAGCGGTCCGAACCGTGCACGTGAAGCCACTGAAGCGGCCATCCGCAACCCGTTGCTGGAAGACGTGAACCTGCAAGGTGCACGCGGCATCCTGGTGAACATCACCGCCGGTCCTGACCTGTCCCTGGGTGAGTACTCCGACGTGGGTAGCATCATCGAAGCCTTCGCTTCCGAGCACGCCATGGTCAAGGTCGGTACGGTTATCGATCCGGACATGCGCGACGAACTGCACGTGACCGTTGTTGCTACCGGCCTGGGTGCAAAAATCGAGAAGCCTGTGAAGGTCATCGACAATACCGTCCATACCAGCCACGCCAGCCAGCAAGCTGCCGCTCCAGCGCCTGCGCGCCAGGAACTGCCGTCTGTGAACTACCGTGACCTGGATCGTCCGACCGTGATGCGCAACCAGGCTCAGGCCGGTGCTGCTGCCTCCCGTAGCCCGAATCCGCAAGATGACCTGGACTACCTGGACATCCCGGCTTTCCTGCGTCGTCAGGCCGATTAATGGAATGTATCAGGGCTATGAAGGTGATTGGTGTTCAGCAAAGGTCTGGTCTGCTATTATCGCCAGCCTTTGTTGATACCAGTTCGCAATTTGCGCTGAAGCGGTCCAAGCCATGATTAAACAACGCACCCTGAAGAATATTATCCGTGCCACAGGTGTAGGTCTGCACTCCGGGGAGAAGGTATACCTGACCCTCAAGCCCGCACCTGTCGACACCGGCATCGTGTTTGTTCGTGCCGACCTGGACCCTGTGGTGCAGATTCCTGCTCGCGCGGAAAATGTTGGCGAAACCACGATGTCGACCACGTTGGTCAACGGTGACGTCAAAGTGGACACGGTGGAGCACTTGCTCTCGGCCATGGCCGGTTTGGGCATCGATAACGCCTACGTCGAGCTCTCCGCGTCCGAAGTCCCAATCATGGATGGCAGCGCTGGACCCTTCGTATTCTTGATTCAATCTGCCGGCCTGGAAGAACAGGACGCAGCCAAGAAGTTCATTCGCATTCTGCGGGAAGTGACAGTAGAAGACGGCGACAAGCGCGCCACCTTCGTCCCGTTCGAAGGCTTTAAAGTGAGCTTTGAGATCGATTTCGATCACCCGGTATTCCGTGACCGCACCCAGAGTGCAAGCGTGGATTTTTCCAGCACTTCGTTCGTAAAAGAAGTCAGCCGCGCCCGTACCTTTGGTTTCATGAGTGACATCGAGTACCTGCGCAAGCACAACCTCGCACTCGGCGGCAGCGTTGAAAACGCCATTGTGGTCGACGCGGATGGTGTACTGAACGAAGACGGCCTTCGCTATGAAGACGAGTTCGTGAAGCACAAGATCCTCGATGCAATCGGTGACCTCTACCTGCTGGGCAATAGCCTGATAGGCGAGTTCAAAGGCTTCAAGTCGGGCCACGCCCTGAACAACCAACTGCTGCGCAAGCTGATTGCACAGACAGATGCCTGGGAAGTCGTGACCTTCGAAGATGCCAGCACCGCACCGATCTCTTACATGCGTCCCGTCGCGGCGGTGTAAGTAACAACTCTCTTTCCTTTTGTTTTTAAAGGCTGCCTTCGGGTGGCCTTTTTTTATGCCTGATCGTTCCCCACGCTCTGCGTGGGAACGGCTCCTGTGACGCTCCGCGTCACGCCTTTAAAGCGGACGCATCCACAATGCGATTACGCCCGGTGTGCTTGGCCTCATACAACGCCTGATCCGCACTGAGCAGTAACGCTTCCAGGGTGATACGGCTTTTTTTGGTCCAGGTACTCAGGCCAATGCTGACGGTAATCGGCACCCTGTCCCCGCCGACCCTTGGCAGGTGCTCGACGCTGCTGCGGATATGTTCGGCAATCAACAACGCACCCTGGCTGTCGGTATGCGGCAGCACCACCGCAAATTCTTCACCGCCATACCGGGCCGCGAGGTCGGCAGGGCGGCGGATATTGCCCTCGACCACCTGCGCCACCGTGCGCAGTGCCTCGTCGCCACCCTGGTGGCCATGCCGGTCGTTGAACGCCTTGAAGTGGTCCACATCAATCATCAGCACCGTCAACGGTTCGCCCGAACGCTGGGCGCGGTCCCATTCCAGGCGCAGGCGCTGGTCCAGGGTGCGGCGGTTGGCCAGGCCGGTGAGGGCATCGGTGGCTGCCAGTTCTGACAGTACCTGCTCGGCGCGGTGGCGCCTGCGCAGTTCCATGCAGAGCATCCAGGTCAGCCACAGCAAGCCGATGCACAAAATCCCGGTGGCACCGCTGATCAGCAACGCCGCACGTTTCCAGGGCGCGAATATGTCGTTGGTGGACAGGGCCACCACGACAACCAGTGGTAAGTCCCCCACGGTCGAGAAGGTGTAGAGGCGGCTCTCCTCATCCACACTGGAGGTGCCACGAAAGCTGCCGTCGCCGTCGTGCAGTATGCGCGCGACGTTGGGGCGCTGGCTGAGGTCCTTGTCGATCATGTCCCGTTCCAGCAACGGCTGTTGGGCCAGCAGGATGCCTCGCTGGTTAATCAGGTTGATGGTGCTGTCGTTGCCGATATTCAGGCTTCGAAACAGCTGCTGGAAATAGGACAGGCGCATGGACGCCACGGCAACCCCGAGGAACCGCCCGTCGGGCCCGGAAACCCGGCGGCTGAATGCGATACGCCATTGGTCGTCACACACGCAGCGCGCCATAAAGGGCCGGCTGATGAACAGGCCCAGGTCAGGATTCTGCCGGTGGGCCTGAAAGTAGTCGCGGTCGGCGAAGTTGGCGGCTTTTGGCGTCAGCAGCGAAGAGTCGGCAATCACCTCGCCGTTCTTGTCCAGCAGCAGGATATCGCCCTTGTACGGCGCCGCCTCCGAGCGGTCGAACAGCACCAGATGGCGGATGCTGGCCGATACGTCGGCCAAATCGCTGCGCTCGGCGGCTGCGATCAGGCCTTTGATCGACAAGTCGTACAGCTCGACGTTGCGCAGCACGTCTGCGTCGATCAGTTGGGTGATGTTGTTGGCCGTGCGCTGGGCGGCCTGCAAGGTGTTGGCGTGTTCGCGGATCAGCAACACCGCGACCACTGACAGGATCAGCAGCACCGTGACGCAACTGCCGATAATCAGCAGCAGCTCCGGACGGTGTGTCGGGCGGGGCGGGCGGGTGGTGCTTGGGCTCATCGGGCGTACTTCTGCTTCGAGGATGCCCTTAGCGTAGTTGCTGATAACGGCTCATGTGGCCTGACTGTGAACGATGCGGTTGCGCCCGGAATGCTTGGCTTCATACAGCGCCCGGTCGGCACTCAGCAGCAGCTCTTCCAGTGCGCCACGGCTGCGTTTGTCCCAGGTGCTGACGCCGACGCTGACCGTCACCGACAGCGCGTCACCGTCGGCGGGCGGCAAGTGCTCCACGGCGCTGCGGATATGTTCGGCGATGACGCTCGCGCCGTCGCCGTCGGTGTCCGGCAGGATGACTGCGAACTCTTCGCCGCCATAACGGGCGGCAAGGTCGGCAGGGCGGCGAATGTTGCTGCCGATGACCCGGGCCACGTTACGCAATGCCTCGTCACCGCCCTGATGGCCGTGCCGGTCGTTGAAGGCCTTGAAGTGGTCGACATCGATCATCAGCAGGGCCAGCGGCTCGCCGGAGCGTTGCGCACGCTCCCACTCCAGGCGCAGGCGCTGGTCCAGGGTGCGGCGGTTGGCCAGGCCGGTGAGGCCATCGGTGGCTGCCAGTTCAGACAAGACCTTTTCGGCGCGATAACGACGGCGCAGCTCCAGGCGCAGCATCCAGGTCAGCCACAGCAGGCCGACACACAGCACGCCGGTGGCGCCACTGATCAGCAGGGCCGCGCGCTTCCAGGCGGCGAACACGTCATCGCTGGACAGCGCCACCACCACAATCAGCGGCAGTGCGCCGACGTTGGTGAAGGTGTACAGCCGTTGCGTGCCGCTGATGGCGGAGATGCCGCTGAAGCTGCCGCTGCCTTCACGCAGCATGCGTTTGAAGTTCGGTCGCGCGCTCAGGTCCTTGTTGATCATGTCTTTTTCGAGCAGGGGCTGCTGGGCCAACAGAATGCCGTCGTTGTTCAGCAGGTTGATGCTGCTGCCGCTGCCGATGGTGAGGCTGTTGAACAGCTGGTCGAAGTACGCCAGGCGCATGGTCGCCACCGCCACCCCGGCAAACTCGCCGTTCGGCCCGGGTACACGGCGGCTGAACGCAATGCGCCAGACTTGATCGCAGTCGCAGCGGATCTTGAAGGGACGGCTGATGAACAACCCCGCATCGGGATTCTGCTGGTGCACCTGGAAATAGTCGCGGTTGGCAAAGTTGCGCGGCGAGGGTGTCAGCGTCGAGGAGTCGGCGGTGACCTCGCCGGCCTTGTCCAGCAGCAGGACTTCGCCTTTGAAAGGCGCGGCCGTGGACTGGTCGAACTGCACCATGTGCAGCACTTCGGCCGAGACCTGGGGCAAGTCGTTGCGGGTGGTCGCGGTGATCAGGCCGTTCAGGGCCAGGTCGTAGAGTTCAACGTTGCGCAACACATCGGCGTTGATCAACTGCGTGATGTTGCTGGTGGAACGTTTGGCGGCCTGCAGGGCGCTGGCGTGTTCGCGAATCAGCAGGACGGCAACGATGATCACGATCAGCGTGACGGTAAGGCCACTGCCCAGAATCAGCAAAAGCTCCGGGCGTGCAGGCAGGGTGAAGGCGCGGCGTTGACTCATGGGACTGGCTTCGGCACTCAAGATGCTGGCAGTTTAGTTCCATGCTGTGAAAAATAAGTCGTCGCCGCAAAAAGAAAGCGCGAACGTTAAAAAACGTCAATCGGGTAGTCGACGATCACCCGGTATTCATCCACGTCCCGGTCCACTGCCGCGTAGCCATTGCCGCCGCGGTTGGTCGCCCATTGCAGGCGCACGGCCAGGTCCTTGGCCTTGCCGCCTTGCACCACGTACTTGAGGTCGATGTCGCGCTCCCAGTGTTTGGCGTTCTTGCCGTCGGCGCTGTACCAGGAGGAATAGCCACGGCTGTCCGGATCGACCGTGGTCAGGTCGGTCTTGCCGCTGATGTAGGACACTGCCGAAGTGAGCCCAGGCAGGCCCAGCCCGACGAAGTCATAGGCGTACTTGAGCTTCCACGAACGCTCGTTGGGGCCGTTGAAGTCGGAGTATTGCTGGGAGTTATCCAGGTAGATGCTGTCGCCCTGGCTGATGTAGTCGAACGGGGTGTTGCCGTTGACCCGCTGGTAGGCGGCAGTGACGCTGTGATGGCCCACGCCCACGGTGAAATGCAGGCTGTAGGTGTTGTTGTCGATGTTACCCAGCAGGGCCTTGCCGGTTTCCTGGGTGTGGTAGTAGTGCAGGCCCGGGTTGAGGCTGACCAGTTCGTTCAGTTGCCAGGTGTAGTCGAGGTCGTAGTAGTACTGGTTCCAGATGTCCTTGAGCTCGGACGCGTACAGGTTGCTGGTCAACCCCGGCACGCCGCTGAAGGACACGCCGGCCCAGTCCAGGTGCCGGCTGTCTTCGCCGCTGGGCAATGCACCGTAGCTGGTGCCGATGCGCCGGTGGCCGCTCTGGTTGTAGAGCTTGGTGAAACTGGCCTGGCCGCCTTCGAACATCCAGCCGTCGAGGCTGTGATTGGTCAGGCTGACGCCACGGAACGTCTGGGGCAGCATGCGGGTCATGCCGCCGGCGATCACCGGGTTGTTGAGAAACAGGTCGCCGGCTTTCAGCTCGGTGTCGAAGGCGCGCATTTTCAGGGTGGCGCCAGCGGTGGAGAACGAGCCGGGAGCTTTGCCGTTGCCGGAGCTCACCGGCAGGATGCTGGAGCCGTCAGTGCCGCCACCGCCGTCGAGTTTGAGGCCGAGCATGGCGTTCGCGTCCAGGCCAAAGCCGACGGTGCCGGGGGTGTAGCCCGACTCGAAGATCCCGATGAAGCCCTGGCCCCATTCCTTGCTGTCATCGGTGTGAATGTCACGGCGATCGCGGTTCATGTAGTAGTTGCGGGTGTTGATCTTGAAGCTTGCACCGTCGACGAAACCGTCGGCGGCCGGGGTGTCTGCCGCGTGGGCAAGGGGAACGATCGTTGCAGCAATCGCGAGGAATAACGGGGTGAACGTCAGCGAGGTTTTCACCGGTGGAGCTCCTTTGGGTCAATCGTAACCGGCCAGTGTTGTTGGGGTTCCTGGCCTTTTTTCAGCGCAAAAAAAAGCCGCTGAACTCAGCGGCTTTAAGACAGATTCCCAGTGTAGAGCCCTGGAAATAAGTCGAGGGAAATCGGGGGAGAGCGGGTCGGTCTTAACCGCTGCGCTCATCGATGCGACAAATTAGCGCAGGTGAGCGGTGCGATACAGAGTGTAACAAGATAATGACTGTTGCCCAAATCGCAACAGTCTGGTGGTAAGGCTGCGGGGCGTCCTGACAACCCCACGCAAGAATGTTAGCGTGCTTGCCATTCCCACGTAGTCGATGAGCCCGCCTTCCATGAAAAAGACAGTCCTCGCCTTCAGCCGCGTCACCCCGGAAATGATCGAACGCCTGCAACAGGATTTCGACGTCATCGCCCCCAACCCCAAGCTGGGGGACATCAACGCCCAGTTCAACGAAGCCTTGCCCCATGCCCACGGCCTGATCGGCGTAGGACGCAAACTGGGGCGTGCGCAACTGGAAGGCGCGAGCAAGCTGGAAGTGGTCTCCAGTGTTTCGGTGGGCTATGACAACTACGACCTGGCGTACTTCAATGAGCGCGGGATCATGCTCACCAACACACCCGATGTACTCACCGAAAGCACTGCCGACCTGGCCTTTGCCCTGCTGATGAGCAGCGCCCGCCGCGTCGCCGAGCTGGACGCCTGGACCAAGGCCGGCCAGTGGAAAGCCAGCGTGGGTGCGCCGTTGTTTGGCTGTGATGTACACGGCAAGACCCTGGGCATCGTCGGCATGGGCAACATCGGTGCGGCCATCGCCCGTCGGGGTCGCCTGGGGTTCAATATGCCGATTCTGTACAGCGGCAACAGCCGCAAGGCCGAACTGGAACAGGAACTGGGCGCGCAATTCCGCAGCCTCGACCAGTTGCTGGCCGAAGCCGACTTCGTTTGCCTGGTGGTACCGTTGAGCGAGAAAACCCGTCACCTGATCAGCCATCGTGAGCTGGGCCTGATGAAATCCAGCGCGATCCTGGTGAACATCTCCCGTGGCCCGGTGGTGGATGAGCCGGCGCTGATCCAGGCTCTGCAAAACCAGACCATCCGTGGTGCAGGCCTGGACGTGTATGAGCAGGAGCCGCTGTCCGAGTCGCCCCTGTTCCAGTTGAGCAACGCGGTGACCCTGCCGCACATCGGCTCGGCCACCCATGAAACCCGTGAAGCCATGGCCAACCGCGCCCTGGAAAACCTGCGCAGCGCCTTGCTGGGCCAGCGCCCGCAGGATCTGGTCAACCCGCAGGTGTGGAAGGGTTAAACTCCGGCGACTTTCACGGCCCATCACGCTAAAGCATGGGCCGTGGGAGTCGATAACCCTCTATAGATCGTCATCCTTGATCCACAGAAGGTTTTTATGTCCACCACCAAAGTCCGCGCAGACTCACTCTCGCTTCTGCTCTTTACCTTGCGCAGCGGCAAGCTGATGGCGATCAACCTGCTGAAAGTCAGTGAAATCATTCCCTGCCCGCCGCTGACCAAGCTGCCGGAGTCGCACCCCCACGTCAAAGGCATCGCCACCTTGCGCGGCGCGGCCTTGTCGGTGATCGACCTGAGCCGGGCGCTGGGGGAAATGCCCCTGCAAGACCCGGACGGCGGCTGCCTGATCGTCACCGATGTGAGCCGTTCCAAGCAGGGCCTGCATGTGCAGGCGGTGAGCAAGATCGTGCACTGCCTGACCACGGATATCCGCCCGCCACCGTTTGGCTCTGGCGGCACGCGTTCGTTTATCACCGGCGTGACCCAGGTTGAGGGCGCTCTGGTGCAGGTACTGGACATCGAAAAAGTCATCCATGGCATCGCCCCGGCGCAGATCGAAGCGGCGCCCACCGACCTGACCATGGAAGAAGCCGAAGTGCTGGGCAACGCCCGAATCCTGGTAGTGGATGACAGCCAGGTGGCGCTGCAGCAGTCGGTGCACACCTTGCGCAACCTCGGCCTCACTTGCCACACCGCCCGCAGCGCCAAGGAAGCGATCGACCGTTTGCTGGAGCTGCAAGGCACGGTCGAGCAAATCAACGTGGTGGTCTCGGACATCGAAATGTCTGAAATGGACGGTTACGCCTTCACCCGCACCTTGCGGGAAACCCCGGACTTCCAGGACCTCTATGTGCTGCTGCACACCTCCCTGGACAGTGCGATGAACAGCGAAAAAGCCCGCCTGGCCGGCGCCAACGCGGTGCTCACCAAGTTTTCGTCGCCTGAGCTGACCAAGTGCCTGGTGATCGCCGCCCAGACCGTGGCGCAACAGGGCATCTGACCGGTGGGTGAATACTTCCAGCTGCTGCGCCGGGACCTCACCGGCAGCCTGCCCGCCCCGCAATGGCCGGCGGACATTCAGCTGGATCATTACCACGAAGCACTGGCCCCGGCGATTCACGCGGTATTAAGCCTGGCCCAGGAGCAGGGCGGCGGACGTGTGGGCCCTCTTGAGCATTGGCGCCAGCAGTTCGTCACCGACGCCGAGTTCGACCCGAAGCTGTGCCTGGTGGCCAGTAACGCCAGCGGCATTCTTGGGGTGTCGCAATGCTGGACCAGCGCCTACATCAAGAACCTGGCCATTCATCCGTGCGCCCAGGGCATGGGACTGGGCCGGGCCTTGCTGTTGCACACGTTCCAGGTGTTCAAGCAACGCGGCGAAGCGTTTGTCGACCTCAAGGTGCTGGAGTCCAACCAGCGGGCCCGGCACGTGTATGAGCGTGCGGGCATGGTGTTTGTGCTGCGGGACATCGCCCCCGAGGACTGAAGGCGCTGGCGCATAACTTGCTTTGTACAGGGGCAGAACGGTGAACAGAGGCAAAAACCCGCCACCGTTGATGAGTGCCTTCTGACCTTGCCTGGTGACAGATCCTCCATGAATACCCATTTTTCCTGCGTCGGTTGCGGCAAGTGCTGCACCGACCACCATGTACCCCTGACCCTTGAAGAAGCCCGGAGCTGGGCGGCTGACGGCGGTAATGTCATCGTGCTGGTGGAAGGATTCCTGGGCAGTGGCCTGGGGCTGCCCGAGTTGCAGCGCGAGCATGCACAACGCCGTTCCGCCGTCGTGCCCAGCGGCAATACCGAGGCGTATGTGGCAATCACCTTTGCTGCCTACAACGCCGGGCGCTGCCGGAATCTTGACGAAGACAACCGTTGCGGCATCTATGAGCGCCGGCCTTTGGTGTGCCGTATCTACCCGATGGAGATCAACCCGCATATCCCGTTGAACCCGGGCGCGAAGGATTGCCCGCCGGAATCCTGGGAGCAGGGGCCGGCGCTGATCGTCGGCGGCGAGTTGATGGACAAGGAACTGGCCGAGTTGATCCGCCGTTCACGCCAGGCTGACCGCGACGATATCCAGGCCAAGGAAGCGGTGTGTGGGCTGCTGGGTATTCACACCACCGCCCTCAAGGGTGACGGGTTTACCGCGTACCTGCCGGACATGGGCCTGTTCGCCCAGGCCATCGAGCTGGCGCTGCACGAGACGGTGCAGGCCAATGAGTGGGTGTTTCATGTGTCCGGGATGGATATTGCCGAGCAGTTGCTGGATGCCGGCGCCCGGATTGCCACCGAGGTGCCGGCCAACTATGCGTTCATTTCGTTGCGCGCGGCTTGAGTGGGAACGATGCCCGTTATGGTGAGGGAGCTTACTGTGGCGAGGGAGCTTGCTCCCGCTGGAGTGCGTAGCGCTCCCAAGATTTTGGGGCCGCTGCGCAGCCCAGCGGGAGCAAGCTCCCTCGCCACAGCAAGCCCCCTCACCACAAAAATAGCTCATGCCGCTACTGGCGCCGCTTGCCCCAGAACTCCTCCGCCAGCCGCCGCAAGTCATCCGCCAGCCCTGCCACATCCCCCGAGCTGAGCTGGCTTTGCTGGCCGGCGGTGACCGTCACTTCCCCGGCGTTGCGAATGCCGATGATGTTGCGGTTGATGTCTTCGCTCACCGCGCTCTGCTCTTCCACCGCCGCTGCGATCTGCTGGCTCATGGCGGTAATCCGGGTCACCCGCTGGCTGATCCCGTCCAGCGCGGCGGCGGCGCGCTGGGCCTGATCGACGCTGGCCTCGACATGCTGGCTGCTTTGCGCCATCGCCTGCACCGCGTCCCGGGCGCCGCCTTGCAGGGTGCTGATCATGCGCTGGATTTCATTGGTCGACTGCTGCGTGCGCTGGGCCAGGCCGCGTACTTCATCGGCCACCACGGCAAACCCACGCCCCTGTTCCCCGGCCCGTGCTGCTTCGATGGCGGCATTGAGTGCCAGTAGATTGGTCTGCTCGGCAATCGCGCGGATCACTTCCAGTACCCCGGAAATATCGCCGCTGTGGCTTTCCAGTTGATGGATCACTTCGGTGGCATGCGCCAGTTCCTGGGACAGCCGCAGCACCGCGTCGCGGCTTTCATCCACGCGCTGGTGGCCTTCCCGGGTCTCGCTGCCGGCCTGGTCAGCGGCTTTTGAGGCTTGTAATGCGTGTTCGGCGACTTGGGCCACGCTGGCGGCCATTTGATTGATCGCGGCGGCGACCTGATCGGTCTGGGTCTGTTGGCCGAGGCTGCTGCTGTGGCTGCTGTCCAACTGCCGCACCAAAGCTGCGGCATGCCCGGACAAGCGTTGCGACGCGTCGCCAATACGCCCCACCACGGCGCCCACCTGGGCTTCCAGCATCTGCATGGCAAACTCGATGCGCCCGAACTCATCCTCACGCCCGGTGTAGATCGCCTGGCTCAGCGGGTTGTCAGCAATCAACCGCGCTCGCCGGTTCAACCGGGCCAGGGGCCGCAACAACCCGTGAACGCCCGCTACCCCCACGGCACACCCCGCCGTTACCGCCAGCAGTTGCCAGATCACCGGGTAGCTCGCAAGCCCCAGACCCAATGCCCAGGTGGCGGCGCAAGTCCCCAAAACCCAGGCCGACAGTTTGAGGGGCATGCCCACCACGGGCCGCACTCGCCGCGTGCCGGCACGCAGGCGGGCATAAGCGCGCTCGGCCACGTGCACCCGCCGCGCATCGGGCTTGGTGCGCACCGACTGATACTCCACCCTCACGCCCTCCCGGGTGACCGGCGTGGCATAGGCGCTGACCCAGTAGTGATCGCCGTTCTTGCAGCGATTTTTCACCATGCCCATCCACGAGCGGCCGCTCTTCAACACCTGCCACATGTGGGCAAACGCAGCCGCAGGCATGTCCGGGTGGCGCAGCAGGTTATGGGGCGCGCCCAGCAACTCCTCTCGGGTGTAGCCGCTGATGTCGATGAAGTCCTGGTTGGCGTAAGTGATTGCGCTGGTCAGGTCGGTGGTCGAGAGGATGTTGGCGTCGGGGGCAAAGTCCACATTTCGACCGGTGACCGGCAGATTGATCTTCATGGAAACGCGCGCTCGTGATTGTTGGAGGAGTCGGCAGGGCGTCGACTCTAAGCGCACCGTTTGGGCAAATACTGATCCAGCTCATGTTCTGCGCAATTAATTGGCCATTACGGTTTGGAGGGCGGCGCCTCCAGGTGGTAGGGCTGGATGATGCGTTGGTACTCGCCACTCTGCATCAGTTGCTCAAGGGCGCCGTTGAGGGCATTGCGCAAGGCAATGTCGGGCTTGCGCAGCGCAATCGCCACGCCGTTGCCCAGCGATTCGGTGGAAATGGCGGGGCCGAGGAGGTCGAAATTCTGGCCCTCGTCGGTGTCGAGCAGTGCCTCACGGATCTCCACCACGCCTTGCAATGTGGCATCGATGTCGCCCGCCAGCAGGCTGCGGATCAGTTCGTCATTACGCCAGAAACTCTTGACGATCACACCCTTCGGCGCCCACTTCGACAGGGCAAAGGCCTCCCGGTTGCTGCCCACCAGCACGCCCACACGCTTGCCCTTCAGCGATCGTGGGGTCGGTTTGAAGCCTGATCGTTTACGGGCCACCAGGTGCGTGGTGATCGGATAAAGGTTATCGGTGAAGTTCACCCACTGGTGCCGCCTCGACGTAGGGGCCATGCCCATGATCGCGTCGAATTGCCTGGCTTCAAGGGCCGGGAAATTCTCCACAAGGATCTGATCCACCCAGGTGCACCGCACATTGAGCTGTATGCACAAGGCGTTGCCCAACTCGATGTTCAGCCCGACCAGTTCACCTTGTTGATTGCGACTTTGGAAAGGGGGGAATTGCGCGGCGACGGCGAAACGAATTTCGCGCCGTGGTTGATCACCGGCCGCAGCGGCGGAGAAAACACCGACCATCAGCGACAGGCCCAGCAGAGCACAGCTGCGTATCAGAATCACGGGAACGTCCTTTTCCGGAAAACCAGCGTCACCGCGGCGGGTCCCGAGAACAAGAATCGGGGCCCGCGGGTGTCATGCAAGCTTTCAAGAATTGGACGCAGGCCTACAAGGCGAAACGTCAGTAAACGTTGTAGGCACTCATCGCGATTGCGAAGGATTTGTTACCGGTCAGCGCTTGCCCATCGAACGACGGGTGCCGGGAGGTGCCATGCCCGGGCTCTTGGTATGGCCGTTCTTGGCGCCGTTTTTGTACCACGGCTGGCTGGCATTTTTCGCCCCGGCCAGTTCGCCCGGCTTGAACGGAAACTTGAATGCCGGGATCTCGGCCTTGGTTTCGCCTTCGACGCTGTCAGGATTGGCCTGTGGGTCGATGTCGACCGCTTCAGCAGCGGGTTGTGTCGGGGAATTCATGGTGGCTCCGGGGAGTGCTGAAAATGACGCGGGCCCGACTTGCAGGCCACACCGGCGCGCAGTATACCTGCGCGCCTCGGATCTTTAACCACTGCTCGTACGAATGGTCGGACTTTACTGACGGCGCTGTCAGTTAGCAGTCACTTTGCTGACCGGGTTGGCGGGCTATAAAGAACCTTCATTCTTCCGATCCTTTGCCCTGGCGCCTCACCCCATGCACATTCAACGAAAACCTGCCTTGATCGTGGGCGTCCTCGTGGTACTGGCCGTGGTTGCCTGGGCGCTGACCCGCCCGGCCAAGACCAAACTGACCGCGCCCACGGCGATTCCGGTGCGGGTGATCAGCGTCAAGGAGCAGGACATCCCGCGTTTTGTCAGCGGCATCGGCTCGGTATTGTCGTTGCACAGCGTGGTGATTCGCCCGCAGATCGACGGCATCCTCACCAAATTGCTGGTCAAGGAAGGCCAACTGGTGAAAACCGGCGACCTGCTGGCGACCATTGATGACCGTTCGATCCGCGCCAGCCTGGACCAGGCCAAGGCGCAACTCGGGGAAAGCCAGGCGCAACTGCAAGTGGCGCTGGTCAACCTCAAGCGCTACAAGGAACTGAGCATCGACGACGGCGTGTCCAAGCAGACCTATGACCAGCAGCAAGCCCTGGTCAATCAGCTCAAGGCCACGGCCCAAGGCAACCAGGCCGCTATTGATTCGGCCCAGGTGCAGCTTTCGTACACCCAGATTCGCTCACCGGTCACCGGTCGCGTCGGGATTCGCACCGTGGATGAAGGCAACTTCCTGCGCATGAGCGACACCCAGGGGTTGTTCTCCGTCACCCAGATCGACCCGATTGCCGTGGAGTTCTCCCTGCCGCAACAAATGCTCCCGACCCTGCAAGGCCTGATCGCTGCGCAACTGCCTGCGGACGTCAACGCCTACATGGGCGCCGACACCGATGGCGAGACCGGCGACCTGCTGGGAGAAGGCCGCCTGAGCCTGATCGACAACCAGATCAGCGGCACCACTGGCACCATCCGCGCCAAGGCCGAGTTCAGCAACGGTGCGCAAAAACTCTGGCCGGGGCAGTTGGTGACCATCAAGATCCAGACCGCCCTGCACAAGAATGCCCTGGTGGTGCCGACCACGGTGGTGCAACGCGGGCTGGATTCGCACTTCGTGTACCGGGTCAACGGTGACAAGGTCGACATCGTGCCGGTGCAAGTGGTGTATCAGGACAGCGACATCAACATCCTCCGGGGTGTGCAGGCCGGTGATGTACTGGTCAGCGATGGCCAGTCGCGGCTCAAGGCCGGCGCTCAGGTCGATGTGCTCAAGGAACCGCCACAAGCGATCCAGACGGTTGATGCCAAGGTGCAGCCATGAGTGGCAGTCGTTCGCCGTCGGCCTGGTGCGTCGACCACCCGGTCGCCACCTTGCTGCTGACTTTCGCCTTGGTGTTGCTCGGGATGATTGCCTTCCCGCGCCTGGCCATCGCCCCACTGCCGGAAGCCGAGTTTCCGACGATCCAGGTCAGCGCCACGCTGCCCGGCGCCAGCCCGGACACCATGGCTTCCTCCGTGGCCACCCCGCTGGAGGTGCAATTCAGTGCCATCCCCGGCATGACCCAGATGACCTCCAGCAGTGCCTTGGGCTCCAGCCTGCTGACCCTGCAATTCACCCTCAACAAGAGCATCGACACCGCCGCGCAAGAAGTGCAGGCGGCGATCAACACCGCGTCGGGCAAACTGCCCAGCGACATGCCGAGCCTGCCGACCTGGAAGAAGGTCAACCCGGCGGACAGCCCGGTGCTGATCCTCAGCGTCAGCTCCGACAGCATGCCCAGCACCGAGCTGAGCGACTACGTCGAAACCCTGCTGGCCCGTCAGATCAGCCAGATCGACGGTGTCGGCCAGATCAACATCACCGGCCAGCAACGCCCGGCGATCCGCGTGCAGGCGTCGCCCGATAAACTCGCGGCCATCGGCCTGACCCTGGCCGACGTGCGCCTGGCGATCCAGCAATCGAGCCTGAACCTGGCCAAGGGCGCGATCTACGGTGAGAACAGCGTGTCGACCCTGTCGACCAACGACCAACTGTTCCATCCCGAGGAATACGCCCAGTTGATCGTGTCCTACAAGAATGGGGCACCGGTCCAGTTGCGCGACATCGCTAAAGTCATCAACGGTTCGGAAAACGCCTACGTGCAGGCGTGGTCCGGCGACACGCCGGGCGTCAACCTGGTGATCTCCCGCCAGCCCGGCGCGAACATCGTCGAGACCGTGGACCGTATTCAATCCGAGCTGCCACGCCTGCAAGCCATGTTGCCGGCCTCGGTGCAGGTCAGTGTATTGACCGACCGCACCAAGACCATCCGCGCGTCCCTGCATGAAGTGGAAGTGACCCTGCTGATCGCCATCCTGCTGGTGGTGGCAGTGATGGCGCTGTTCCTGCGCCAGTTGTCGGCCACGTTGATCGTGTCCAGCGTACTGGGTGTGTCGCTGGTGGCCAGTTTTGCGCTGATGTACCTGATGGGCTTCAGCCTGAACAACCTGACCCTGGTGGCGATCGTGATCGCCGTGGGGTTTGTGGTGGACGATGCCATCGTGGTGGTGGAAAACATTCACCGGCACCTGGAGGCGGGCCTCGACAAGCGCGAAGCCGCGATCAAGGGCGCGGGGGAAATCGGCTTTACCGTGGTGTCCATCAGCTTCTCGCTGGTGGCGGCGTTTATTCCACTGCTGTTCATGGGCGGTGTGGTGGGGCGGTTGTTCAAGGAGTTTGCGCTGACGGCCACGTCGACCATCCTGATCTCGGTGGTGGTTTCACTGACCCTGGCGCCGACCCTGGCCGCCTTGTTCATGCGCGCGCCGACCCATCACGCCCACGACAAACCCGGCTTCAGCGAACGCCTGCTCGCCGGCTATGCGCGCAATCTGCGCCGCGCCCTGGCCCACCAGCGCACCATGGCCGCGATCTTCATGGTGACCCTGGCCCTGGCCGTGGTCGGCTACGTATTTATTCCCAAGGGCTTCTTCCCGGTACAAGACACCGGCTTCGTCCTCGGCACCAGCGAGGCGGCGGCCGACGTGTCGTTCCCGGACATGGTCGCCAAGCACAAGGCGCTCGCCGAGATCGTCAAGGATGACCCGGCAGTGGAAGCGTTCTCCCATTCGGTGGGCGTGACCGGCAGCAACCAGACCATCGCCAACGGCCGGTTCTGGATCGCCTTGAAGGATCGCGGGGACCGCGACGTGTCGGCCAGCCAGTTTATCGACCGTATCCGGCCAAAACTGGCGAAAGTGCCGGGCATCGTGCTGTACCTGCGTGCCGGCCAGGACATCAACTTGAGCTCCGGCCCCAGCCGCGCCCAGTACCAGTACGTGCTCAAGAGCAATGACGGCCCCACGCTGAATACCTGGACCCAGCGCCTCACCGAAAAACTGCGGGCCAACCCGGCGTTCCGCGACCTGTCCAACGACTTGCAACTGGGGGGCAGCATCACCCACATCAGCATCGACCGTCAGGCCGCCGCGCGGTTTGGCCTCACCGCCACCGATGTGGACCAGGCGTTGTACGACGCCTTCGGCCAGCGCCAGATCAACGAATTCCAGACCGAGATCAACCAATACCAAGTGGTGCTGGAGCTGGACACCCAGCAGCGCGGCAAGGCCGAAAGCCTGAACTACTTCTACCTGCGCTCGCCGCTGACCAACGAGATGGTACCGCTGTCGGCACTGGCCAAGGTCGACCCGCCTACGGTCGGGCCGTTGTCCATCAGCCATGACGGCATGTTCCCGGCGGCCAACCTGTCGTTCAACCTGGCGCCGGGCGTCGCGTTGGGCGATGCGGTGATCATGCTCAACCAGGCCAAGAATGAAATCGGCATGCCGACCACCATCATCGGCAACTTCCAGGGCGCGGCCCAGGCGTTCCAGAGTTCGCTGGCCAGCCAGCCCTGGCTGATCCTCGCGGCACTGGTGGCGGTCTACATTATCCTGGGCGTGCTGTACGAGAGCTTCGTGCACCCGCTGACGATCATTTCCACCTTGCCGTCGGCGGGGCTTGGGGCGCTGATCATGTTGTCGCTGATGGGCCAGGACTTCTCGATCATGGCGCTGATCGGCCTGGTGCTGCTGATCGGGATCGTGAAGAAGAACGGTATCCTGATGATCGACTTCGCCCTGGACGCCCAGCGGGTACGCGGCCTGCCGCCTGAAGAGGCGATTTATGAAGCGTGCGTCACGCGGTTCCGGCCGATCATCATGACCACTCTGGCCGCGCTGCTGGGTGCGGTGCCGCTGATGCTGGGCTCCGGCCCCGGTGCGGAAATGCGCCAGCCGCTAGGCATTGCGGTGGTGGGCGGGTTGCTGGTGAGCCAGGCGCTGACGCTGTTCACCACGCCGGTCATATACTTGTACCTCGAGAAGTTTTTCCATAGACCCAAACCAGCTCCCCAGCTGGCAACCACACACTGAGGCTGAGGCCCCGTCCTGGAACAAAAGGCTCATGCGTGTACTGATTATTGAAGACGAAGAAAAAACTGCCGACTACCTGCACCGCGGGCTGACGGAGCAGGGCTATACCGTCGACGTCGCCCGTGAAGGCGTCGAAGGGTTGCACCTGGCCCTGGAGAACGATTACGCGGTGATCGTGCTCGACGTAATGCTGCCCGGCCTGGATGGCTTTGGCGTATTGCGCGCGCTGCGGGCCCGCAAGCAAACGCCGGTGATCATGCTCACCGCCCGCGAGCGCGTGGAAGACCGCATCCGTGGCCTGCGCGAAGGGGCGGACGATTACCTCGGCAAGCCGTTCTCGTTCCTTGAACTGGTGGCGCGCCTGCAAGCCCTGACCCGTCGCAGCGGCGGGCACGAGCCGGTGCAGGTGACCATCGCCGACCTGTGGATCGACCTGATCAGCCGCAAGGCCAGTCGCAACGGGGTTCGGCTCGACCTGACCGCCAAGGAGTTCTCGCTGCTCAGCGTTTTGGCCCGGCGCCAGGGTGAAATCCTGTCCAAGACCTCGATTGCGGAAATGGTCTGGGACATCAATTTCGACAGCGATGCCAACGTGGTGGAAGTGGCGATCAAGCGCCTGCGGGCCAAGCTCGACGGGCCGTTCGAACAAAAGCTGCTGCACACCATTCGCGGCATGGGTTACGTGCTGGAGAACCGCAGTGTCGGCTAACTCCATCGCCCTGCGCCTGAGCGGGATGTTCACGCTGGTGGCGCTGCTGATCTTCCTGTTGATCGGCGGCGCGCTGTACCAGCAGGTGGACAAAGGCCTGGGCTTGCTGCCCGGTGCCGAGCTGGATGCGCGTTACAGCGTGCTGGAGTCCTCGGTGAATCGCTTTGGTACGCCGGACCATTGGGCCAAGATCACCGCCAAGCTCAAGCTGTTGGGTGAGGAAGACAAGCGCATCCGGTTCTGGGTGGTGAGCAGCGACCCCACCTACGAATATGGCAACCCGGACGCGCAGATTCGCGCCTTCGCCGAGGGCCCGACCGGCAAGCGTGATTTGCACCTGCCAGGCCATCATCATCCGTTCAAGGTGTTGGTCAGCCAGTTCCCGGCCAAGGACCAGCGCCCGCCGCTGCGCTTCATGATCGCGGTCGACACCGAGAATTTCCGCGCCACCCAACATCAACTGCTGGTGGCGCTGATCGGCCTGGCGTTCGTGGGGGTGCTCCTGGCGTCGTTGCTGGGGTTCTGGGTCGCACGTATCGGCCTCAAGCCGTTGATCAAGCTGTCGGATGAGGCGCAGAAACTCGCGCCGCCGAAACTCTCCGGGCGCCTGCAATTGTCGCCATTGCCGCCGGAGCTGAAGCAGTTCGTCAATTCCTTCAACTCGACCCTGGACCGGGTGGAGCAAGCGTACTCGCGCCTGGAATCGTTCAACGCCGACGTGGCCCATGAACTGCGCTCGCCATTGACCAACCTGATTGGCCAGACCCAGGTGGCGCTGACCCGTGGGCGTTCGGCCGAGCATTATTTCGAAGTGCTGCAATCGAACCTGGAAGAACTGGAGCGCCTGCGTTCGATCATCAATGACATGTTGTTCCTGGCCAGCGCCGACCAGGGCAGCAAGGCCACCAAGCTGATCACCAGTTCACTGGCGGATGAAGTGGCGACCACCCTGGATTACCTCGACTTCATTCTGGAAGACGCCCAGGTGCAGGTACGCGTGAGCGGCGATGCCCAGGTGCAGATCGAGAAGGCGCATCTGCGCCGGGCGCTGATCAATCTGTTGAGCAACGCGGTGCAGCACACGGCCCCGGGGCAGGTGATCGAGGTGAAGATCGAAGTGCTGGAGGATCATGTGGCGATCGGGGTGACCAATCCGGGTGATGAGATTGCCAGCGAGCATCTGCCTCGGTTGTTCGAGCGGTTCTATCGGGTGGACGCGTCCCGCAGCAATAGCGGGGCGAATCACGGATTGGGGCTGGCGATCGTCAAGGCGATCGCGCTGATGCACGGCGGGGATGTGTTTGTGCGCAGCGAAGGTGGCGGCAACACCTTTGGCATTACGCTGCCGGTGTAGCCGCTGACCACCCTCAGTTACTCAGCCGGGCCCCGCCCAGACTGCCACTCAGCTCATAGGCGGCCAGTTCCGCCTGATGCGCGGCCATGATTTCCGGCAGTGAACTGCGCAGGTATTCGACCCACGTCTTGATCTTCGCATCCAGGTACTGGCGCGAAGGGTAGATGGCGTACAGGTTGAGTTCCTGGGAGCGGTAGTTGGGCATCACCCGCACCAGCGTGCCGTTGCGCAGCCCTTCAATCGCCGCATACACCGGCAACAGGCCAACGCCCATGCCGCTGGTGATCGCGGTTTTCATCGCATCCGCCGAGTTCACCAGGAACGGTGAGCTGTTGATCGCCACGCTCTCCTGGCCCTCTGGCCCGTTGAACGACCATTTGTCCAACTGAATCACCGGGCTGACCAGGCGCAGGCACGCGTGGTTGAGCAGGTCGCTGGGCCGTTGTGCACAGCCGTTGGCCTTGACGTAAGCCGGCGAGGCACAGGCGATGCTGTAAGTTATCCCCAGGCGCTGCGAGACAAAACCCGAATCCGGCAGCTCGCTGGCCAGCACGATGGACACGTCGTAACCCTCATCCAGCAGGTCCGGCACGCGGTTGGCCATGGTCAGGTCAAAGGTCACGTCCGGGTGGGTGCGGCGGTAGCGGGCAATCGCATCGATCACGAAGTGCTGGCCGATGCCGGTCATGGTGTGCACTTTCAGCTGCCCGGCGGGGCGGGCGTGGGCGTCGCTGGCTTCGGCTTCCGCTTCCTCGACATACGCCAGGATCTGCTCGCAGCGCAGCAAATAGCGCTTGCCGGCCTCGGTCAGGGCGATGCGGCGGGTAGTGCGGTTGAGCAAACGGGTTTGCAGATGGGCCTCAAGGTTGGAGACCGCGCGCGAGACGTTGGCAGTGGTGGTATCCAGTTGCACGGCGGCGGCGGTGAAGCTGCCGGCTTCGGCCACACAACTGAAGGCGCGCATGTTTTGCAAAGTGTCCATGGGGTGCTCTCAAGGGAGATGGCAAATTGTGACACGAAGTTGCAGGATCCAGTGATCCCTACCAAAAGATTATCGCCTGAACGGTAACAAAGATTCACAAGAATCCCACCTTATCGCCATCCGGCCCGCCCCTTAGAATTGCGCCACCTTCCCCGCAACACCCTCTCAGGAATTCGCAGCAGTGCCGCGTCGCATCAGCAGAGAGCTGAAGACTCTCAGTGTTTGGGCCTTATCGTTAGCAATCAGCGGCTGCATCGGAACCGGAGGAATTGCCCCCAAAGGGCAGGCACTCGCCGCCAATACATTGGCCACCGACGAAGCGATCAAAACCGCTGCCCAGGACGCCCACTGGCCCACTGCGCAATGGTGGCAAGCCTACGGCGACCCGCAACTCAACCACTGGATCGACCTCGCCGTGCAAGGCAGCCCGAGCATGGCCATAGCCGCAGCGCGCGTGCGTGAAGCCCGGGCCATGGCCGGGGTCGCCGAGTCGGCCGAGTCGGTGCAAGTCAATGGCGACGCCACGCTCAAACGCCATAACTGGCCCAGCGACCAGTTCTACGGCCCGGGCGCGCTGGACAATTCCACCACTTGGGACAACAACGCGTCCCTGGGCTTCAGCTATGCCCTCGACCTTTGGGGCCGCGAAAGCAATGCCACCGAGCGCGCCGTGGACATGGCCCACATGAGCGCCGCCGAAGCGCGCCAGGCCCAGCTCGAATTGCAGAGCAACGTGGTGCGTGCCTATATCCAGCTGTCGCTGCACTTCGCCCAGCGCGACATCGTCGCCGCCACCCTGGCCCAGCAACAACAGATCCTCGATCTTGCGCAAAAGCGCTTGAATGGCGGGATCGGCACCCACTTCGAAGTCAGCCAGGCCGAGACACCGTTGCCGGAAACCCATCGGCAACTGGACGCCCTGGACGAAGAGATTGCCCTGAGCCGCAACCAGTTGGCTGCGCTGGCGGGCAAAGGGCCGGGGGCGGGCGCGCAGTTGCAGCGGCCCACCCTGTCCCTCGGTGCACCGCTGAAATTGCCCTCGAGCTTGCCCGCCGAACTGCTCGGCCAGCGCCCGGACGTGGTTGCCAGCCGCTGGCAAGTGGCGGCCCAGGCCCGTGGCATTGATGTGGCCCACGCCGGGTTCTACCCCAACGTCGACCTGGTGGGCAGCCTCGGCTACGTCGCCACCGGCGGCGGGATGCTGGAGTTCCTGACCGGCAAGAAACTCAATTACACCGCCGGCCCGGCCATCAGCCTGCCGATCTTCGACGGCGGTCGCCTGCGCTCGCAACTGGGTGAAGCCAGTGCCGGCTACGACATCGCCGTGGCCCACTACAACCAGACCCTGGTCAACGCGCTCAAGGGCATCAGCGACCAATTGATCCGCCGCGAGTCGATGGACAAGCAGCAGGCCTTCGCCGCCGAGTCCGTGGCCTCGGCGCAGAAAACCTACGACATCGCGATGATCGCCTACCAGCGCGGCCTTACCGACTACCTCAACGTGCTGAATGCCCAGAGCCTGTTGTTCCGCCAGCAGCAGGTGCAGCAACAGGTCCAGGCCGCACGGCTGAGTGCCCACGCCGAACTGGTGACCGCATTGGGCGGTGGCCTCGGCGCCGGCAGCGATGTGCCTCAGGACAGCAAGACCTTACCGAGCAAGACCCCGGCGGCCCTGGCCGTGTTTGATCACTGAGTAGGATGCGATGACTCCCTTGCCTGCACCGCTGCGCTGGTTGCACTCGCTTGAGTGGCGCCGTGGTTTCTTCGATTGGGCACGCAGTGACGGCGTGACCTGGGTCTATATCTTCAAGGTGCTGATCGCGGCCTTCCTGACCTTGTGGCTCGCCATGCGCCTGGAGTTGCCGCAACCGCGCACCGCGATGATCACCGTATTTATCGTGATGCAGCCGCAAAGCGGCCAGGTGTTCGCCAAGAGTTTTTACCGCTTCCTTGGCACCCTGGCGGGGTCGGCGGTGATGGTGTTTCTGATCGCGTTGTTTGCGCAGAACACTGAGCTGTTCCTCGGTTCGCTGGCGATCTGGGTCGGCATCTGCACCGCTGGCGCGACCCGTAACCGCAACTTCCGCGCCTACGGTTTTGTACTGGCCGGCTACACCGCCGCGATGGTCGGGCTGCCGGCCCTGGCCCATCCCGACGGCGCGTTCATGGCGGCGGTCTGGCGGGTGCTGGAAATTTCCCTGGGGATTGTCTGCTCCACGCTGGTCAGCGCCGCGATCCTGCCGCAAACCGCCAGTGCCGCGATGCGCAATGCCTTGTACCAGCGCTTCGGGGTGTTTGCGTTGTTCGTCACCGACGGCCTGCGCGGTCGCAGCGAGCGCGAAGGGTTTGAACGCAGCAACGTGCGCTTTATCGCCGAAGCCGTGGGCCTGGAAGGGCTGCGCAGCATCACCGTGTTCGAAGACCCGCACATGCGTCGGCGCAATGGCCGTCTGACCCGTTTGAACAGCGAGTTCATGGGCATCACCACTCGTTTCAACGCCTTGCACCAATTGCTGGAACGCCTGCGCAGCAATCAGGCTGACCATGTGGTGGCGGCCATCAAGCCGGGCCTGCAAGACCTGGCCGAATTGCTCGACGGCTTCTCCGGTCGCGCCCTCACCAGCCCCGACGCGGCGCGCCTGCTCAGCCAACTGACGGCTTACAAAGAGGGCCTGCCCGCCAAGGTCCGCAGCCTGCGGGCGAGCTTTCAGGAAAGCGCCCCCAGCGACGCCGAGCAGCTGGATTTCCACACCGCCTACGAGCTGCTGTACCGCTTCGTCGACGAGTTGCACAGCTACGCACAAACCCATGCGTCCCTGGCCGACCACAGCCACGAGCGCGAACACTGGGACGAACCCTACACCCCGAAAACCAACTGGCTGGCCTGCGCCGCCTCAGGGATTCGCGCGTCATTTATCCTGATCGTGCTCGGCAGTTATTGGGTGGCCACCGCCTGGCCCAGCGGCGCCACCATGACCCTGATCGCTGCCGCGACGGTGGGCTTGTCCGCCGCCACACCCAACCCCAAGCGCATGGCGTTTCAAATGGCCTGCGGCACGTTGATCGGGGCGCTGGTGGGCTTTGTCGAGATGTTCTTCGTGTTCCCCTGGATCGACGGGTTCCCGCTGCTGTGCGTGATGCTCGCCCCGGTGATCATCTTCGGCTCGTTCCTGGCCTCGCGCCCGCAATACGCGGGAGTCGGCGTCGGGTTGCTGATCTTCTTCAGTACCGGTTCGGTGCCGGATAACCTGACGATCTACAACCCCTACACCTTCATCAACGACTACATCGCCATGGTCATCGGCATGCTGGTGTGTGCGGCCGCGGGCGCGATCATCCTGCCGCCCAACAGCCGCTGGTTGTGGCGCCGGCTGGAGCAGGATTTGCGCGAGCAAGTGGTGTTCGCCATCAGCGGCAAGCTCAAGGGCCTGGCGTCAGGTTTCGAAAGCCGCACCCGCGACCTGCTGCACCAGGCCTATGGCTTTGCCGCCGGGCAACCGCAGGTGCAACGCAACCTGCTGCGCTGGATGTTCGTGGTGCTGGAAGTCGGCCACGCAATTATCGAGTTGCGCAAGGAACAGGCGATCTTGCCGGTGCACCCGGCGTATGCCGAGTCCCAGCCGTGGCGCCAGGCGATCCGGGTGATGGGCCGTTCGCTGGTGCGGCTGTTCCTGCAACCCAGCGCCAGCAACCTGGAACGCAGCCTGATCGCCGTCGACCATGCCATCAGCCGCGTGCAGGCCACCGACGAACCCTTCGCCCCGCACTTCGACACCTCGGCCCTGCGCCGGGTGAAAAGTTACCTGCACTTTATCCGCACCTCACTGCTGGACCCGCAATCACCCCTGGCTGCCCTCAAGCCCGAAGGACCCGCTCATGCCTCGTGAAATCGCCTTCCACGGCGTGTACATGCCCACCATGACCCTGATGTTTCTGATCGCGGCGGGCCTGGCCTGGGCCCTCGACCGGTTCCTGGCCGGCTTTGACCTGTACCGTTTTTTCTGGCACCCGGCGCTGCTGCGCCTGAGCCTGTTCGCTTGCTTGTTCGGCGCCCTGGCGCTGACCGTCTACCGTTGAGAATGCCCCGATGAAAAAGTTTTTCAGCCTGCTCGCGACCTTGCTGGTACTGGCCCTGGCGATCTGGATTGGCCGCACGTTGTGGGTGCAGTACATGGAAACCCCCTGGACCCGCGATGGCCGGGTGCGTGCCGATATCATCAACGTCGCCGCCGACGTGACGGGCGAGGTGGTCAACGTCCCGGTGCGTGACAACCAACAGGTGAAAAAGGGCGACCTGCTGATGCAGATCGACCCCGAGCACTACCAGATTGCCGTCAAGCAGGCGCAGTCGCTGGTGGCGTCCCGCAAGGCCACCTGGGAAATGCGCAAGGTCAACGCCCACCGCCGCGCCGACCTCGATGCCCTGGTGATTTCCAAGGAAAACCGCGACGACGCCAGCAACATCGCCGACTCCGCCCTGGCGGATTACCAGCACGCGCTGGCGCAACTGGAAGCGGCCGAACTCAACCTCAAGCGCACCCAGGTGGTGGCGGCGGTGGATGGCTACGTCACCAACCTCAACGTGCACCGGGGCGACTACGCGCGCATCGGCGAGGCGAAGATGGCGGTGGTGGATATGAACTCGTTCTGGGTGTACGGCTTCTTTGAAGAAACCAAGCTGCCTCACGTCAAAGTCGGCGACAAGGCCGACATGCAGTTGATGAGCGGCGAAACCCTCAAGGGCCATGTGGAAAGCATCTCGCGCGGGATCTACGACCGTGACAACCCGGAAAGCCGCGAACTGATTGCCGATGTGAACCCGACGTTCAACTGGGTGCGCCTGGCCCAGCGGGTGCCGGTGCGGATTCACATCGATGAAGTGCCGGAGGGTGTGCTGTTGGCGGCGGGCATCACCTGCACCGTGATTGTTAACCAAACACAGAACTGATTTTCTGTGTTGATGAGGGGGCTTGTCCTGTGGTGGTGTGGGGGCCTGTCCTGTGGTGAGGGGGCTTGTCCCCCGTTGGAGTGCGAAGCGCTCCCGCTTTTTTTGCGGCCGCTGCGCAACCCAACAAGAGACAAGCCCCCTCACCACAGGTCAGCAAAACGTCTCGTGCAAGTGGCGCCACAGCAGGGCGCCACTGGCCTGCTTTTCAAACACCACCGTCGAACGCCGGTCGGTGTGTGTACCGCTGCCATCCACCTGTTGCTCGCGATAACTCACTGTTGCGCCACGAGCATGTCGGTCAATCCCGGCAAATTCGCTGAGGCTGATCTTGAACCCGGACCGCTTGCCGCCCGCCTGGCTGAACAGCTGCTTGAGCATCGCAAAGTCCAGTTGTTTGCCAGCCGGGGTGATCATGGAAAAGTCCGGCGAAAAACGCCCCAGCAAAACCTGCAGTGTTCCCTCGGGTGCCGTCCCGGCAAACCATTGTTCGATCTCGACATGGGCCTGGATCACTTCATCAAAAAAGTCGCGGTAATCAATCATCGTGTGGGCTCGCTGGCAGGGTGAAGCAGTGTCCGTACCGTGGACGCATCCAGGCACAGTACTGCAAATAAGGGGAACAGGGTCAACGCCGCGGCAATCACGAAAGTCGCGGTGAAGGAATGCAGTGTCGCCAGTACCGCACTGAGCAACGCCGCCCCGAGGCAAAAACTTAACTGGCGATTGATGTTCCACAAGGCGCTGGCGTGGCCCATGCGGTCGGCCGCAATGTCGAGAAAGGCCAGGGTTTGCGCGGTGCTGCTGCACAGGCTGCCGCCCAGGCCCATCAGGGTGTAGGCGAGCACCACGACCAGCGGGTGTGGCTCGATCAACAACACGATGCCAATGGCTTGCAGCAGCATGCCCGCCAACAACAACGGCCTCGGCCCGCAGCGATTGAACAGCTTTTTGCTCAAGGCGATGGCTATGCCTGACGCCATCGCCCAAGGCAGCATCAGCGCGCCGATGTGGCTGGCGGTAAACCCCAGGCCGTGCAGGTAAAGAATCGCCACCAGGCTGGTGCCGATAAAGACGCCCGGAATGAACAGGTAGACCAGCATCGCGACCCGCAGCATTGGCTGGCGAATCTGCCCCAGGATGGCGCCGAGGTCCAGGGACGGGCGCGCGGAAGCCGGGGTGTCGGTCTCCAGCCAGCGCCACGTCAGCATCAGGGTGATCAGCGCCAACGGCAGGTTGGCGAAAAAGATCCAGCGCCACGACACACTGTCCACCACCACCCCGCCCAAGGCGGGCGACAGGGCTGGAATCAGCAGCGCCACGAACATGACTTTGGCCGTCAACTGGCTGCGTTCTGCCGGCGGAAATTGCCGATAAGCCAACGCCTGGCCCACCGGGATCAGCAAGCCGCCGCCCAAACCCTGGAGCAGGCGCCAGCCGATCAGCGCTTCAATCGATGCGGCCTGGCCCACCAGCACCGAGGCCACGCCGAACAGCAACAGGCTGACGGCAATCAACCGGCGCTCACCCAGCAGCGCCGCCAGCCACACACTCAGGGGAATGACGACGGTCAGGCCGAGCATGTAGGCGTTGCCGATCCACGCCAGTTGCGTGACCGAAGCGTGCAACTCGCGGGCGATATCCGGGTAGGCGATGGTGGCGACAAACATGTTCACCAGGTCCAGGGCGAAGCCCAGTAGAAAGATCCAGGTGACTTTCGAGCGGTAGGTCATTGCGCTGTTCCTGCAGTGGATGGCGGCAGGGTAGGCGGGTGCGGGCACTTGGGAAACAGCGGTTTGACTGTTAGTTTGTCAAAAATATTTTGACAAAGGAGGGTGTGGCCAATGGTCAGCCTCGATCGATTCGACACCTTCAAGGCCGTGGTCGAGGCCGGTTCGTTGACCGCAGCCGCGGATTTCCTCGGGCAGACGCGGGCGGTGGTGAGCTTCAACCTCAAGCGCCTGGAGGCCGAACTGGGCGTCACCCTGTTGACCCGCAGTACTCGCCAATTGGCGCTGACCGATGCCGGTGAACGCTTTTACCTGCGCTGCACACGGATGCTGGAAGAGGCGCGTCTGGCAGTGGAAGAGGCGCGCTCGGAGCACAGCCAGCTCAAGGGCACGCTGCGCGTCACCACCACCGTCGAATACGGATTGGCGGTGGTGGTGCCGGCACTGGAAACCTTTCGCGGCCTGCACCCGGAATTGAACATCCAGTTATCCACCTCCTCCAGCCATGCCGACCTGATCTCCGAGCGGTTCGATGTGGCCATCCGGCTGGGGCGCATGCTCGATTCCAATCATCGGGCGGTGCAGCTGTCGAGCTACGAGATCTTTGCCGTGGCCGCGCCGGGGTTTGCCGGAATCTCCACGCTGGATGAACTGGAGCAACTGCCCAGGCTCGGCCATGGACGGCTGACGGAGTTGGCGGTGGTCGACCCGGCAGGCCACGAGCACCTGTATCGCCCCGGGCCTGGCAAGGCTTCACTGGTTGCGGACAGTGCCGCCATTCTCCAGGCCTTCGCCGTGCGCGGGCATGGCGTGGCGATCCTGCCCCAGTGGCTGGTGCAGGATGACCTCGATGCCGGGCGTTTGGTACGGCTGCTGCCGGATCATCGATTTGCGCCGCAGGGCGTGTATGCCCTGTACCCGGACACCCGGCACCTGCCGCTGAAAGTGCGGGCCTTCATTGATTTCATGAAGGGCTGATCCGTCGAGGAGTCGCACACCGTGTGGCTGCTGTTACAAGGTTCCGCTCAGGCCAAAGCGTTTTTTCAATACGGTCTCCAGCAACCCCTTGGGCAACAACGCCGCCATCCACGGCAGCGCCTGGCTGCCATTACCCGAGCGCAACAGGCGTGGCGGGGTGGTCTGTTGCACGGCCTTGAGCACGTGCGCCGCAAACTGGCTGGCGGGTGTCGGCCGGTCCTGGGAGGCCTTGGCCCGCGCGCGGATACTTTCGCGCAGCGGCCACCAGGGCGATTGCTCATTGATCAACAGCTCGGCCTGGGTACCGGCGTTTTTCGCGAAGCTCGTGTCAATGGCGCCCGGCTGCACTTCCATCACCCGCACGCCAAACGGCGCCAGTTCCATGCGCAACGCGTCGCTCAAGGCGTGCACCGCCGCTTTCGAGGCGCAGTAGGCACCGGCAAACGGCGTGACCAGCACCCCTGAGACGCTGCCGATATTCACCACCAGGCCTCTGCGCCGGCGCAGGGCCGGGAACAGCGCCTGGGTCACCCCGACCACGGAAAACACATTGGTCTCAAACTGCTGTTGCATCGCCTGGGTGCCGCCGTCGAGCAACGGGCCCATGGCGCCGTAGCCGGCGTTGTTGATCAGCACGTCCAGTTCGCCGATCTGCCCGGCCAATTCAGCGAGCGCGGTGCTGTCGTTGACGTCCAGCCGTACAGCGTTGAAGCCGGCGGCGCTCAGTGCGGCGACATCTTCGGTGCGTCGGGCGCTGGCCCACACGTCAAAACCGGCGTGCTTGAAGGCGTCCGCCAGGGCACGGCCGATGCCACTGGAACACCCGGTGATGAGTACGTTGGGCATGGATCAGTCCTTTGTCGTGATTAGTCGGAGAAGCTGCCTTGCAAATGCTCGGCGCGAAACTCCAGGGTTTGCGGGCGGTAGCCGGGGCGCAGCGGCGGCACCGGCAGGCAGTCTTCCCAGGTGGCGCCGGCCTGCAATTCGCCGGGGCCGCGATAGCGCGGGGCAGCGTACACGTTGTCGGCCAGGTTGACCGTATCGCCCGGCGCATAGGCAGCGATGCGCCAGCGCAGTTCAGTCAGCGGGACGCTGTTGCCGTTGTTCAAGGTGAGCTTGAGCGGGCGGTCCGCCGGGCATTCTTTGGGGGCGTAGACGGTGCGCAGTTCCAGGCGCGCCAATTGCTGGGCTTCGCGGTTGTCCAGCCACACCACCCATACCGCCACCAGGCCCAGCCCGACGGCAGCCGCGAGGGAAACCGGCAACGCCTTGGCCGGGTAGCGCAGCAGGAGGATCAGCCAGGTGATAATCAGCAAGACACCAAAGAACATGGCAACAACCTCGAAAACGGAACGAGCATCCTAACCAAGCGTAGGTGGAGTTGACCATCTTCGGGTTCCCGGCCCCAAAGAAAAAGCCCCCGGCCCACCGGCTGCGGATAGGGACGCAGTCGGTGGGGCGGGGGCTTCTTGTGTTGCTCTGTTTACTGCGCGATGGTTTTCACCGATACGCCACGCTCGATCGGCGTAGACCGACCGTAGATATCTTCAAAGCGCTCGATATCGTCCTCACCCAGGTAGCTGCCGGACTGCACCTCGATAATCTCCAGGGGAATCTTGCCCGGGTTGCGCAAACGGTGCACCGAGGCAATCGGGATGTAGGTGGACTGGTTTTCGGTGAGCAGGAACACGTTCTCGTCACAGGTGACTTCGGCGGTGCCGCTGACCACAATCCAGTGTTCGGCGCGGTGGTGGTGCATCTGCAACGACAGGCACGCGCCCGGCTTGACCGAGATGTGCTTGACCTGGAAGCGGCCGCCCATGTCCACCGAGTCATACGAGCCCCACGGACGGTAGACCTCGCAGTGGTTCTGGGTTTCGCTGCGGCCCTGTTCGTTGAGGGTGTTGACCATCTGCTTGACGCCCTGGACCTTGTCCTTGTGGGCAATCATCATCGCGTCCTTGGTTTCCACCACCACGATGTTTTCCAGGCCGATCACCGACACCAGTTTGCCGTTGCCGTGGATCATGCAGTTGCGGCTGTCCTGGATCACCACGTCGCCCTTGCTGACGTTGCCGTTGGCGTCTTTTTCATTCACGTCCCACAGCGATGCCCAGCAACCCACGTCGCTCCAGCCGGCGGTCAATGGCACCACGCAGGCCAGCTGGGTTTTTTCCATCACGGCGTAGTCGATGGAGTTGTCCGGGCAGCAGGCGAAGGTGGATTCGTCGATGTCGATGGTGTCGGCGGTGTGGTTGCTGCGTTCCAGGGTCAGCAGGCAGGTGTCGTAGATGTCCGGGTCGTGCTTTTTCAGCTCTTCCAGGAAGCGGCTGGCGCGGAACAGGAACATGCCGCTGTTCCAGAAATAACCACCGCTTTTGACGAACTCGGTGGCGCGTTTTTCATCGGGTTTTTCGACGAACTGCTGTACCCGGCTGACGCCCTCGGGCAGCAGCGAATCGTTGGTCGACTTGATGTAGCCGTAGCCGGTTTCCGGACGGGTGGCCGGTACGCCGAACAGCACCATCTCGCCGCGCTCGGCGGCCACGGTGGCCAGGGCCAGGGCGCGTTGCAGGGCTTTCTGGTCGTCCAGCACGTGGTCGGCGGGCAGCACCAGCATCAGCTCGTCACGGCCTTCGTTGACCAGCATCATCGCGGTCAGGGCCACGGCCGGCGCGGTGTTGCGGCCGAACGGTTCCATCAGGATGCGCTGGGTGTCCAGTTTGCGGGCGGCCAGTTGCTCGTTGACGATAAAGCGGTGGTCCTTGTTGCAGACCACGATGGGCGCGTCCATGCCGTCGAATACCAGGCGCTCCAGGGTTTGCTGGAACAAGGTGTGTTCGCCGGTCAGGGCCAGGAACTGCTTGGGAAACTGTTTGCGGGAAAGCGGCCAAAGACGTGAGCCGCTACCACCGGAAAGGATTACTGGGATCATGTGTTTCTCCTTGAATCGATATGGGTCAGAGCTACGAAGGTTTGTCGTTTCACTCTTGTTTTTGTCCGGGCCTGAGTTGAAGTGCTGACAATGTGGGAGCAGGCAAGCCAACCCCCACAAGGAGCGTGTCAACTCAGATAAATAGTTAGCGGGTCGACACAGGGCGCTTGACCCACACTGGCGACAGGTTGGCGCCGGTGCCGGTGACGTACAGCACTGCTGCCTCACCGCGCTCCAGGGCCACTGGCTTCACATCACCGACTTTCTTGTCGCCTTCATACAAGGCCAGGCTGACCTTCACCGGGTTGATCTCGCGCTCGCCACGGCCCTTGGCGGCCACGGCCTGGACCACGTCGGTCTTGCCGTCGGCGGTTTTCAGGGTCAGCGACTTGTCACTGAGGTTCTGTACGCGTACCAGGGATTTCTGCTTGTTCTTGAACGGCGGTTCTTCGATCAGTTGTGGCTGGCCGCTGCCGCTGCTGACCAGGGTGTAGTAGTGGTCGGCGGCGAGCTTGACCGGCAGGGTCTGGCTGCCGACCTTGGCGCTGTAGTCACCGCCCGGCATGAAGCTGAAGTCGCTGCTGGCCAGCGGTGCGACCTCGTTGAGGTTGGTGCTGCCGACGGTTGCGCTGACTTCCTGGTTGCTGGCGTTGTACACCCGTACAAAGCTGGAGCCTTTTGGCGCGACGGGACCGTAGAGGGCGGCGTCACCACCGGCGAAGGCAGACATCGAAACAACGCTCATGCCGGCGACGAGGGCAAAAGTTTTTGCGAGGTTAGTAGTGAAAGTCATGTGAGTTACCTCTCTTTCAGTTTTGCGCCCGGTCGGGCGTCTCGGATTTTTGGGTTTTAACTGGGGTGTTCAGTGCCATGTTCTGTTGGCGCGTACCGGCTTGTTTGAGCTGCGCAACCCACTGCGGGTCGGCGTCGCCGATTTCGTTGTTCACGGGCAGATAACGTTCGGGAAACTCCCAGATCAGCACCTGGGGCGGGCTGTTCTTGAAGTCGTCGCTTTTCAGGTAGCTGAGCATCGGCAGGATCGGGCCATGGCCGTCTTCGGAGTAGTTGATGACGTCGCTGCCCAGGGCTTGCTTCAGCGCGCCGACAAAGTTCCAGTTCGGGTTGGCGCTGTAGCTGGTGCCTACCAGCGCCACCGGGGTTTCGCTGTCGGTGAACAGCGCGTCGTCGCCTTTGGTTTCAGCCAGGTGAGTCACGCGCTTTTGCAGTGGCTCCTTGGGCGGCATCAGGTTTTCGAACAGCGGGTCCAGGGGCAGGAACAGGCGCAGGTCGCCCTTGTGCGGTTCGGTCTTCTCGGCTTCGGTGACAAAGCGTTGAGGCTCGCCGCTCAGTGGGGTTTTATCTTTAATCGTCTTGGCCAGTTGCTTGGCGGCCACTTCAGCGCCATCCGGGGTCCAGTGAGTGTCGGTACGCAGGAACACTTGCTGGCCGTGCAGCTTGGCCTGTTGCAGCGGGCCCATCAGATCGGGGGCGACGATCTTGGCGGCGGCCATGCGGGCATGGAAGTCCTGGTACAGGCCGGCGTGGATGCTGGCCGGCTGCACTTCACCCAGGTGTTCCGGGTACAGGCGCACCTTGGCCGGCACGATCGCCATCACCAGTTGGATGCCCTGGGCCTTGAGCTTCTGGCGCACGCCTTCCACCAGGGCGTAGTTGCCCTGCAGGTTCTGGTCTTCGTTGACGATGGGGTTGAATTCCTCGTCGCTGTACAACCAGTGATCGCGGCCAATCACCACGCCGGGACGGCCTTCATTGAACAGCTTGTAGTCCAGGGCTGCCCAGAGGTTGGTGCCCAGGCGCTTGATCGGGAACTGGTCGTCGTAATGGGTCTCGACGGCCTTGGTCCAGCGACCGTTGAGCACGGTCGCGTCGGCGTTGGTGCTGAAGCCCAGGAAACTGCGCATCGACCAGGCCCCCAAGGCCAACAGCACGGCCAGGAACAAGGCGATATAGAGGACGCGTAATGAACGGGTCATGGTCGGCTCCCTCAGAACTGGAAGTAAAGGAACGGCGAGAAGCTCTGCGCCGAAAGTTTGAGAATCGATGCCACGAACAGCAGCAGCACTGCAGCGCGCATGGCGTAGCGTGGCCAGGTGGCGCTCCAGTAGGCCGGTTGCACGGTGGCCTCGGTGCCCACGGTGTAGCCGGGCTCATGGATGCTGCCCGGGTTGTCGCCCGGTACGGCCTTGATCAAGCCCGGTTGGGCAGTGGCCGGGCCACCGGCCTGGGTGTTGACCGCAGGCTTGGTTTTTTCCGGTGGGCGGTTGCTGTAGAAATCCCGCAGGCCGAAGAACGCCAGGGTTGCGTACGCCACCACCAGGGTTGCCACTTGCAGGCCGGTGAGGCTGGCGCGGTTGAGTTCCGACAGCGACCATTCGCCGAAGCTGAACATCGCGCCGTACATGCGGCCGGCGACGTGCAGGTTTTCCGAGCGGAAGATCACCCAGCCCATCACCACCAGCAGGAAGGTGAAGGCCCAGCGGACGACGTTGAAACTGCGCGGTGCGGTGTTGAGGCCGATGGCTTTTTCAATCGCCAGCCACATGCCGTGCCAGGCGCCCCACACGATGTAGGTGATGTTCGCACCGTGCCACAGGCCACCGAGTAGCATGGTCAGGAACAGGTTGCGGTAGGTGGTCAGCGTGCCTTTACGGTTGCCGCCCAGGGTGATGTAGAGGTAGTCACGCAGCCAGGTGGACAGGCTGATGTGCCAGCGCCGCCAGAACTCGGTGATCGACTGGCTGATGTACGGCTGCTTGAAGTTTTCCATGAAGCGGAAACCCATCATCAAGCCCAGACCGATGGCCATGTCGCTGTAGCCGGAGAAGTCGAAGTACAGCTGCGCGGTGTAGGCCAGCGCGCCGAGCCAGGCGTCGCCCGTTGTCGGGTTTTGCAGGGCGAAGCAATGGTCGGCGACCACCGCCAGGGTGTCGGCGATGAACACCTTCTTGATGAAACCCTGCATGAACCGCGTGCAGCCCTCGGAGAATTTATCGAGGGTGTGGGTGCGGTTGTTGAACTGGTCGGCCAGGTCGCGAAAGCGCAATACAGGGCCGGCAATCAGGTGCGGGAAGATCGCCACGAACGCCGCAAAGTCGATCAGGTTGCGGGTGGCCGGAGTGTCGCCGCGGTACACGTCGATGATGTAGCTGATGGACTCGAAGATGTAGAACGAGATCCCGATCGGCAACAGCACGTGGGTCAGGATGAAGGGCTCCAGGCCCGCCGACTTCATCATCAGGTTGATGCTGTCGACGCCGAAGTTGGCGTACTTGAAGTAGCCGAGAATGCACAGGTCGACCGCCACGCCCAACAGCAGCCAGCGCTGGGCCGGCTTGGTGCGCACGCCTGCCGCACCGACCTTGAGGCCGATCCAGTAGTTCCACAGCGTCACGGCGGCGAACAGTGCCAGGAAGTCCACTCGCCACCAGGCGTAGAACACGTAGCTGGCAATCAGCAGCAGCAGATTGCGATAGCGTTGCCCGCTCAAGTAGTACAAGCCGAGGAAGATCGGCAAGAACAGAAACAGGAACACATTGGACGAGAAAACCATCCCGATCTCTCCATGTTTAACCAACAGTCAAGGGCCAACGGCCCCCCCAACCCCCCCACGAATCTGGGAGGGTGTACGCGTTCAGTGTGGGAGCAGGCAAGCCAGCTCCCACCTTTGGACCGAGTCCAGGTGTGGGAGCTTTGTATCAGCTGCCTTTGTTGCCTTTCTCGTGCGCCGGGTCGAAGACCTTGGTCAGGTCGCCCCCGAGGCGGAAGGTCTTGAACGGCTGCATCCCGTGCTTGCGCTCGATCACGTCCGGCGCGCAGGTGTAGAGGGTGCAGAAGGGCTCAAGCCAGGCAAATTTCATGTCCTCCTTGAGGTCCTTCATGTCCTGCTCCTTGCCGTTCTTCTTCTCGAAGATTTCCGGGTCTTTCACCCCGGCCAGCACCTTGTCACCCAGGCGTTTTAGCGCGCCGTTGTTTTCCTGGCGCAGGTCCACACCGTTGACCAGCGCAAAACTGGCGATCATCGACAGCGGCGGCAGGGCGTAGTTGTGGTACGACAACGCCCGTTGCTGACGCTTCAATTCGTTCGGCAGGAAGCCCTGGTCGTCGACCTGATTGGCGCCGACCTTGTATTCCTTCACGGCCCAGTCAAACAGGTCGCGGCGGTTCACGGCGATGGAAGTCGCCATGACGGACCAGGCGGCCCAGTAGGAGTGGTTGTTGGTTTTATCCAGCGGCAGGTTGTCCCAGTCGCTCACCACCTGGTCAGCCATTTTGCTGAACCAGGCCTCGATCAACTGTGACTCCTGCTGATGGTTGGCCAGCGGGTGGGAGTCGGAGAACTTCAGGCGCACATAGGCCGAGGCCATGCTGCCCAGCGCCCATTTGCGCATCGACTTGCCGGTGTGGTTGAAGTCCTTGGACATCAACGCATCGGCCTTGGCCCAGCTGGTGAGCCAATTCAAGGTGCATTCCAGCTGCTCCGGGCGACCGTCGCGCATGAACTGCATCACGCGCTTGCTGGTGTCTTTTTCCAGCTTGGTGATGTCGGCGGTGCTGTCGCGAAAGGCTTTTTCCGATTGCACATTCAGCGTGGAACGGGCCTTGTCCGAACCTTCGTACTTGCTGCGAAACTGCAGCGAACCGGTGTACGGCGCAGGCATGGTGTCGCAGTCATTCTTGAAGTCGCCGGTCTTGAACGCTTCCACCGGGGCGAAATAACCCTGGGGCGGACGCAGTGGCGCGGCGGCGTTGACTGAGCCGGCGAAGATCGCCATGCCCAGTAAAGTTGGAATCAATAACTTCTGCATAAGTAACCTCATTGCCCGAGTTGGGCGGTCTGTTGACCACCGCTTGGGAATACGTTGCGTGTGCAAATTTTCGCTTCAACCTTCTGCGCGGCCTGACCCGCTTCGGGGCCCTGCACTTCCACGGCCAGCAGGTTTTGCGTGGCCCAGTCTTCATCGGTGCGCAGTTCAAAGGCGAAACGCCCGTCTGTATCGGATGTTTCGGGTTTCTCGATCTTGATGTCCTCGTGGCGCCCGTTCATGTACCAGAGGGTGGCTTGCAGGGTTTTCACCGAAGGGTCGGCGAAGCGGATGTCGACCTGATGGCTGGCATTGCGCAGGTCTTTGTTCGAACTGTTCACCAGCAATTCGTTCTTGCCGGGCTTCAGCGTGGTACTGGCGGTCATCTGGGCGGTCTTGCCTTCGCAGCCGTTGTCCAGCAGCGACATCATCTGGCGGTAGATGGTCTCCTGGTCCAGGCGATACAGCGGCGAGAATTCCCAGATCAGAATCTTCGGCGGGGTCTTCTGGAATTCTTCGCTGCCCAGGTACTGGATCATCGAGCCTTCGAGGCCACCGCCGGGAAAGGCGACGTTGAGGATGTCGGCACCGATTTCCTGTTCCAGGAAGCCGGCGAAGTTGTAGTTCTTGCCGCTGTGGCTGGTGCCCACGAGGGTGATCTGCGGGTTGCCGGAATCGCCGAACAGGTCGCCGTCGCCCGCTTCGCCCTTGGGCTCGGTGGTGAACTGGTCCATGTACTGGATCGCGTAGCTGGTGCCGCACAGTTGCCCGGCCATGTTGTGCAGGGTGCCGGTCTTGCCCATGCGCCCGGACCGTTTGGTCTCGAATTCACGCTGCGGGATACCGGCAAATTCAGGCATCGCGCGCACTTTGGCGCCGACGATTTTGGCGGTGCGCTGGGCGCCGTACGGCGTCCAGTGTTGGTCACCGCGGAAGTAGAAGTCGTGGGCCGGCAATTCATCCGGCAGCTGCTCGTTGGTCAACGGCGACAGGTCCGGCACCACGTAGCCCATCTTGGCGAAGCGGCCGAGCATGGTCTTGTAATTGCCCAGGGCCTTGTCGAAATCGAACTTGGCTTTCTCTTCCGGGTTGAGCTTGTTGCGGTTCACCAGGCCACGGGTCGGCTGGTACACCACCACCAGTTCCACGCCCTTGCTCTTGAACGCATCGTGCAGCTGTTGCATGCGTTTGTAGCCGGCGGGGCTGGTGTCGAATTCGGTGCGCAGGTCTTCCTGGGTACGGAACAGCCAGTCACCCTGGGCTTGTACCAGGGTGGTGAAGTTCTGTTGGTAGCGCGTGGTGTAATTCTTCGCGTCGTGGGCGGCCGGGCACAGGCTGCAGCACGGCTCGGCGCTGAACTTCGGGGCCTGTACTTCGTCGGCGCGCACGCCCTGGCTGGCCGCGAGCAGGCCGAGGGTCAAACCCGAAAGGCTGAGCAGTTTGATCATGTGTGGGTGCATAAAGGTCATCCTCAGTCCTGCATTTCGGTCTGGCGTTCGACAGGGTCGATCAGCACGGCTTTCTTCTGGCGTACCAGCAAGTCGAGAATCTCTTCCTGGCGATCGCCGAGAACGCCCGAGAAGCTGATGCCACTGGATTTGGTCGGCGCAAGCATCGACACGCGGTACAGCTCGACACTCAACGGCGAGTCGATGGACAGCGGCCCGCTGCCGTTGGCGGCCAGTTCACCGCCGACCACGATCAGCGAGACCTTGGTGTCGAACGGGTCGAGGGCGATGTCGCGGTCGGTGTCGGTCAGATCCTTGATGTGGCCGTATACGCCGGTCAGCCCGTTGGCCATGGCCACGTTTTCGTACAGGCGAATGTTCACGCTGTTACGTATGCGGATGCCGTGGCGACGGTTGCTGATCACCTTGTTGCCCCACAGCAGGTTATCGCCGCTCTCATAGAGGGTGATGCCGTCGGTGTGGTTGCGGTAGATCTCGTTGTCGGCGATCAGGTTGTTGACGCTGTTACGGTCGATCACCAGGCCCGAGAGCTTGTTGTCGAAACTACGGTTGTTGAAGATGAAGCTGTCGTTCACTTCCCGGGAAATGATGATGCCGTGCTTCTTCTTCGTGCCGTAGACAGTGTTGTCGGTGATGATCAAGCCGTGTGACCGGTCGTGGGGGTCAATGCCGTAGACGATGTTGTCTTTATAGGTATTGCCCTTGAGCACAAAGCCGGTGGTCTCATAGCAGTAGAAGCCGTACCACATGTCCGAGAACTCGGAGTCGACGATCCAGCCCGTCGGCTCGGGACGCTTGAGCACCTTGGCCATGTTCGGCGTGTACTGGGAAATACTCACGCCATACGACTTACTGTTGGCGTAGCCGAAGCTGGCCATCTTGCTGTTGGCGATGTAGGTCTCGGTGCCGCCCCAGGCCAGCAGGAACGGACGGAATTCCTTGGGCGACTGGAAGGTCGCCGGGCCGTTGGTCTTCTCGCGCCAGCCGGTGATTCTGGTGTCGCGCACAAACAGCTGGCCGTCGTTGATCAGGAACGAACCGGCCTCCTGGGACAGGCGCAACTCCTGGGTCTGCTTGTCGATTTCGAGGATGCCTTTACGGCCCACCACGATCGGCAACTTGGCCAGGAACACCCCCGGCGAGGTTTCGCTGAAGTACTGCTTGGGCACTTTCTTCAGCAGGTCCTTGAGGTTCATGTAGCCGTCGTCGACAAAGATCGCCTGGGGAATGCCGTGCTGGCGCACCACCCATTCAGCCATCTTGTTGTCGCCGCCGATGAAGTCCTTCAGGGCGTCTTCCTGCATCATCCGGCGGATACTGATTTTGCCCGGCTTGCTGCGCACGATTTTCTTCGCGATATTCGCCGCGGTGTAGCCGGACACGTCCGGCAGCGCCGGCTTGGCCATTTCCAGCGGCTCGGTCGGCGGGCTCGAAATGGTGTAGGTCTTGGCCTGTTGCAGCTCTTTGGCGATGGTCGGCGCCTTGACCTGCTGCGCGACATCGGCGAAGGCCGAAGTGCTGGCCAGCAGCATGGCTGCGACCAGCAGGCTGACCGAGCCTTTGAGGGCTTGAGGGTTCATTGCGCAGGCTCCCATCAGAACTTCCAGATCACGTCGACAAAGGCGCGATGCATGTACGAGTCGACCTGGCTGCCATAGGCGTCGCCCGGTTTGAACACACCGGCACGGAAGCGCACCAGGGCCGACGGTTCGTCGATCGACTGGCTGAGCCCGGCCGGCAGCAGGCCTTTCTTGAAGTACTTGGTGACCACCAGGTCCATCTCCTGGCCCAGGTCTTTCTTGCCGTCTTCAAGCGGCAGGGAAGTGCTGGACAGGATCGCGCCGGTCACGTCATCGGTGTTGTTCTGCACGGCATCGATGCCGTTGCTGCCGACCGGCTTGTTGCCGTCGACGCGCCAGAACTTGTGGTACACGAGGCTGGCGTCATAGTCCTCGCGCAACTGCCAGGAACCGAACAGGCTCATGGACTGCATGTTGTTCATTTCGCCACGGAACGCTTCGCCGAAGCGGTGGACGCGGGACTGGGTACCGGTCCAGTTCGAACGGTTGCTTTGCAGGCCGTTCTGCTCGTATTCGGCGCTCGCGCGCGAGTAAGCCGCGCCCACTTGCCACTGCGGGTCCAGACGCAGGCGCACACCCAGGTCGGTGGCCCAGCCATTCACGTCATCGCTGCGCTTGGCATTGGCGGGGCGGGTGCCGTCGGCGTTCAAGGCGTTGACCGTGTCGCGGTCGCCCTGCATGCCGGTGACGCTTGCCCAGTAGTTGACGGTGTTGGTGTTGCGCCAGTTGTAGGCGTCGCTGTTGGCTTCGATGCCGAGCCAGGTCAGGTCGCCGTTCTCGCGTTTGTCCAGCGAGTCGGTGGCCACGCCCGGTTGCGGGTAGTCGAGCTTGCCGTCGTCATGGGTGTGGTGAGCGCGCAGGCCGATCCACTGGCCTGGCGTCCACTGATAGGCGGCGTCGGCGTAAAGGTGCTGGCGGTCCTTGTCCTTGGGCGACAGTTCCTTGAGGTCGGTGCGGTATTCGCTGAAACGCTCGGCGACGCCGACATTGGCCTTGAGCAAGGTGGTGTCGAAGGTCCAGTTCAGCGCTTCGATGTTGGTGTCGCGCCATTGGCCGTCGTCATTGCGCAGGCGTTGGCGACCGAGCTTGAGGATCTCGCCGGGGTAGGGCGTGAAGCCGCCGTAGGCGACCCAGAACTCGCGCATCGCCAGGTAGTTTTTCTTGCTCTTGCGGTCGTCATTGCTGGTCTGTTGGGTGGCGTCATCCGAGGACTGTTGCAGGGTGTCGGTCTCGATGATGTCGCTGGACGTCACGGCCTGGCCCATGGCGTAGGCGCTCCAGTTGCCGCTTTCGCCGTAGATCCACGGGCGCAGGTCGAGGCCGATGCCGTTGACGTCGCCGCCTTTCTGGGTGCCCAGGTCGCGGTCATCTTCGGACTGGCCGGTGACTTTCACTTCCAGGCCGAAGTTCTTGGCTTCGGTCAGCGCGGCCAGGGTCGGGCACGACCACAGCAGGGCGAAGGTCAGGCCGATGCCGGCCTTGACGAATGGATTGAGCTTCATAGGGATTCCTCGCCGTCTTCTTCTTGCAGGGCGTGCAATTGCAGCGTGCTTTGGGCCAGGGTGCCGCGCGCGGCCAGTTCCTGTTGCACCAGGCGTTGGCCTTCGGCGCGTTGTTCCGGGGTCAGCGGGGCTTCGAGCTGGGTGGCCAGGTCGTTGGCTTCCGGCGTGTCCTGGGCCTTGGCCAACTGGCTGAAGACATAGGCGTTAAGCGGGTCGGGCTTGGTGCCCTTGCCTTGGGAAAACAGTTGGGCGATCGCGAAGTCGGCGCTGTTCTGGCCGTTGCGCGCGGCGGTCAGCAGATGGTCGAGGGCCTTTTGCGAATAGACCTTGCCCAGGTAGCCACGGCGATAGATCTGGCCGAGGTAGTAATCGGCAGCCACTTCGCGGCCAACGGCTTTCTGGAAGTGTTCTTCGGCAGCCTTGGCGTCAGCCGGGACCCACTTGCCTTCGTAGTAGAGCTTGCCCAGCAACAGTTCGGCGCGGGGCTGGTCGGCGGCGCGGCCGTTGTCGAGGTACTTCATCATCTGGTCGACGTCGCCCAGTTCCGGGAAGTCGTAGAGCAGTTGCGCCAGGCTGACCCAGGATGCCGGGTAGCCCGGGGCGATTTTTTCCAGCAGGGCCTGGGCAGTTTTTTCGTCGGTCTTGCCCAGGGTCGCATCGCCCAACACACGGGCAACACTGTCGACCCGTTGGGCGGTCACGGCGCCACGGCTGTAGCCGGCTTCCATCTGTTTCAGCAGTTCGGCCTGTTTTTCCGGCTCGGCTTTTTTCTGGTAGACCGTGGCCAGCTCGACGTAGCAGATATCCGTGGTGTTCAGCGCGGCCTTGCAGATGCTCTCCACTTCGTCCAGATGCTGGTCGTAGGTGTCCTGGGTGCGGTACAGCAGCACCTGGGCGAGACCTGCTTCCGGGTAACCCGAAGCGCGCCATTTGCTGATTTGCTGCTGGGCGTTGATGTTCGGGAAACTGTGCGGGTATTGCAGGTACAGCATCGCCAGCGGGATCAGGGTGTTGCCTTCGCCATTGGCAAAGGCTTTTTTCAACAGGCCTTCGGCTTCATGGTGCTCGGCTTCGGTCGCGCCAGGCTTGGCCACCAGCAGGCGGCCCAGGCGTGCCTGGGCACGGGGCGAGGTGTCGGCGGCCGCGCGATACGTGGCTTCGGCCTGCTTGATTTGTTCGGGGTCGCGGGTGCCGACCTGGATGTCAGCCAGGCCCACCTGGGCCTCGCTGTAGCCCAGGTCTGCCAGCTGCTGGTAGTTCTGCTGCGCGGTGACCGTGTCGCCACGCTTGAGGGCTTCGTTGGCCAGGCGTTGGTCGGGCAGGCCGGCGCACCCGGCGAGGGCGATGGCCAGCGCCAATGGAACCGGCAGGGATCGAAGGGCGCTCATGGTTAAAGACCTGCAGCCATGGCTTTGTCGATCAGCCAGTTCAGGGACGGGCCACGGTCGCTGGTCACTTCAACCGGGCGACCGGCGTAGGTGCTGTCCAGCGGGGCATCGGGTTTGATCTGCACACGGATGTCGGAGGACATTTCGGTGCTGTTGAGGCTGGTGCTGCTGACGATGGTGCCGGTGCGAACCTGCTCTTCATCCGCCACCTGGAAGTTCACACGGGTGCCCGGGCGAACGTCGGCAAACTGGCGATAGGAGAAGCGTGCATCCACGTTGGCCTGGCTGCCGCGTGGCACCAGCTGGAAGATCACGTCGCCTTTGCTGGCGTACTGACCGTCGGCGACCAATTGCTGGGCCACGACGCAGTCGCACGGGGAGGTGAGGGTGCCGGTCATTTGCTTGCCGAACAGCTCTTCCACCTTGGCCGGTTGCAACTGGTCTTCGTCCAGATGGCCTTTGAGCACGTCGAGCATGCTGGTGCTGAAGGTCGCCAGTGGCGCGCCCTTGGCGGCCACTGCATCTCCTTTGATCAGGCTCTGCACGGTGCCATCGCGCGGCATGGTGACGTTCATCCCGGGTACGCTCACCAGTCCGGAGGTGGCGTGGCTGACGAAGTACATGCCGTACACCGACTTGACCACGAAGCCGAAGGCGACCAGGCCCACCACGAAGATCCCGAGGCTGAAGGTCACGGCCCGCAGGCGGCCGCCGACGCTCATGTTGCTGCCGCTGTCCTTGACCTTGCGCGCCTTGGTGAAGTTGTCGCGTTGCAGGGTTGCCAGCACGTCGCCCATGGTCACGATGTCGCCGGACAAGTGCGAGGTGATCAGGTGGCGCAGGGTCGAGATGTCTTGTGCGTCGAGGTTCTGGAACTGGCAACCGGTGCGGCCGGTCTGGCGGTCGTAGGAGCGAATCTGCAGCTCGACGTCCATCGCCAGGCCGAGGTTATCGATCACGAACTGCAAGCGACCCTTGTGCACATCGCCGACTTTCAGCGGCTGCTGCGGGGCGTTGAACGCCAGGCCGCCGGCGGACAGGTCGATGACGCGTACTTCCATCGGCGTGTGGTCGGCGCCGAAGAAGCGCAGCTTGGCCGGGATTTTTACCCGGGCGTGTTGGCGCTGGGCTTCGGACTCGTGGACAACGTTGGCGTTTACTTGGCTATTCATGGTGTGTAGTTCCTAGTTAATTCAGGCTTGGCAGGGTCAAACCATCATCAGCAACACGGCGACGAAAATGCTGCCGGCGGAGAAGGTCATGGTCCGAGACGACCAGGTGTTGAACCAACGTTGAAAGCTGGCCAAATCGCGGGTCAGTTTGGTGTCCTGGCGTGTCCAGGACTGTTGATCAAGGCGGAAGAACACGTAGATCTTCACCAGCGCGCCCATGATCTGGTTGTAATAGAGAATCACCGGGTAAGCCGGGCCGATCCGGTGACCGGAGCACGACAGCAGCAGGGTCAGGATCAGGCGGGTGATGCCGATCCACAGCAGGTAGGCGAGGATGAACGCGCCGCCGTATTTGAACGTGGCGATGATCGCCACGGTCAGGCCCAGCAGCGAAGTCCACATCGACACGCGCTGGTCAAACAGCACGATGCTGGTGAACAGGCCAAGCCGGCGCATACCCAGGCCGAGGGCACGGGAGTTCTGGCGCAGGTTGTTGCCGTACCAGCGGAACATCAGCTTGCGGCTGGCCTTGATAAAGCTCTTTTCCGGCGGGTGTTCCACGGTGTGGATCGCAGCGTCCGGCACGTAGAAAGTGTCGTAGCCCAGGCGCATCAGGCTGAACCAGCTGGACTTGTCGTCACCGGTCAAAAACTTGAAGCGGCCCAGGCGCCAGTGTTGCAGCGAGTCGCTTTCCACGTCGGCGATAAAGCCCGGGTCGGTGACCACGTTGGCGCGGAACACCGACATGCGGCCGGTCATGGTCAGCACGCGTTTGGACAAAGCCATGGAGCACATGTTGATGTGGCGCTGGGCGAAGCGCAGCTTGTGCCACTCGCTCATGATGTAGCCGCCGCGCACTTCGCAGAACTCGTTGGTGGTCAGGCCACCGACATTGCCGAACAGCTGGAACCACGGCACGGTCTTGCGCACGACGCCCTCGGCGAGCACGGTGTCGCCATCGATCACGGCCACCACGGCGCGGTCGTCCGGCAGGTGGCGGGAGATGGCGCGAAAACCGAAGGCCAGGCCGTCACGCTTGCCGGTACCGGCGATACGCACGAAGTCCAGCTTGACGTGGTCGGGCGGGTTCATCCTGGCCCACAGGCTCTTGACCAGCAGCTCATCGGACATTTCCACCAGCGAGCAGACCACGGTGGTAGGGAAGCCACATTCGATGGCTTCGCGGATCACCGAGCTGTAGACCTGGGCCGTGGTCAGCGCGTCGATCCGAAAGCTTGTCACCATCAGGAATACGTGGGACGGGTCTGCTGCCTTGCCCAGCTTGCGCACTTTGCGCCGCAGGTGCGGGTAGACCACGTACAGGAACAGCATGCCGCGAAAGAAATGCGTAGCACCCATCGAGTAGCGCCAGATACCGACGGCGCCAATCAGGAAAATAAAATTCTTCGACTCGGAGTCGAACGTACTCGCCGGCAACAGCAGGGCGAGTCCCATCAGCAGGCTCAGGAAAAACAGCCAGCCGGCGGATTGGAGGAGTACGTGTTTTAACTTGGACATAGGCGTCATTCCGCAGGTGAAGGAGGCTTCAAGCGGCAAGCGCCGGGGATCAGGACGCTTGCCGCTTGAAACTTGCCGTTGCTGTTACCAGCAAATGCCTTCGGTACGGCCGCTCACGCTGGTGGCCTTGGACATGAAGCCCACCAGGTCGACCACTTGCTTGCCGTGGGGAGCGTTATGCGCCAGGGCACGGAACTTCTCATCGCGGTTGCCCAGGATGATCACGTCGGAGTTGTTGATCACTTCGTCGAAGTCCGAGTTGAGCAGGGACGACACGTGCGGGATCTTGCCCTCGATGTATTCCTTGTTCGCGCCGTGCACGCGGGCGTATTCGACGTTGCTGTCGTAGATGCTCAGGTCGAAACCCTTGCCGATCAGCATTTCGGCCAGTTCCACCAGCGGGCTTTCGCGCAGGTCATCGGTGCCGGCCTTGAAGCTCAGGCCCAGCAGGGCGACTTTGCGTTTGTCGTGGCTGGAGACGATGTCAAAGGCGTTTTGCACCTGGGACTCGTTGCTGCGCATCAGCGAGTTGAGCAGCGGCGCATCCACGTCGAGGGAGCCGGCGCGGTACGTCAGGGCGCGCACGTCTTTCGGCAGGCACGAGCCGCCGAACGCGAAGCCCGGGCGCATGTAGTACTGGGACAGGTTGAGGGTCTTGTCCTGGCAGACCACTTCCATCACTTCGCGGCCGTCGACACCCACCGCCTTGGCGATGTTGCCGATCTCGTTGGCGAAGGTCACTTTAGTCGCATGCCAGACGTTGCAGGTGTACTTGATCATCTCGGCGACGGCGATGTCCTTGCGGATGATCGGGGCGTCGAGTTCTTCGTACAGCGACTGCAGGACATCGCCGGAGGCTTTGTCGAACTCACCGATGACGGTCATCGGCGGCAGGTCGTAGTCGGCGATGGCGGTGCTTTCACGCAGGAACTCAGGGTTTACCGCGACGCCGAAGTCGACACCGGCTTTCTTGCCGGAGCAGTCTTCGAGAATCGGGATGACCACATTCGCCACGGTGCCTGGCAGCACAGTGCTGCGGACCACGATGGTGTGGCGGGTGGTCTTGTCACGCAGGACAAAACCGATCTCGCGGCACACCGATTCGATGTAGTTGAGTTCCAGGTCGCCGTTCTTCTTGCTCGGCGTGCCGACGCAAATCATCGACAGGTCGGTATCACGGATTGCTTCGGCGAAATTGGTGGTGCCGCGCAGTCGGCCAGTTTGAATACCCTGGCTCAACAGCTCGCCCAGACCCGGTTCAACGATGGGCGATTTGCCCGCGTTGATCAGGTCGATCTTTTCCTTGGAGATGTCTACGCCGACGACCTCATGGCCTCGTGCAGACAGGCAACCGGCACATACTGCGCCGACGTAACCTAGACCAAATATGCTGATGCGCATCGCATTTACCTCATTGTTAATCGTGCCATTAGATGGCCGGAGTTCATGTTTTGAAGCGTCACTCAGACACTGGGAAGTGCGACGAATAAACGTCGATATATCCAGTGCAGGCATACTAAAAGTCGAGTGACTAACTAATGCACTCAAGTTGTGCGCAACTTGGCCTTATTGTTGGGGCTTGCCCTGAAATGCAGCCAGCCTTCCTGGGGAAGGGCCTGGCGCCAGTGCCTCAAGGCGTTGACAGGGGCTTTAAGACCTTATATATCAACGGCTTGGGTTGTCTCACTGACCCATACAGGTGAGCTCAGCCTTGGCCTTTTCGGAGAAAGTAGTGAAACCTCTTCGTCCGCCTTCAACTAGTCAGTTGATGGTTTGACCATTGAGTCAAAGTTAGATGACAACTTTGCTACTTCATTTGGTCGCCGCGTAAGTCATCTCTTACATTTGCAGAGATAATCGTTACCGGTGGTATGAGCGGTGCTTTGGGACATAGTTCCGGGCCGCTCATCCTGTTTCCGGAAATTTCTTGAAATATTAGGAAAGATGGCACTAGTACTATTGTGATAGCACTTGCTATTTGGGCCAGTAGTTGCGGGGAGTTGCGAGGGCTAAATAGTTTTGTGCCACTACTCTTTGAAAAAAGTGGTGCCACTACGAAAAAAATTGACGAATGTCGAGTGAAATAAATGTTAGGAATTCTGAAGAAATATTTTTGACGCCAAATAAATGACGATTAGATGGGCTGAAGAGGGGTTTATTCGAGGGAATTGTTGTGGCGAGGGAGCTTGCTCCCGCTGGGGCGTGCAGCGGCCCTGGCTTTTTTGGGGCCGCTGCGCAGCCCAGCGGGAGCAAGCTCCCTCGCCACGGGTTTCCGGTTTTCAGAAAGACTGAGTTATTCCGGTGCGTGATCCCGCAGGAACACCAGGTTATCCGGTTTCGACTGCTCCGCATTGAAGCGGTAGCCCTGCACGTCAAATTCCTTGAGTTTGGCCGGGTCGTTGATGCGTTCTTCAATCACGAAGCGGCTCATCATGCCCCGGGCCTTCTTGGCGTAGAAGCTGATGATCTTGTACTGGCCGTTTTTCAGGTCCTTGAACTCGGTGTTTATGATCCGCGCGTTCAGTGCCGGGCGCTTGACTGCCGAAAAGTACTCGTTGGAGGCCAGGTTGAGCAGCACGTCATCGCCTTGTTCGGCCAGGGCTTCGTTGAGCCACTCGCTGATGCGGGTGCCCCAGAAAGCGTACAGGTCCTTGCCACGGGCGTTGGGCAACTTGGTGCCCATCTCCAGGCGGTACGGCATCATCAGGTCCAGTGGGCGCAGCAGGCCGTACAGGCCGGAGAGCATGCGCAGGTGGTCCTGGGCGTAGGTGAAGTCGGCGTCTGTGAAGGTTTCGGCGTTGAGGCCGGTGTAGACGTCGCCCTTGAAGGCCAGCAGGGCCTGTTTGGCGTTGGCTTGGGTGAAGGCTGGGGTCCAGCTGCCGAAGCGTGCGGCGTTGAGGCCGCCGATCTTGTCGGAGACGTGCATCAGTTCGCTGATCTGCGCCGGGCTCAGTTCACGCAGTTGTTCGATCAGCTCCTGGGAGTGGTCGAGGTATTGCGGCTGGGTGAAGCGCGGGGTGACCGGCTTTGACTCGAAATCGAGGGTTTTGGCGGGGGAAATCACCGTCAGCATGAAGTCGTCTCCTTTAATCGTGGGGGGATTCTAGGGGGTAGGGAGGTTTGACTCCACCTATGATGGTGATAGAGGAGTGGGTTTGTGTTGTGGACATATCCGTTGCTGCGGTAACGGCCGCTATTGGTTCCGCTCTTACAGCGGGTCACTTTGGAAAAGCCTGTACGGACCGGACACATGGTGGACACATGTACGGGGACATGGTTGACACATTATGAACCGTAATCAGGCTGCTTCACGTCGATCGTTCGCAAAAAGTGATGGCAGAAATAGACATCAAACAGCCCGTCACTTTCAGTGTTCGGACGTAGTGCAACGTGATGTCCAGCCAGGCCTTTGGCGATCCTGAAGTAGCGCTTCTGAAACTTAAATCGACTGTGATAAACCTTGGCCTTT
>NZ_JARIXR010000069.1:0-7922 GCF_029269205.1 Pseudomonas sp. 1912-s | reverse complement strand
CCTGCGTTCGGCCAGCGTGGTTTAACGGGGCGCCYAAGATCAAGATCAAAAGCAGATCAASARCACAGCGGCCTACAGGCCGGCTTGAGTGGTGTGAAGCAAAGGCAACATCAAGATCAAAATCTACAGCGGGCACGGTCAAATGTGGGAGCTGGCTTGCCTGCGATGGCATCAACTGGGTGTACCTGAAAAACCGAGGTGTCTGCATCGCAGGCAAGCCAGCTCCCACAGAAAAGCAGAGCTGCATCCGTTTCAGATTTCGTTTTCGCTCTGGCTTTTGATCTAGCTTCTACCACTCAAGCCGGCCTGTAGGCCGCTGTGCTCTTGCTTTTGATCTTGATCTGACTGCCCCAATAAGCCCGAGGCCGAACGCAGGTGGTGCGGAGCGGGTAAACCGGCAGGACGCCGGTTTAGCCGCGCTGGGCCAAGGATGGCCCATCGCGGCGGCCCGCGGAGCAGCGCCGGAGTGAGGGAACACCGAGCCTTAGCGAGGTGCCGACAGGCGGGGCAGAGCCCTTTGCTTACTTTGGGCTGGGCCGGCATTCCGGCTTTTCCAAAGTGAGCCGCTGTAAGAGCGGAACCATAAGTAGCCGTTACCGCAGAAATGGATATGTACGCGGTCAACGGGTCAACGGGTCAAACCACATCCACCCCAACATGAATCGCATCATGCCGCCAAAACTCCAGATCACAATCAATCAACCGCTCATGCTGATCATAATTAACCCGGGCAATCCGCAACCCCGGGCTCCCCACCGACACCCTCAACGCCGCCGCCGCCTCAACCTGCAATGACGTCGGCACAATCTCAAACCGCACCCGCCCGTAGTGCAAGTCATACACCCGCGCATACAACTCCGTAATCGACTGATTCAAATCACACTCCAGAATCCCCGGAAAATACTGCGGGTTCAGATAGTGCTCCACATACAACACCAACCGCCCATCAATCCTGCGCCCCCGGCAAATCTGGATCACGCTGGACAACGCCGGCAACTGCAACCACGCACACACCGACGCCGAAGCCGGCTGCAACCGCGCCGAGATCACCTCGGTCGACGGCACCCGCCCCTGCGCACTCACCATCGCGTGAAAATGACTGCGCTGCATCAGGTTGTAGGCAAGCCTGGGCGGCGACACAAACCACCCCCGCCGCTCCTCGCGATAAATCTGCCCTTGGGCCTCAAGTTGTAACAAGGCTTCCCGCACCGTGATCCGGGTGGTACCAAACAACTCGCTGAGCTTGCGCTCGGCCGGCAGCTTACTGGCAGGCGCCAACAACCCATGGTCGATCTGCTCTTGCAGCGCCAGGCCAATGGTTGTCACCGCTTTGGTTGCCTCATCACGCATCAACGTTACCTATCTGGACTAGACCAGCACTATTCAGGTGCACAAAACGCCCTCTAAACGCGCCTCTGCTGTTGCGTGCAAGCCTAGGCATTGCACATGACCGACAGATGACAGCGCCCCGCGACGTCCTGCCACAAGACCTGCAATACATCGGCCAAGTCCAAGGCTTCCGGGCGGTTGGGCATGGTCTACGCTTACCCGGCGATCCCCCGTCCAGGCCAACAAAAAACGACATCGACATGAAACTGTCATCCGCCAAGCCTAAATTGGCTCAGGTATTGCTGACCTAGACCAACACCACCGCAAACGTCGATAAAAACGCAGCGTTGAAAACGCCCAAAGGAGCTTCGGATGAAACAGCTTTTCCTGGCATCACTGTTAGGCTCAACCATTGCCATGTGCACCGCCGCCATGGCTGCTGATACCGATTTGAAAACCCTTGAAGCCGCCGCGAAAGCGGAAGGCGCCGTCAACAGCGTCGGCATGCCCGATGACTGGGCCAACTGGAAAGGCACCTGGGAAGACCTGGCCAAGACCTACGGCCTCAAGCACATCGACACCGACATGAGCTCGGCCCAGGAAGTCGCCAAGTTTGCGGCGGAGAAAGACAACGCCAGCGCCGACATCGGCGACGTCGGTGCCGCCTTCGGCCCGATCGCGGTAAAACAGGGCGTGACCCAACCGTACAAACCGACCACCTGGGCACAAGTCCCGGATTGGGCGAAAGACAAAGACGGTAACTGGGCGCTGGCCTACACCGGCACCATCGCGTTTATCGTCAACAAAAAGCTGCTGCACGGCTCTGAAGCCCCGAAAAGCTGGGCTGACCTGAAGACCGGCAAATACAAGGTTTCGATCGGTGACGTGAGCACCGCCGCCCAGGCTGCCAACGGCGTACTCGCCGCAGCACTGGCCAACGGTGGCGACGAGAAAAACATTCAGCCTGCACTGCTGATGTTCGCCGACATCGCCAAGCAAGGCCGCCTGTCGCTGGCCAACCCGACCATCGCCACCATGGAAAAAGGCGAGGTGGAAGTGGGCGTGGTCTGGGACTTCAACGGCCTGAGCTACAAAGCCAAGATGGCCAACCCGGATGACTACGTGGTGCTGATCCCGTCGGACGGCTCGGTGATTTCCGGCTACACCACCATCATCAACAAATACGCCAAGCACCCGAACGCCGCCAAGCTGACCCGCGAATACATCTTCAGCGACGCCGGCCAGACCAACCTGGCGCGAGGCAATGCGCGGCCGATTCGTGCCGAGCACCTGACCCTGCCAGCCGACGTGCAGGCCAAGCTGCTGCCGAACGAGCAGTACAAGAAAGTCACGCCGATCAAAGATGCCGACGCTTGGGAGAAGACCTCCAAGGCCCTGCCGCAGAAGTGGCAGGAAGAAGTCATCATCAATATGCAGTAAGAACGCGGCCAGTGTAGGAGCTGGCTTGCCTGCGATAACGGTATGACATTCAGCATTGTTGTCGACTGACACACCGCTATCGCAGGCAAGCCAGCTCCCACATTTCACCCGGTTCCAACCGAAAAAACCGAGTCAAGCCAATCTGTTGCGGAGCCCCAGCCCCTATGAAGCACAACGTCATCCTTGTCGTGCTCGACGGCCTGAATTACGAGGTTGCCCGACACGCCATGGGGCACTTGCAAGCCTATGTCGGCGCAGGACGCGCAGCACTCTACAAACTGGAATGTGAACTGCCGGCCCTGTCCCGGCCACTGTACGAATGCATCCTCACCGGCGTCCCGCCGATCGAGAGCGGCATCGTCCACAACAACGTCTCGCGCCTGTCCAACCAGCGCAGCATTTTCCATTACGCCACCGACGCCGGTTTATCCACAGCGGCAGCGGCTTATCACTGGGTCAGCGAGTTGTATAACCGCAGCCCTTTCATCGCTGCCCGTGACCGTCATACCAACGACCCGGCACTGGCGATCCAGCACGGGCATTTCTACTGGAATGACCATTACCCGGACTCGCACCTGTTTGCCGACGCCGAAAGCCTGCGCCTCAAGCACGCGCCGAATTTCCTGGTGGTGCACCCGATGAACATCGACGACGCCGGCCACAAGCACGGCCTCGATACCCCGCAGTACCGTAACAGCGCGCGCTCGGCCGACATCATCCTGGCCGACTACCTGCAAGGCTGGCTCGACGCCGGTTACCAGGTGTTGGTAACGGCAGACCACGGCATGAACAACGACCGTTCCCACAACGGCCTGTTGCCGGAAGAACGGGAAGTGCCGCTGTTTGTGCTGGGGAATGCCTTCAGCCTCGATGCCCACGCCACACCCAAACAGACCGAGCTGTGCGGCACCGTCTGCGAGCTGCTGGGTGTGCCCCACGACAAACCTGTATGCCGGGAGCTGTTGAAGTGAATTCAGTAATCCGCGGCAAATGGCTGGCCGCCCTGTGCCTGGTGCCTTTCGCCATTTTCTTTATCGTGTTCGAGATCGCCCCGCTGGTGTGGGTGATGATCAGCAGCGTTCAGTCGGAAGAGTTCGGCTGGGGCCTGGCCAACTTCAGCAAGATCTTCAGTTCGAAGTTCTACATGCAGGCGATCCAGTACAGCCTGGAGATCAGTTTCTACTCCAGCGTGTTCGGGATCATCATCGCCGTGCTGGGCAGTTACTCGCTGCGCCGCGTGGATGGCCCGCTACGCAACTTCGTGACCGCCTTCGCCAACATGACCAGCAACTTTGCCGGCGTGCCCCTGGCCTTCGCCTTCATCATCCTGCTGGGGTTCAACGGCAGCATCACCATCATGCTCAAGCAGGCCGGGATCATTCAGGACTTCAACCTGTACTCCAAGACCGGCCTGATCATCCTTTATACCTACTTCCAGATTCCCCTTGGCGTGCTGCTGCTCTACCCGGCGTTTGACGCGCTGCGCGAAGACTGGCGCGAATCGGCTTCGTTGCTCGGCGCGGATGGCTGGCAATACTGGCGGCATATCGGCTTGCCAGTGCTGACCCCGGCGCTGCTGGGCACGTTCGTGATCCTGCTGGCCAACGCCCTCGGCGCCTACGCCACCGTGTACGCGCTGACCACCGGCAACTTCAACGTACTGCCGATCCGCATCGCGGCGATGGTCTCCGGCGATATTTCCCTGGACCCGAACATGGCCAGCGCCCTGGCCGTGGTGCTGGTGGCGCTGATGACCGTGGTGACCGTGGTCCATCAACTGCTGCTCAAGAGGAGCTACCATGTCTCGCGCTGAACCTGGCTCGGCCGCCCTCTACCACCGGGTAGTGGTGTACCTGTTGTTTGCGATCCTGGTACTGCCTCTGCTCGGCACCCTGGTCTACTCCATCGCCAGCAGCTGGTCGGCGACCATCCTGCCTTCCGGCTTTACCTTCAAGTGGTACATCCAGCTGTGGAGTGACCCGCGCTTCCTGAATGCCTTTGGCCAGTCATTGCTGGTGTGTGTGGGTGCGTTGATTTTGTCGGTGGTGCTGATCCTGCCGCTGCTGTTTGTGGTGCATTACCACTTCCCCAAACTCGACGCCCTGATGAACATTTTGATCCTGCTGCCCTTCGCGGTGCCGCCGGTGGTCTCGTCGGTGGGGCTGTTGCAGCTCTACGGCTCGGGGCCGTTTGCAATGGTGGGTACGCCGTGGATTCTGATCGGTTGCTACTTCACCGTGGCATTGCCGTTCATGTACCGGGCGATCACCAACAACCTGCAAGCGATCAACCTGCGCGACCTGATGGACGCCGCCCAACTGCTCGGCGCCAGCACCTTCCAGGCGGCGTTCCTGGTGGTGCTGCCCAACCTGCGCAAGGGCCTGATGGTGGCGTTGCTGCTTTCGTTCTCGTTCCTGTTCGGCGAGTTCGTGTTCGCCAACATCCTGGTGGGCACTCGCTACGAGACCTTGCAGGTGTACCTCAACAATATGCGTAACAGCAGCGGCCACTTCACCAGTGCCCTGGTGATCTCCTATTTTTTCTTTGTGCTGGTGCTGACCTGGGCCGCCAACATCTTGAACAAGGACAAAAGCCAATGAGCTTCGTCAGCGTCCAACACCTGCAAAAAGGCTACGCCGGCACGCCGGTCTTCAGCGACATCAACTGCGAGATCGCCAAGGGCGAATTCGTCACCCTGCTCGGCCCGTCCGGCTGCGGCAAGTCCACGCTGCTGCGCTGCATCGCCGGCCTGACCTCGGTAGACAGCGGGAAAATCCTGCTGGACGGCCAGGACATCGTCCCGCTGAGCCCGCAGAAACGAAATATCGGCATGGTGTTCCAGAGCTACGCGCTGTTCCCCAACATGACCGTGGAACAGAACGTCGCCTTCGGCCTGCGCATGCAGAAGGTCAATGCCGACGACAGCCACAAGCGCGTGCAGGAAGTGCTGCAACTGGTGGAGTTGAAAGAGCTCGCCGGGCGCTACCCGCACCAGATGTCCGGCGGCCAGTGCCAACGCGTGGCCCTCGCCCGCTCCCTGGTGACACGCCCGCGCCTGCTGTTGCTGGATGAGCCGTTGTCGGCCCTCGATGCGCGGATTCGCAAGCACCTGCGCGAACAGATCCGCCAGATCCAGCGTGAGCTGGGCCTGACCACCATCTTCGTGACCCATGACCAGGAAGAAGCCCTGACCATGTCCGACCGGATCTTCCTGATGAACCAGGGCAAGATCGTACAGAGCGGAGATGCGGAGACCCTCTACACCGCGCCAGTGGATGTGTTCGCCGCCGGGTTTATCGGCAACTACAACCTGCTGGACGCCGACAAGGCCAGCAAACTGTTGCAGCGCCCGATCACCGGGCGCATCGCCATTCGCCCGGAAGCCATCGAGCTCAGCCGCAGCGGCGAGCTGGACGCCCTGGTGCGCAGCCACAGCCTGTTGGGCAACGTGATCCGTTACCGCATCGAAGCGCGCGGCGTGGAATTGGTGGTCGATGTACTCAACCGTTCGGCCGACGATCTGCACCCGGACGGCCAGCGATTGGCACTTTCCATCGACCCAAGTGCGTTGTGTGAAGTAGCCTGACGCACGATTTATTTGAGAGAGCGTGACAGATGGCATTGGTAATTTTTGATCTGGACGACACCCTGATCCATGGCGACTGCGCCACCCTGTGGAGTGAGCAGATGGGCCGCCTGGGCTGGGTGGATGGCGAGTCGTTCATGCGCAGGAACGACGAACTGATGGCGGCCTACAGCCGCGGCGAACTGGCCATGGAAGATTTCATGGACTTCAGCCTGGAGCCGATGATCGGCCGCACGCCAGAAGAAATCGAGCACCTTGTAGAGCCTTGGGTGGAAGACGTTATCGAGCCGCTGATCTACAGCGAAGCCACCAAGACCATCGCCCGGCACCGCCAGAATGGCGACCGGATCCTGGTGATTTCCGCCTCGGGTACGCACCTGGTCAAGCCGATTGCGGCGCGGATCGGCATTGATGAAGTGTTGGGGATTGAGCTGGACGTCGCCCACGGGGTGTACAGCGGCAAGACCACCGGTGTACTGACGTACCGCGAGGGCAAGATCACTCGCCTGATGGAATGGCTGGAGCAGGAAGGCGAGCACCTTGATGGCGCCTACTTCTACTCGGATTCGCGCAATGACTTGCCGCTGTTGCTGAAGGTTGAGAACCCGCAGGTGGTTAATCCGGACCCGGTGTTGCGTGCTCATGCTGAACAGGCTGGGTGGCCGATTCATCATTGGGTCTGAGACTTCGCGCTGTTTTGAGGTGAGGGCATATCCGTTATTTAGGTAACGGCCGCTTAGGGTTCCGCTCTTACAGCGGCTCACTTTTGAACAGCGCAAAAGTAAGCAAAACGCTCTGCCCCGCCTGTCGGCACCTCGCCTAGGCTCGGTGTTCCCTCACTCCGGCATTGCTCCGCGGGCCGCCGCGACGGGGCGTCCCTGCCCCGTCGCGGCTAAACCGGCGTCCTGCCGGTTTACCCGCTCCTCAATCCCTGCGTTCGGCCTCGGGCTTACTGGGGCAGTCAGAGCCAGATCAAGATCAAAAGCAAGAGCACAGCGGCCTACAGGCCGGCTTGAGTGGTAGAAGCCACAGCAAAAGCCAAAGCGAAAACCAAATCTGAAACGGATGCAGCTCTGCTTTTCTGTGGGAGCTGGCTTGCCTGCGATGCAGACAACTCGGTCTCTCAGGTACACCGAGGCGATGTCATCGCAGGCAAGCCAGCTCCCACATTTGACCGTGCCCGCTTTAGAGTTTGATTTTGCTTTTGCTCCACACCACTCAAGCCGGCCTGTAGGCCGCTGTGCTGTTGATCTGCTTTTGATCTTGATCTTAGGCGCCCCGTTAAACCACGCTGGCCGAACGCAGGCTTTGGAGCGTGGGTAACCCGGCAGGACGCCGGTTTAGCCGCGCTGGGCCAAGGATGGCCCATCGCGGCGGCCCGCGGAGCATCGCCGGAGTGAGCAACCGTGTCGAAATTCAAGCCATTTCAGCGAAATGCTTTTGATCGCGCACCATCGCATTCAGGATCGTCAGCAACTTTCTCATGCATGCCACCAGCGCTACTTTCTTCGTCTTCCCTGCAGCAAGCAGATGGTTGTAAAACCTCTCGATCACCGGGTTATGGCTC
>NZ_JARIXR010000068.1:0-8371 GCF_029269205.1 Pseudomonas sp. 1912-s | reverse complement strand
ACTCGGTACATCAGACACACCGAGGTGATGCCATCGCAGGCAAGCCGGCTCCTACAGAAAAGCAGCTCTGCTTTCGCTTTGGCTTTTGCTCTGGCTTCTACCACTCAAGCCGGCCTGTAGGCCGCTGTGCTCTTGCTTTTGATCTTGATCTGGCTCTGACTGCCCCAATAAGCCCGAGGCCGAACGCAGGGATTGAGGAGCGGGTAAACCGGCAGGACGCCGGTTTAGCCGCGACGGGGCAGGGACGCCCCGTCGCGGCGGCCCGCGGAGCAATGCCGGAGTGAGGGAACACCGAGCCTAGGCGAGGTGCCGACAGGCGGGGCAGAGCCCTTTGCTTACTTTGGGGCTTTTCCAAAGTGAGTCGCTGTAAGAGCGAAACCATAAGCCGCCGTTACCGAAGAAACGGATATGTACTCACCCCCCCCCGTTGATCTCGATTGCGGCCAACACCCGCTACCCACCAAATATCTGCGATGGCCGACGCAACGTCGGGTCAAACGGATTGATCTTCGGCCCGATCGCCGCCGCCTCGCGCTTCAGCAATTCCACCACCGTCGGCAACCGCCCCGGCCCCAGCCGGTCGCTGATGGTCGCCACACTCAGCGCCGCCACCGCATGCCCATTGCGGTCGAGGATCGGCACCGCCAACCCGGCCATGCCCTCCAGCACCCCGGTATTGCGCGCCGCATACCCCAACCGCCGCACACTCTCCACCTCCGAACGCAAAAACACCTCGTCGTACAGGTGAAAATCCTTGAGCCGCGGCAGGTTGTAGCGAATCACCGTCTCGCGCTCTTCCTCCGGCAGGAACGCCAGGATCGCCAGGCTGCCCTGCCCCACGCCCAACGCCACACGCCCGCCGATGTCACCGGTAAACGTACGGATCGGGTACGGCCCTTCACTGCGGTCCAGGCAAATCGCATCAAACCCGCTGCGCGCCAGCAGGAACAACGAATCCCCCAGCGAAGCACTGAGGCGCAGCATGCTCGGCCGCACCAGGTCCCGCAGGTTGCCGGTGTTGCCCGCGTTCGCCGCCAGCGCAAAGAACTCCAGGCTCAAGCGGTATCGCTTGCTGCGCCCATCCTGCTCCACCATGCCCTCGTCCATCAGGCTGCGCAGCAACCGGTGAGTGGTGGGTTGCGACAAACCCACCTGCTGCGCCAGTTGCGTCACCCGTTCACCCCCGTCCGGCGCCGCGCCCAGAATGCGCAGCAACGCAAACAGCCGTGAGACGCCACCGGCGCCGACTTCTTTGACACTTTCATTCCGCTCAGTGGAATCCATACGTCGATATCTCACACTAAATTCTGATCAGTGAATGAAACTGAAAAAAGTACTCTGTTCAGTGAAATTCCATCTTCCGCCATCCTAGTCTTCGTCCTAATCTGCGTCCACAGGGGCGAAATGAACAACTAACGGCAGCCGACTCAAGATCGAGCGCCACCGCACCCGCACTACCCTTTTCGCATCTGCCCAAAACAAAAAAGCGCGTTTCGACGCGACTCAAAAAGGTGGAACGCAGACATGGCTTTTCTCCAACTCAACGCCTTGAGCAAACGCTACGGCGCCGTCGACGCGGTGGTCGCCACTGATCTTGCGGTGGAAAAAGGCGAATTCGTGTCCCTGCTCGGTCCCTCGGGCTGCGGCAAGACCACCACCCTGCAAATGATTGCCGGCTTCGTCGACGTCACCGGTGGGCAGATCCTCCTCGATGGCCGCGACATCACCCACGCCAAACCCGCCAGCCGCGGCCTGGGCGTGGTGTTCCAGAGCTACGCCCTCTTCCCCCACATGACCGTGGCCGACAACGTCGCCTTCGGCCTGAAGATGCGCAAGGTGCCCGCCGGCGAGATCGCCAGCCGCGTCAAGACCGTGCTGGAGCTGGTGCGCCTGGCGCCCCACGCCGAGCGCTACCCCCGGGAGCTTTCCGGCGGCCAGCGCCAGCGCGTGGCCCTGGCCCGCGCCCTGGTGATCGAGCCGCCGGTGTTGCTGCTGGACGAGCCGCTGTCGAACCTCGACGCCAACCTGCGCGAGGAGATGCAGTTCGAAATCCGCCGCATCCAGTGCGAAGTCGGGATCACCACCTTGATGGTCACCCACGACCAGGCCGAAGCGTTGTCCATCAGCGACCGCGTGGTGGTGATGCAGGCCGGACGCGTCACCCAGATCGACGCCCCCTACAAACTCTATGAACACCCGCGCACGCGCTTTATCTCGGACTTTGTCGGCAAGGCCAACCTGCTGGCGGGCGACTTCGATCAACTCGGCGCCCCGCAAGTACGTTTCGAGCCTGGCCAGGGCGAACTGACCCTGAGCCTGCGCCCGGAAAAAATCGACCTGGTGGCCGCAGGCAGCGGTCGCCTGCAAGGCAAGATCCTCGACAGTTACTTCTTTGGCAGCCAATGGCTGTACCGCATCAAGACCGACATCGGCGAGCTGACCGTGGTGCGCCGCAACGACGGCAGCGCACCTTTGGGTTGCGGTGCAGTGGTGGGCCTGGACTGGGAGTCGAGCCTGCTGCGGGTGCTGGCCGCCGATGAGGTGCACGCATGAGCCGTGGCTACCTGTTGTCGCTGCCCGCTCTGGTGCTGTTTTTCGGGCTGCTGATTCTGCCCCTGGGCCTGACACTGGTGCTGTCGTTCAACGTGTTCGACTATCAGGTGGGGGTGAAGGCTGATGAGTGGACCTTCGCCCATTACCTGTCGCTGTTCAGCGATTCGTACTTCTACGAAATCTTCTGGCGCACCTTCTGGATCAGCGCCCTGGTGACCCTGCTGTGCGTGGTGATCGGGGTGCCCGAGGCCTACATTCTCAGCCGCATGGGCACGCCGTGGCGCTCGATTTTCCTGATCCTGATCCTCACCCCGCTGCTGATTTCAGTGGTGGTGCGGGCGTTTGGCTGGAGCCTGCTGCTGGGCGCCGACGGCCTGGTGAACCAGATGATCCAGGCTCTCGGTGGCAAGCCGGTGAAGCTGCTGTACACCTCGTTCGCGGTGATCATCGCACTGGTGCACGTGATGCTGCCGTTCATGATCATCCCGGTGTGGACCTCCCTGCAAAAGCTCGACCCGTCGGCGGAACAGGCGGCGTTGTCCCTCGGTGCCAGCCAGGCCACGGTGATGCGCAAGATCGTGCTGCCCCAGGTAATGCCCGGCGTGCTCTCCGGCACGCTGATCGTGTTCGGCCTGGCCGCCAGCTCCTTCGCGATCCCCGGCCTGTTGGGCGGACGCCGGCTGAAGATGGTCGCCACGGTGGTCTATGACCAATACCTCTCCGAACTCAACTGGCCCATGGGCGCGACCATCGCGGTGGTGCTGCTGTTGGTCAATCTGCTGATCATGCTGAGCTGGAACCGCATGGTCGAAGGCCGCTACAAAAAGTCCCTGGGAGTATAAGACGATGTCCAGAAACGGTCCTTTGGCCCTGGGCTTTCACGGCCTGGTGGTGCTGTTCATGATGGCGCCGCTGGTAGTGGTCTGCCTGGTGGCCTTCACCCCGGAAAACACCTTGAGCCTGCCCACGTCGGGCTTCTCCCTGCGCTGGTTTCATGCGGTGTTCGAACGCGCGGATTTTATCCAGGCGTTCTATAACAGCCTGGTCCTGGCGTTCGTTGCCGCCACCCTGGCGACATTGATTGCAGTGCCGGCGGCGCTGGCGATCAGCCGCTACCAGTTCCCCGGGCGCAACTTCTTCAGTGCGCTGTTTTTGTCGCCCATCATCATCCCGCACCTGGTGCTGGGGGTGGCGATGCTGCGCCTGTTCGCCATGATGGGCGTCAACGGCAGCTTCACCTGGTTGATGCTGGCCCACGTGGTGATCATCACCCCGTACGTGCTGCGCCTGGTATTGGCCGCCGCCATCGGCATTGACCGCAGTGCCGAGCAGGCCGCCGAATCCCTGGGGGCCAGCCGCTTCACGCTGTTTCGCCAGATCACCTTGCCGATGATTTTGCCCGGCGTGGCCGGTGGCTGGTTGCTGGCGTTCATCAACAGCTTCGATGAAGTCACCCTGTCGATTTTTGTCAGCTCGCCGGCCACCCAAACCTTGCCGGTGCGCATGTACGTGTACGCCACCGAATCCATCGACCCGATGATGGCGGCCGTCTCGGCGCTGGTGATTGCGTTGACGGCGGCGGCGATGATTTTGCTGGACCGGGTCTACGGCCTGGATCGCGTGTTGGTAGGGAAGCATTGATGGCTCTGTTCAAACGATTGGCCGAAACCGAGCGGCCCACCCTGGCGTTCACCCTCGACGGGCAGCCTGCCACGGGCTTGCTCGGGGACACTTTGCTGACCGCCGTACTGACCTGTGCCGAGCACCTGCGGGGCAGTGATTTCAGCGCCGAGCGCCGCGCCGGCTTCTGCCTGATGGGCGCCTGCCAGGATTGCTGGGTGCGGCTGGAAGATGGGCGGCGGGTACGCGCCTGCTCAACGTTGCTCGAAGACGGCCAGGCGATTCGTCGTGATCCGGGGCGCCAGGCATGAATCCAGTGGTGATAGTGGGCGCCGGCCCGGCGGGCATTACCGCAGCACGGACCTTGCTCGATCATGGTGTAACCCCGGTTTTGGTGGACGAAAGCCTGCGCGGTGGCGGGCAGATTTACCGGCGCCAACCGGCGAATTTCCAGCGCTCGGCCAAGCAGTTGTATGGCTTTGAAGCGGACAAGGCGACAGCGCTGCATCGCACCATGGACGCGCTGGCCACGCAGATCGATTACCGGCCGGAAACCCTGGTGTGGAACGCCGAAAACGGTCGCCTGGACATGCTCAATCACGGCCACGCCGAAAGCCTCGAGTATTCGCAGATCATCGTCGCCACCGGCGCCACCGACCGTATCCTGCCGGTGCCGGGTTGGACGCTGCCCGGTGTGTACAGCCTGGGCGCTGCGCAAATTGCCCTGAAGTACCAAGGCTGCGCCATCGGTGAGCGCGTGGCGTTTTGCGGCAGCGGGCCGTTGCTGTACCTGGTGGCGTATCAATACGCGAAGGCCGGGGCGAAGGTGGTGGCGGTGCTCGACAGTGCACCGTTCAGCGCCCAATGCCGGGCCTTGCCGGCGCTGCTTGGCCAACCCGTGACGCTGGCAAAGGGTCTGTATTACCGGGCCTGGCTCACGGCCCATGGCATCCCGGTGCATCAGGGTGCGACGCTGTCGCGGGTTGAGGGCGAGCAGCAAGTGACAGGCATCCACTGGGATCAACAGCACATCGCCTGCGATGCCGTGGCCTTCGCCCACGCCCTGCGCAGCGAGACCCAACTGGCGGATTTGCTCGGCTGTGAGTTTGCCTGGAATGCCTTGAACCGCGCCTGGTTGCCCGAGCGGGATGCGGCCGGGCGCAGCAGTGTCGCGGGCGTGTATCTGGCGGGCGACGGTGCCGGAATCATGGGCGCCGATGCAGCGCAGATGGCCGGCGAGCGAGCGGCATTGGCGCTGCTGGAAGACACCGGCATTGCCATCGACCACCGTCGCGGGCCTGTGTTGGAGCAGCAACTGGCAGGCATCCAGCGCTTTCGGCATGGCCTGGAAACCGCCTTTCCATTCCCGCAAAACTGGGCCGCTGAAGCCCCGGATCACCTGATCCTGTGCCGCTGTGAAGAAGTCAGCGTCGGTGAAGTGCGCGCGGTGGTGGATGAAGGCCACTGGGAAGTGAACCGGGTCAAGGCCCATTGCCGGGTCGGCATGGGCCGCTGCCAGGGCCGGATGTGTGGTTTGGCGGCAGCAGAAATCATTGCCCAGCGCAGTGGGCGCGAGATTGAAAACGTTGGCCGCCTGCGGGGCCAGGCCCCGATCAAACCCTTGCCGTTTGGTGTGGAGGTGCAGCCATGATCGACAGCGAAGTGATCGTGCTGGGCGGCGGGATTGTCGGCGCTTCAGCGGCCTTGATGCTGGCGCAAAAAGGCCGGCGCGTGGTGCTGCTGGAGCGGGATTTCTGCGGCTCCCATTCCAGCGGCGTGAACTATGGCGGCGTGCGGCGCCAGGGTCGGCCCTTGCATCAATTGCCATTGTCGCAACGTTCCCATGAGCTGTGGTCCGACCTGCCGGGATTGATCGGCATCGACGGCGAATACGTGCGCTCCGGGCATTTGAAACTGGCCCGCAGCCACGAAGACCTGGCCGCCCTGCAAGCTTACGCCGACGCCACCCGGGGATTTGGCCTGGGCCTGCGGATGCTCGATCACGCTCAACTGCGCGCCCGGTTCCCGTGGGTAGGCGATGTGGCGGTGGGTGCCTCACTCTGCCCTGAAGACGGGCATGCCAATCCGCGCCTGGTCTCCCCCGCCTTTGCCCGCGCCGCGCAACGGCATGGTGCCCGGGTGATGGAGCAAACCGAAGTCACCCATCTTGAACATGACGGCCAGCGGTTTCAGTTGCGCTGTGCCAATGGGCTGCAGCTGCAAGCCCCCTGGCTGCTGAACTGCGCCGGCGCCTGGGCCGGCACTGTGGCCGCGCAGTTTGGCGAGCCGGTGCCGATGACCTCGGCGCACCCGGCCATGCTGGTGACCGAACCGTTGCCGGTGGTGATGGACGTGAGCACCGGCGTCGAAGGCGGCGGGATTTATGCGCGGCAAGTCGCCCGGGGCAATTGCATCCTCGGTGGCGGCCGCGGCTTTGCCCTGGGCCCGCAACAGGCCCGCCCGGGCCAGGCGGCGGTGCTGGAGATCCTGCGCAACGCCGGCGAGCTGTACCCGTTCCTCAAAGGTGCCCAGGCGATCCGCACCTGGAGCGGCACCGAAGGTTACCTGCCCGACCACGAACCGGTGATCGGCGACAGCAGCACCCAACCCGGCCTGCTCCACGGATTCGGCTTTGCCGGCGCCGGGTTCCAGCTCGGCCCTGCGGTCGGTGAAGCCCTGGCAGAGATCGTCTGCGCGGGAGCCAGCCGGCAACCCATCGAAGCGTTTTCCATCCGTCGTTTCCAAGTCTGAGAGGAAGATTTATGCACATGATCAAACGTACTGCGCTGTCTTGCCTGTCCCTCGCCCTGTTGAGCACGGCGGCCCACGCCGCACCGACGCTGTACCTGGGCATGAACGGCGGCACCATGGAACGGGTCTACGCCGACAAGGTGCTGCCCGCGTTCGAGAAGGCCAACAACGTAAAGGTAGTGATCGTGCCCGGCACCTCGTCGGACATCCTCGCCAAGGTGCAGGCCAACAAAGACAACCCGCAGATGCACGTGATGTTCCTCGATGACGGCATCATGTACCGCGCTATCTCCATGGGGCTGTGCGAGAAGCTCACGCCCAACCCGACCCTGGACCAGATTCCGGCCAAGGCCAAAATCAAGGAAGAGGCGGTTGCGGTGACGCTCGGGGTGACCGGGTTGGGTTACAACGCCAAGATGTTCAAGGAAAAAGGCTGGGCGGCGCCGACGTCGTGGATGGATTTGGCAGACCCGCGCTTCAAGGACAAGGTGGTGTTCCAATCCCTGGCCTCCTCCACCTTTGGGCTGCACGGGTTCCTGATGTTCAACCGGATTCAGGGCGGCAGCGAGACCAACGTGGAGCCGGGGTTCAAGGCCTGGCCGAAAACGGTTGGGCCTAACGTGCTGGAATACATCGCCAGTTCGGCGAAGATTTCCGAGATGGTGCAGACGGATGAGGCGGCGATTTTTCCGCTGACGCCGACGCAGGTGACCACCCAGCAGTTGTTGGGTGTGCCGATGGAGTATGCGCAGCCGAAGGAAGGTGCGGTGGTGCTGAACGTGGCGGAGTGTGTGATTGCGCGGAATGACCAGCCGGAGTTGGCGCAGAAACTGGCGCAGTTTTTGTTGACGGCTGAAGCTCAGGCACCGGCGCTGGAGTTGGGGGATCAGATTCCTTCGAACCCTACTACGCCGACTACCGACAAAACCCGGGCGCGGGTGGAGGCCATGAACCGTTATTTGCAGACGGCGATTTCGATTGACTGGGACCAGGTGAACCAGGCGCGGCCGGAGTGGAATGCGCGGTGGAGTCGGTCGATTGAGCGGTAGGCTTTGGGGGTGAATATCCGTTATTTGGGTGATGGCTTAAATTGGTTCCGCTCTTACAGCGGGTCACTTTTGGAAAAGAGCCCCAAAAGTAACCAAAAGGGCTCTTGCCCCACCACTCGGCACCTCGCCTAGGCTCGGTGTGCCCTTGTAAGATTGTTTTCACCTGCTTCAGACCGTAGTGCCCTCTGATTTCGAGATCGTGAGTGAGCATGGGTCGGAGCAGGTTCCTTCCTAAACTAGTCCGAACGGTTGCCTGGGCGCAAAGCCCGATTCTGCAAGGTTGGACGTGAGGAAAAACGCTATGGACCATGACTCTGCGTTCGTCGGAATTGATGTTTCCAAAAACAAGCTCGACTCATTCGTCAGCACTACTGGCCAAGTCGAACAGTTTTTCAATA
>NZ_JARIXR010000067.1:0-8983 GCF_029269205.1 Pseudomonas sp. 1912-s | reverse complement strand
CGACTTGGCCAGTAGTGCTGACGAATGAGTCGAGCTTGTTTTTGGAAACATCAATTCCGACGAACGCAGAGTCATGGTCCATAGCGTTTTCCTCACGTCCAACCTTGCAGAATCGGGCTTTGCGCCCAGGCAACCGTTCGGACTAGTTTAGGAAGGAACCTGCTCCGACCCATGCTCACTCACGATCTCGAAATCAGAGGGCACTACGGTCTGAAGCAGGTGAAAACAATCTTACAAGGGAACGCCGAGCCCTAGCGAGGCGCCGACAGGCGGGGCAGAGCCCTTTGGTTACTTTGGGGCTTTTCCAAAGTGACTCGCTGTAAGAGCGAAACCATAGGCAGCCGTTACCTAAACAACGGATATGTACACCAAAAAATCAGGGCTTCCCCCGCCCCTTGAGCATCCCGTGATTCACCAAAAGCGTCCGCATGGCATTACGCGTAACCCCCAACAACTCCGCCGTACGCAACTGATTAAACCCACAAAACCCAAACGCCTCCCGCACGATCAAATCCTCAATATCGTGCAACAACGAATCCCCAGGCACCTCGAACAACCGCAGCAACTGCTCACGCACCACCTCCTGGGGAATCCTCGGCGCCCCGCTGTTAACGCTGGCATGCATCGCACTCAACCCCGCAGAAAACTTCAGGTGCGAGGGCATGATCGGCTTATCCCCAGCCACCAAAAGCGCCAGGTGCACCACATTCTCCAGCTCACGAATATTCCCCGGCCACGGATAATCCAGCAGCGCCTGAGTCGCCGACTCCGACAACATCGGCTCGGCGATTTTCAACTTGGCACTGTAGAGCCGACGAAAGTGCTCAACCAGTGGCAGAATATCCAGCGGCCGCTCACGCAACGGCAACACCTGCACCTGCGCAACGTTGATGCGATAGAACAAATCGAGACGGAAGTTACCCGCCTCCACCGCCTGCTCCAGGTCGATGTTGGTGGCGGTTACCAGGCGGATATTGATCTTGATCGGCTTGCGCGACCCCACCCGCACCACTTCCTGCTCCTGCAACACCCGCAGCAGTTTCACCTGCAACGGCAGCGGCAAGTCACCGATTTCGTCGAGAAATAACGTGCCCCCGTCGGCCTCTTCAAACCAGCCGATCCGCCGCCCCGAGGCCCCGGAAAACGAACCGGCCTCATGCCCGAAAAACTCGCTCTCGGCGAGGTTCTCACTGATGGCCCCGCAGTTCACCGGCACAAACGCACCCGTGCGACCGCTGGCACTGTGGATGTAGCGCGCCACCAGTTCCTTGCCGGTGCCGGTCTCGCCATTGATCAACACCGGCGCTTCGCTGGGGCCGACACGCTGCAAATACTCAAGCAGTTGCAGCGAACGCGGGTCGGCAAAGACCAACGCCTTGGCGCGAATCGACAGCGGGTCTTTTTCGCCCTGGGGCAAAGTCAGGATCGGCGTGGGATGCCCGTGGGGACGGTTCATGAAGAGTATTTCCCGGCGACGAGGTGAAGGTACGAAGGGGAACTTTACTCAGTCACGCATATAACTAGAAATATTAAAAATTCATTAGTACATAACCGTTTAGCGACGATGCGCCAGCGACCTCACGCAACGATCCCCCAGGCTTTGCACGCCCTGAACCAGCACCACCAACACGATCACCGTCACCACCATGATCTGGTTGTTGAAACGCTGATACCCATAACGAATCGCCAGGTCGCCCAGGCCACCGCCACCAATCACGCCGGCCATGGAGGAAAAACCGATCAGCATCACCAGGGTCAGGGTCAACCCGGCGAGCAACGCGGGCAGTGCTTCCGGCAGCAGCACCTTGAGGATCACGTGCCGGATATCCCCGCCCATGGCGACGATGGCTTCGATGCGCCCCTTGTCCACTTCATCCAACGCGTTTTCGACGATGCGCGCAAAGAACGGAAAAGCGCCAATCGTGATCGGCACCACGGCGGCAGTGCTGCCCAGGGTGGTGCCAACGATCAGTCGGGTCAGCGGAATCAAGGCAATCAGCATCACCACAAAAGGCAATGAGCGCCCCAGGTTAACCACCGCCCCCAGCACGCGATTCAGACGCGGCAGCGGGAACAACCCACCGCGACGGCTGATAAACAGCAGCACGCCGAGAGGTAAGCCGATCAGCAAGGTGAATACCGCCGCCAGCAGCACCATGTACAGGGTTTCAGCCGTGGCCGTGAGCAGCAATTGCAGGATGTCGTTCCAGTCGGTTTTCATACCGCCCTCACCGCTGGCAGGTTGGGGGCCAGTGAGCGGCCCAGGCTTGAGGCGGGATCGGCCTGCAATTGAATCAGGCTGCCGCTTTCCACCACGCGCCCATTGGCCAGGGACACCGCGCTGTCGCAGATGGCCTTGACCACTTCCAGCTCGTGGGTGATCAACACAATGGTCACCCCCAGTTGCCGATTGATGCTGCGCAGCAGTTCCAGGATCGACGCGGTGGTTTCCGGGTCGAGGGCGCTGGTGGCTTCGTCCGACAGCAAATAATCCGGGCGCGCCGCCAGTGCCCGGGCGATGCCCACGCGCTGCTTCTGCCCGCCAGACAGTTGCGAAGGAAACGCCTGGGCCTTGTCACTCAGGCCCACCAGTTCCAGCAGCTCCTTGACCCGGGCGATGCGTTCAGCCTTGGGCTGGCCGGCAATTTCCAGGGGCACCGCCACGTTGTCGGCGACGTTGCGTGAATGCAGCAGGTTGAACCCCTGGAAGATCATGCCGATGCGCTGGCGTTGCTGGCGCAGTTGCTTGTCGCTGAGCAGCGTCAGGTCCTGGCCGTCCATGAGGATGCGCCCGGAGGTCGGGCGCTCCAGCAGGTTCAGGCAGCGCAGCAAGGTACTTTTGCCCGCCCCGCTACGCCCCACGATCCCGAAGATCGAACCGTCGGCAATCTGCAACGACACCTTGTCCAGCGCCACCGGCTGCCCGTCGGCGTAGGTCTTGCTGACTTGCTCGACGACAATCATTCGACGGCTACCGGAATCACCGAGCCTGAATATTTCTCGGTGATGAACGCGGCCACCTCCGGCGAATTCAGGTCCTTGGCCAGTTGTTTGATCCGTGGGTCGTCCTGCAATTTCGGCGTGGTCACGAGGATATTGGCGTAGGGATTGCCCTGGGCTTTTTCCAGGCCAAGGGCATCCTTGGCCGGCGACAAACCGGCTTCCAGCGCGTAGTTGCCGTTGATCACAGCGAGGTCGACGTCATCCAGGGCGCGAGGGATCTGTGGCGATTCGATTTCGAGGATCTTCAGGTGCTTGGGGTTCTCGGCGATGTCCTTGGGCGTTGCCTGGTCCTTGGCCGGGTCGTTGAAGCCGGGCTTGAGCGTGATCAGGCCGTTGGCTTGCAGCAGGTACAGCGCACGGCTAAGGTTGGTGACGTTGTTGGGCACGGCCACGGTGCCTTTGTCCGGCACCTGGGCAAAGCTGGTATGGCGATGGGAATAAATGCCGAGCGGCTCGATGTGCACGGTGGCCGCCACTGCAAATTTCTGGCCGAGGGCCTGTTCCTGGGAGTGCAGGTACGGCAAGTGCTGGAAATAGTTGGCGTCGACATCCCCGTGAGCCAACAGCTCGTTGGAGTTCACGCCGTTGGGGATCTCGATGATTTTCAGCTGCAACTGCGGGTCAAGTTTCTGCACGTATTCGAGGATTTGCGCGTGGGGAATCGGGTCGGCCGCCACACGCAGGGCCTCGGCAGCCTGGGCGTCGAACGACGCAATCAGTACGGCCAGGGCCAGGGCTGTTTTCTTGAGCATGGTGATGTTCCTTATCAGGCGGACAGGGCTTGGGGAATCGTGGCGTCGGCGTAAAAACGCTGGGCGACATCCGGGTGGGAACGCAGGCGGCCCTTGAGGTAGTTCCAGCCGACGTCCCGCAGCAGCGGGTTACGCGGGTCGCTGGTGGGGCCGTGGGCATCGCGCAGCAACTCGGGCGGCAACTGATACACCGGCACCACCGCGTCGAGTTGCGCACCGAGGAAAAACGCCAGGGACAGGCGCTCGCTGCCCAACGGCGGCGATTCGACCCGGTGCACCGTGGCACGCAGGTAGCCGTTGGTGGCCAGTTCCAGCAATTCGCCGATGTTCACCACCAGGGTGTCGGGGCGCGGCGAGGCGTCGATCCAGCGGCCCTCCTCCACTTCCACTTGCAGGCCAGCTTGCTGGTCCTGCAGCAGGAAGCTGAGAAACCCCGAATCCTTGTGGGCACCCACGCCCTGGCGACTTTGCCGGGCATGCCGGCCGGGGTAGCGGATCAGCTTGATGTGCTCGTTGGGCTTGTCGCCGTACAGCGGGTCGAAGGCGTTTTCCGGCAGCGACAAGGCCTGGGCAAAGGCCCGTAGCAGGCGCAACGACATCTGCGTCATCGCCTGCTGCCAGGCCAGCAACAAGGGCTTGAGCTCGGGCAACGCAGCGGGCCATTGGTTGGGGCCTTGCAGGCGCGACCAGGCCGGTGAGTTCGGGCCTTGTTGCAACGGCTCGCGCTCGGCGCCGAGGTCGAACTGTTCACGCAGGTCCGGCTGCCCACGGGTGATCTCCGAGGCGGCGCGGTTATAGCCGCGAAAGTGCGGGGAATTGATCATGCCGACGGCGAGTTTTTCGGCCTCCGGCAAGGCGAAGAACTGCCGCGCCTGCTGCTGCACCCGAGTGAGCAAATCGGCGTCAATGCCATGGCCGGTGAGGTAGAAAAAACCGATATGCCGCGCCGCGTGGCGCAGGTCATCGAGAAACTGCCCGCGCTGGGCCGGCGTGCCGTCGAGCAGCGCCAGGTCCAGCAAGGGCAAGGTATGGATTGCCAGCGGGTGCGACATCGGTAGCTCACTCCATGAACATAATGTGTGGAGTGGCGAAGCTAAACGATCTAAAAACCCGACAATAAATACCTTTTTGGCATTAGCTTAGGTGGGTGCGTTCGCCGCCCTGGCTTCTTCCAGCAACGCCTGGATGACTTTCTCCTGGTTGTCGTAGCGGCCCTCGCCGAAATGGCTGTAGCGCACTTTGCCGGTAGCGTCGAAGAAGTAATGGGCCGGCCAGTACTGGTTATCGAAGGCGCGCCAGATCCGGTAATCGTTGTCGATGGCCACCGGGTACTGGATGCCCAGTTTCCTGACCTGGGTACGCACGTTATCCAGGACTTTCTCGTAGGCGTTTTCGGGGGTGTGCACACCGATCACCACCAGCCCGTCCTTGGCGTACTTCTTCGCCCACTGATTGACATACGGCAGGCTGCGCTGGCAGTTGACGCAGTCGTAGGTCCAGAAATCCACCAGCACCACCTTGCCCTTCAAGCCCTCGGCCGTCAGCGGTGGCGAGTTGAGCCACGCCACGGCGCCGTCCAGGGACGGCATGCGCTCTTCGGATTGGCTGAAGCTTTCGGCGTCGACGTTATTGATCAAGTAGTTGACCGCCTTGGGCACGCCGACCAGGGCAACCACCAGTGCCACCAGGAGCAGGCCTTTTGAGCGACGCAGGTATCGGATGAAGTTCATGGGTGTCACCTCGTGGCCGGGGGTGTTTCGTCGCGTTTGCGACCCGCGCCGTTTTGCGCCAGCGGCGTATTCTGGAAGCAGGTTTCACTGCCGGTGAGTTTTTTGGCGGTGGCGGCATTCACATCCGCCGCCACACCCGCCATGGAAAACGCCAGGGCGCTGAGAAAGCTGTTGAGTGGGTTCATGGCCGGTCTCCTCAGCTGCCTTCAAGGCAGTTGCTGGCAAATTTTCGGTAGTCGAGTACGTGGCGCTGGCCCTCGGAATCGAGGTAGGTCAGGTGCGAGTTGACGATGCCGCACAGCGCGCCGCCGGCCTCTTCGGAGATCGACACCACCTGGTGGATGTCCGGCTGGCTGGCGGTGGTTTCGGCATGGGCGGCAACGCTCAGGCCAGTGAGTGCGGCAAACAGGCAGGCGGCATAGGTAGCTTTGAGATTCATGGGCGGTTCCCCGGGGGTTCAAGTGAGCCGAGGCGGATTACCTCGATGGGCTCATTTGAACCTTGCGAGGTATCCGGATTGTGTCGGCCAAGCCCGGATTTTTGCGTCGACGTGTATCTCGTCACCGCCAGATACACTGCAATACAAAGGGCACAAGGCAAGCCCGCCGGCAGTGGCTAGACTGCGCATCAATGACTATTCAACGAGGAAGGCAGCATGGATCACGTCGATCACATTCTGATTGTCGATGACGATCGGGAGATCCGCGAACTGGTGGGCAACTACCTGAAAAAGAACGGCCTGCGTACCACCGTGGTGGCTGACGGCCGGCAGATGCGCAGCTTCCTGGACACCACGCCCGTGGACCTGATCGTGCTGGACATCATGATGCCCGGCGACGACGGCTTGCAGCTGTGCCGCGAACTGCGGGTGGGCAAGCACAAGGCCACGCCGATCCTGATGCTCACCGCGCGCAACGACGAAACCGACCGCATCATCGGCCTCGAAATGGGCGCCGACGACTACCTGGTCAAGCCCTTCGCTGCCCGTGAACTGCTGGCCCGCATCAACGCCGTGCTGCGGCGCACCCGGATGCTGCCGCCGAACCTGGTGGTGACGGAAAGCGGCCGGCTGATCCGCTTTGGCCGTTGGCGCCTGGACACCACCGCCCGCCATCTGCTGGACGAAGACGACACCCTGGTGGCCTTGAGCGGCGCCGAATACCGCCTGCTGCGAGTGTTTCTCGACCACCCGCAACGGGTGCTCAACCGCGACCAGTTGCTGAACCTGACCCAGGGCCGGGACGCGGACCTGTTCGACCGTTCCATCGACCTGCTGGTCAGCCGTTTGCGCCAGCGCCTGCTGGATGACGCCCGCGAGCCGGCCTACATCAAGACCGTGCGCAGCGAAGGCTATGTGTTCTCCCTGGCGGTGGAAATCCTCGGGGACTCGGCATGACCCTTTCGTTTCGCTGGCCGCGCACCCTGGCGGCGCAACTGTCGGTGATTTTCATCGTCAGCCTGCTGTGCGCCAACGCCCTGTCGTTCAGCGCGCAGTTCTATGAGCGCTACATGAGCGCCCGCAGCGTGATGCTGGGCAACCTGGAGAACGACGTATCCACGTCCATCGCGATCCTCGACCGCCTGCCCGCCGCCGAGCGCGCCAGTTGGCTGCCGCGCCTCGACCGCAACGCCTACCGCTACCTGCTGAATGCCGGCGAACCCGGCGAGCCGATGGCCAGCGACGACGTGCCCATGGCCGCGACCTCGATTTCCGATGCGTTGGGCGAGCATTACCCGCTGACCTTTCGCGACATCCCGGGCCTGCAAAAACACTTCCAGGCGCACCTGACCCTGGCCGATGGCAGCCCGGTCACCATTGACGTCTACCCCAAGCCGATCCCGTTTGCCTTCTGGTTGCCGGTGGTGCTGGTGCTGCAGTTGCTGGTGCTGTTGGTCTGCACCTGGATCGCCGTGCGCATCGCCATCCGCCCGCTGACACGCCTGGCACGGGCGGTGGAAACCCTTGACCCGAATGCGCACCCTACGCCACTGGACGAAACCGGCCCCACCGAAGTGGCGCATGCGGCGGCGGCGTTCAACGAAATGCAAAAGCGGATTGCCGAGTACCTCAAGGAGCGCATGCAGATTCTGGCGGCGATCTCCCACGACTTGCAGACGCCGATCACCCGCATGAAATTGCGTGCCGAGTTCATGGAAGACTCGGTAGACCGGGAAAAGCTCTGGAGCGACCTGGGGGAAATGGAGCACCTGGTGCGCGAAGGCGTGGCCTATGCCCGCAGCGTGCATGGCGCGACCGAAGCCAGCCACCGGATCAACCTTGACGCGTTTCTCGACAGCCTGGTGTTTGATTACCAGGACATGAACAAGCAAGTCAGCCTGAGCGGCAAAAGCGCAGTGGTGCTGGATACCCGGCCCCATGCGTTGCGTCGGGTGCTGGTGAACCTGGTGGACAACGCACTGAAATTTGCCGGGGCGGCGCAGATGGAGGTGGGTTCGACATCGTCCGGGGAGCTGTCGATCAAAGTACTGGATCGGGGCCCGGGGATTGCCGAGGATGAACTGGTGCAGGTGATGCAGCCGTTTTACCGGGTGGAGAGCTCGCGCAATCGCGGCACGGGGGGCACCGGGCTGGGGCTGGCGATCGCCCAGCAACTGGCAGTGGCGATTGGCGGGGAGTTGACCCTGAGCAATCGGGATGGCGGAGGGTTGTGTGCCGAGGTTCGGCTGGTGCTGTGACGGGCTGTGTGTGTATCCGTTATTTGGGTGATGGCTGATATGGGTTCCGCTCTTACAGCGGCTCACTTTTGAAAGGAGCCCAAAAGTAACCAAAAGGCTCTTGCCCCACCACTCGGCACCTCGCTCAGGCTCGGTGTGCCCTCACTCCGGCTTTGGACCGTGGGCCGCCGCGATGGGCCATCCTTGGCCCAGCGCGGCTAACCCGGCGTCCTGCCGGTTTACCCGCTCCGTACTACCTGCGTTCGGCCAGCGTGGCTTAACGGGGCGCCTAAGATCAAGATCAAAAGCAGATCAACAGCACAGCGGCCTACAGGCCGGCTTGAGTGGTGTGAAGCAAAGGCAACATCAAGATCAAAATCTAAAGCGGGCACGGTCAAATGTGGGAGCTGGCTTGCCTGCGATAGCATCGCCTCGGTGTACCTGAAAGACCGAGTTGTCTGCATCGCAGGCAAGCCAGCTCCCACAGAAAAGCAGAGCTGCATCCGTTTCAGATTTGGCTTTCGCTTTGGCTTTTGCTCTGGCTTCTACCACTCAAGCCGGCCTGCAGGCCGCTGTGCTCTTGCTTTTGATTTTGATCTGGCTCTGACTGCCCCAATAAGCCCGAGGCCGAACGCAGGTGGTGCGGAGCGGGTAAACCGGCAGGACGCCGGTTTAGCCGCGCTGGGCCAAGGATGGCCCATCGCGGCGGCCCGCGGAGCATCGCCGGAGTGAGGGAACACCGAGCCTAGGCGAGGTGCCGACAGGCGGGGCAGAGCCCTTTGCTTACTTTGGGGCTTTTCCAAAGTGAGTCGCTGTAAGAGC
>NZ_JARIXR010000066.1:0-10023 GCF_029269205.1 Pseudomonas sp. 1912-s | reverse complement strand
GGCCGAACGCAGGTGGTGCGGAGCGGGTAAACCGGCAGGACGCCGGTTTAGCCGCGCTGGGCCAAGGATGGCCCATCGCGGCGGCCCGCGGAGCATCGCCGGAGTGAGGGAACACCGAGCCTAGGCGAGGTGCCGACAGGCGGGGCAGAGCCCTTTGCTTACTTTGGGGCTTTTCCAAAGTGAGTCGCTGTAAGAGCGAAACCCTAAGCCGCCGTTACCCAAATAACGGATATGCACCCCGCCAAATCACACCGACAAATACCGACTGATGGTCGCCTCATCCACCCGATCCCGAGTTTCCTCGATCACAAACCTCCCCTTCTCAATCACCAAAAACCGATCAGCAATTTCCAACGTAAACGACAACACCTGCTCAGAAACAACAATCGTCAAATCCCGCAAATTGCGAATCTCCTTAAGCGTACGAGCAATGTCCTTGATGATCGAAGGCTGAATCCCCTCAGTCGGCTCATCCAACAACAACACCTTCGGATTGGTCGCCAACGCCCGGGCAATCGCCAACTGCTGTTGCTGCCCCCCAGACAAATTCCCACCCTTGCGCGAACGCATGTCATACAGCACCGGAAACAACGCATACAAATCCTCAGGCACCCTGCCCCGAGCCGAAGCCGGCAACCCGGTCTGAATATTCTCCAACACACTCATGCTGGGAAAAATCATCCGCCCCTGGGGCACATAGGCAATCCCCCGCTCCACCCGCTCATGGGTTTCAAGCTTCGACACATCATGCCCATCCACACTGACCTGCCCCTGCCACTGCGGCAGAATACCCATCAGGCTCTTGAACAACGTGGTCTTGCCCATCCCGTTACGCCCCATCACCGCGACGATCTCACGCTTGGCCACGTTCAGCTCCAGGTCGTGAAGAATCTGGCTCTGCCCGTACCCGCACGACAGTTTGTCGATCTTGAACATGCCCGACTCCTCAGTGGCCCAAATACACTTCAATGACTTTCGGATTGCTCTGCACCGACTCCATGCTGCCCTCGGCCAGCACTTTGCCCTGGTGCAGCACCGTGACCTTGTGGGCAATGCTTTTGACGAACTCCATGTCGTGCTCGATCACCAGCACCGAGCGGCCCTGGCTGATGCGCTTGAGCAACTCGGCGGTTTGCGCCCGCTCGTTGACGCTCATGCCGGCCACCGGCTCGTCGAGCATCAACAATTCGGGGTCTTGCATCAGCAGCATGCCGATCTCCAGCCACTGTTTTTGCCCGTGGGACAGCAGGTCGGCCTGCTGTTGCAACAGGTCGCCGAGGAAGATTTCCCGGGCCACTTCCTCGACCCGCGCGATCACCTGGGCGTTGCGCTTGAAAAACAGCGCGCCCCACACCTTGCGCCCGGCCGGATACGACATTTCAAGGTTTTCAAACACCGTCAGGTTTTCGTAGATCGACGGGTTCTGGAACTTGCGCCCCACGCCGGCCCGCACGATGTTGTATTCGCGCATTTTGGTCAGTTCCTGGCCGTCGAACTGGATACTGCCGCTGGTGGCGCGGGTCTTGCCGCAGATCAGGTCCAGTACCGTGGTTTTGCCGGCGCCGTTGGGGCCGATCACCACCCGCACTTCATTGCGGTCGATATACAGGTTGAGGTTGTCGACGGCCTTGAAGCCGTCGAATGACACAGTGAGGCCTTCGATAGCCAACACGGGTTTTTTCATTTCAAAACCGACGGCGGTCATGGCTGTGTCTCCAGGATCTTGGCTTCAGCCTTGGGCTTGATCTTCGCCGGTTCGACGTTTACCACCGGTGGGCGGCGCAGCAGTCTGGCCAGCGCCTGGCGACCATGGCTGTCCCACAGCCCGGCCAGGCCGTTGGGGAAGTACATGACCACGGCGATAAACAGCCCGCCCATCAGGTACAGCCACAGTTCGGGAAAGGATTCGGAAAAGTAGGTCTTGCCGTAGTTCACCAGCAACGCGCCGTACACCGCCCCCAGCAGCGACATGCGCCCGCCGACCGCGGCAAAAATCACCATTTCGATCGACGGCACGATGCCCACGAACGACGGCGACATAAAGCCCACCTGCAAGGCAAACATCGCGCCGCCAATCGCCGAGAACGCCGCCGCCACGCAAAACACGAAGATCTTGAAACTGGCCACGTCATACCCGGAAAACCGCACCCGCTCTTCCTTGTCGCGCATGGCCATCAACAGCCGGCCAAGCTTCGAGGCGAGGATAAAGCGGCCGATGAAAATGCAGCCAAACAGCAGCCCGGCGTTGATGAAGTACAGGATCATCTTCGCCCCGTCACCGCGCAGGTCCCAGCCCAGCAGGGTCTTGAGGTCGGTGATGCCGTTGACGCCACCGGTGAGGCCTTGCTGGCCGACGATCAGCACCGTGAGGATCAGTGCAATCGCCTGGGTGACGATGGAGAAATACACATCGCCCACCCGCCGCTTGAACAGCGCCATACCGATGATGAATGCCAGCAGCACCGGCACGGCGATCACCGTAAACAGGGTGAACGAGAAACTGTGGAACGGTTGCCAGAGCCACGGCAGCTGGGTGATCTGGTTCCAGTCCATGAAGTCCGGTATGCCCGGGGTGGACTGGATCTTGGTGCTCTCGGGGTCCGAGGCCTCAAGCTTCAGGAACATCGCCATGCAATAGCCGCCGACGCCGAAAAACACGCCCTGCCCAAGGCTGAGAATCCCGCCATAACCCCAGCACAGCACCAGGCCCACCGCGACGAACGCGTAGGTCAGGTACTTGCCGACCATGTTCAGCCGGAACGCGTCCAGGGTCAGCGGGAACACCACGAGGATCAACACCGCCAGCAGCACGATGCCGATCAGGTTTTGCTGGCCGCCCAGCAGCTTGTCTAAAGCCTTCATCGGTTCGCCTCTACTTGCGCACTTTGATGGAGAACAACCCTTGCGGGCGCAGCATCAGGATCAGAATCACCGACGACAGCGTCAGCACCTTGGCCATCGAGCCACTGAGGAAAAACTCCGACAGCGATTGGGTCTGGGCAATCACGAACGCCGAGGCGATGGTGCCGAACAGGCTTTGCGCGCCGCCAAACACCACCACCAGGAAGGTGTCGACGATGTACTGCGAACCGGCGGTCGGCCCGGTGGAGCCGATGGTGGTGAACGCCGCACCGGCCACGCCCGCCACGCCGCAACCGAGGGCGAAGGTCATGCGGTCGACCTTGCGCGTATTGATGCCCACCGCGCGGCTCATCAAGCGGTTCTGCACGGTGGCGCGTACCTGCAGGCCCCAGCGCGAGCGGTAGAGCATGACGAAGATCGCCCCGGTCAGCAGCAGGGTCAGGCCCATCATGAACAGGCCGTTGCGCGGGATTTCGATAGCGTCGGTGAGGTTCACCGACCCCATCAGCCAGGCCGGCGGTTCAGCGCTCACTTCACGGGCGCCGAATACCGAGCGGAAGGTTTGCTGCATTACCAGGGACAAGCCCCAGGTGGCGAGCAAGGTGTCCAGCGGCCGTTTGTACAAACGGCTGATCATTGCCCATTCCACCAGCCAGCCCACGGCGCCGGCGACGAGAAATGACAGGGCAATGGCAAAGAAAAAGTAATACGGCTGGAAGCTCGGCGCGAAGTGCGCGGTGAGGCTGGAACAGACGTACGTGGTGTAGGCGCCAATGGTCAGGAACTCGCCGTGGGCCATGTTGATCACGCCCATCTGGCCGAAGATGATTGCCAGTCCCAATGCCATCAGCAACAGCACGCAGAACACGGACAAGCCGTTGAACCCCTGCATCGCCGCGATGGCTCCAAATTCCGATAGCCATTCCATGATGATGGTCTCCTGAGCGGGAGGTTGAAATGCGGACTGCTTTTGCCTGTGTTTTTATGTGGGAGCTGGCTTGCCTGCGATGCAGGCGACTCGGTCATTCAGTTGCACCGAGGGGATGCCATCGCAGGCAAGCCAGCTCCCACACAAACCCGGTTCCAACCGTTAGATCAATGCCTGATCCAGGGTTATTGGTAGCCTTTCGGGAACGGATTCGGTTCGATCAGATCCGACTCGTAGATCACCTTGAACTGGCCATTTGGCTGCACTTCGCCGATGCGCGACTTGCTCCACAGGTGATGGTTTTCGTGGATCTTCACGTAGCCTTCCGGCGCGTTTTTCAGCTCGATGCCTGGGGACGCGGCGACGACTTTATCCACGTCGAAGCTGCCGGCCTTTTCCACCGCCGCTTTCCACAACCATGGGCCGAGGTAGGCCGCCTGGGTCACGTCGCCGATGACTGCGTCCTTGCCGTACTTGGCCTTGAACGCTTCCACGAAGGCTTTGTTGTTCGGGTTGTCGAGGCTCTGGAAGTACTTCATCGAGGCATAGAAGCCGGCCATGTTTTCGCCGCCGATGCCCAGCAGTTCGTCTTCGGTCACCGACAGGGTCAACAGGGTTTGCTTGGACGCGTTCACGCCCGCCGCGTTGAGTTGTTTGTAGAAGGCCACGTTGGAGCCGCCCACCACGGCGGCGAACACCACGTCAGGCTTCTTCAGCTTGACCTTATTGATCAGCGAACCGAACTGGGTGTTGCCCAGCGGGTAGTAGTCTTCGCCGACCACGGTACCGTGCAGGACGTTTTCAATGTGCTTGCGCGCGATCTTCATCGAGGTTCGCGGCCAGATGTAGTCCGAGCCCACCAGGTAGAAGGTTTTGGCGCCCTTGGTCTTGGCGATCCAGTCGAGGCTGGCGAGGATCTGCTGGGTGGCTTCCTGGCCGGTGTAGATCACGTTTTTCGACTGTTCCAGGCCTTCGTAGAAGGTCGGGTAGTAGAGCAGGCCGTTTTCTTTCTCGAAGATCGGCAACACGGCTTTGCGCGACGCTGAAGTCCAGCAGCCGAACACGGCGGCCACCTTGTCGTTGACCAGCAGTTTCTTGGCCTTTTCGGCGAAGGTCGGCCAGTCGGACGCGCCGTCTTCCTGGATCACCTTGATCTGCCGCCCGAGAATCCCGCCCGAAGCGTTGATCTGCTCGATGGCCAGGCGTTCGGCCTGGATCGAACCGGTTTCGGAAATCGCCATGGTGCCGGTGGCCGAGTGCAACTGGCCGACGGTGACTTCGGTAGGCGTCACCGCCAGGCCATCGTTATCGGCCATGACGCCATGGCTGAACAGACTCGCCGCCAGCAGTGATAAGGCTAACAACGGTTTGGAGCGGATCAATCGTGATTCCATGGGGCGACTCCTCTGCAATGAGGGGTTCAGCATGGCGGCAGGTGGCCACGGCGGGTATACGCAGCCTGACGTAACGGGGTACGTCATTTGACGTATGCCGTTGCGCACCATTTTCGAGCAGCCTGTAGTGAGCGGGCTTGCCCCGCGCTGGGCTGCGAAGCAGGCCCAAAACCTGCCGGCTCGGTTTGTCTGAAGATAAGCGGTGGCTTTGGTCAGGGCTGCTTCGCAGCCCAGCGCGGGGCAAGCCCGCTCACCACAGCAGGCTCCCTCGCCACAAAGAGCCCACCCCACAGAAATGGGGCACGAATATTGCTGCCATCGCCTTATCCTTGCAGGAGTTCTCCACCGTGCACCCCCTCCCCGGCACCCAGCGCATCGTCAAGATCCGCCGCGACTACAATTCCTGGGTCGCCGACGAGACCATGGAAGACTACGCCCTGCGCTACACCCCGAAATCCTTCCGCAAATGGTCGGAACTGCGCATTGCCAACACCGCCCTCGGCGCGGTGTCGTTCCTGGCGCTGGAGGCCATCGGCGGCGTGTTGGCCTTGAGCTACGGGTTCACCAACACCTTCTGGGCGATCCTCGCCATCAGCCTGGTGATCTTCCTCACCGGCCTGCCCATCAGCTATTACGCCGCCCGCTATGGCGTGGACATGGACCTGCTGACCCGCGGCGCGGGCTTCGGCTATATCGGTTCCACCATCACCTCGCTGATCTACGCCAGCTTCACCTTCCTGTTCTTCGCCCTCGAAGCGGCGATCATGGCCCTGGCCCTGGAGCTGTATTTCCATATCCCACTGGCCATCGCCTATGTGATTTGCTCGCTGCTGGTGATCCCGCTGGTGGCGTACGGCGTGACCCTGATCAGCCGCCTGCAACTGTGGACCCAACCGCTGTGGCTGGTGCTGTTGGTGCTGCCTTACGGCTTCGTACTGTGGAAAAACCCCGAGGCCTTCAGTGACTGGACCAGCTTCGTCGGCCGCAGCAGCGACGGCGGCGACTTCAATCTGCTGTCGTTTTGCGCCGCCTGCACCGTGGCGCTTTCCCTGGTCACGCAAATTGGCGAACAGGTGGACTACCTGCGCTTCCTCCCGGAAAAAACCGCTGCCAACCGCAAACGCTGGTGGGCCGCGCTCTTATGCGCCGGGCCCGGCTGGATCGTGCCGGGCGCCCTGAAGATGTTCGCGGGGGCGTTCCTGGCCTTCCTTGCCCTGCAACATGAAATCCCCATGGAGCGCGCCGCTGAGCCGACCCAGATGTACCTCGTCGCGTTCGGCTACGTGTTCTCCTCCCCCGAATGGGCCTTGGGGGCGATGGTGCTGTTCGTGTTCATCTCGCAGATGAAGATCAACCTGACCAACGCCTACGCCGGCTCCCTGGCCTGGTCGAACTTCTTCGCCCGCGTGACCCACAGCCACCCCGGCCGCGTGGTGTGGCTGGTGTTCAACGTCGCCATCGCGCTGATGCTGATGGAGCTGGGGGTGTTCGATGTGATCGAGCAGGTGCTGGGGCTCTACGCCAACATCGCCATCGCGTGGATCGGCACCTTGGTGGCGGACCTGGTGATCAACAAACCCTTGGGCCTGTCGCCCAAACACATCGAGTTCAAGCGTGCGCACCTCTACGACATCAACCCGGTGGGCGTCGGGTCGATGCTGATTGCCTCGCTGCTGTCGATCCTCGCCCACTTCGGCCTGTTCGGCGCCCTGTCCCAGGCGGCGCCGCCGTTTGTCGCGCTGGGCACCGCGCTGGTCATGGCGCCGCTGCTGGCGTGGCTGACCAAGGGCCGCTACTACATTGCGCGCAGCAGCGAGGCACAATTGATTCACCCGCAACCCGGCACCGGCCTGGTGATCTGCGGGCTGTGCAGCAACCCGTTTGAAACCGCCGACATGGCGTTCTGCCCGGCCTACAGCACGCCAATCTGCTCGCTGTGTTGCTCCCTGGATGCGCGCTGCGGCGACCGCTGCAAACCCCACGCCCGCCTCGCCAGCCAGTTCGAAGGCGTATTGCGCTGGTTGCTGCCGACCACGTTGGTGCCGCGCCTGCATACCCGGCTGGCGCACTACCTCGGCTTCTTACTGGCGCTGGTGCTGATGCTGGCCGGGGCACTGGCCCTGATCTACATGCAGGCGGCCCAGGGCTTGCCCCATTCGCAAACCTTGTACCAGGCGTTTTTCAAGGCGTTCCTCACGCTCTCGGTGTTGGCTGCCGTGCTCGCCTGGTGGGTGGTGCTGACCCGCGAAAGCCGGCGCGTCGCCCAGGAAGAGTCCGACCGGCAAACCTCGCTGCTGATGCAGGAGATCGCCGCCCACAGCCTCACCGACCAGGCCCTGCAACAGGCCAAGGAAGCCTCGGAAGCGGCGAACGCAGCCAAGAGCCGCTACGTCACCGGGCTGTCCCACGAGCTGCGCACACCGCTCAACAGCATCCTTGGCTTCACCCAGATCCTGCAGCGCGACAGCGCCATGCCCGAGCAGCACCAGGACGCCCTGGCGACCATTCTGCGCAGCGGCTCGCACCTGTTGTCGCTGATCGACGGCCTGCTGGACGTGGCCAAGATCGAGGCCGGCAAGTTGCGCCTGGAACTCACCGAAATCCCCTTCCCGGAGCTGATCCACGACCTGGAGCAAATGTTCACCCCCCAGGCCGAAGACAAGGGCCTGCGCTTTCGCCTGGACTGCGTGGGCAAGATCCCAGCCGTGGTGCGCGGCGATGAAAAACGCGTGCGGCAGATCCTGATCAACCTGCTGGGCAACGCGATCAACTTCACCGACAGCGGCGAGGTGCGCCTGCGGGTCAGCTACATGCGCGAGACCGCTAACTTCGAAATTATCGACACCGGCATCGGCATTGAACCCGAGCAGATCGAGCGGATTTTCCAGCCGTTCGAACGCGGCGACCTGATGCGCCAGGACAAGGGCGTGGGCCTCGGCCTGACCATCACCCGCATGCTCACCTCGCTGATGGGCGGCGAATTGCGAGTGGTCAGCGAACTGGACAAAGGCACCTGCTTCCAGGTGCGGCTGTTCCTGTCCCAGGTCCGGGTGCCGCAGGCGGTGGTGCATGTGGAGCACGACATCATCGGCTACCACGGCGAACGGCGGCGCATCCTGGTGGTGGATGATCATGTGGACCATCGCAAGGTGCTCAGCGGCATGCTCACGCCCTTGGGCTTTGAGGTGTCACAGGCGAGTAACGGCCAGGAGGCGATCCGCCAGGTAGCGCTGCTGTCGCCGGACCTGATCCTGATGGACCTGTCGATGCCGACCATGGACGGCTGGGCCACCAGCCGGATGATCCGGCGTAACGCGCTGTCTACCGCGCCGATCATCGTGATCTCGGCCAACGCGTTTACCGACGACCGTGAACGCAGCATCGCGAGCGCCTGCAACGACTACCTGGCCAAGCCGGTGCGCACCCCGGAATTGCTCGGGCGCCTGCAACTGCACCTGGATCTGCAATGGCTGCGGCGCAGAACACCGATCGTCGCGCCGGTCGCCACACCGGGCGTGCTGCCGAGTGCCGAAGACCTCGCCGTGCTCGCCGAACTGAGCGCCATCGGCTACGTGCGTGGCCTGCATGAAAAGCTCGACGCGATCGTGCTGGAAAGCCCAGGCACCACGCCGTTCATCAACAAGCTTCGGGCACTGCTGAAAAGCTTTCGCCTGGAAGAACTCAACCGAATCCTGAAGGAGGCCGAAGATGAATGCCTTGACCCGCAGCGCTGAGCCCGGCGTGGTGCTGATTGTCGACGACACCCCGGACAACCTGGCGATGCTCTCCGACGCACTGGACGACGCCGGCTACATGGTGCTGGTGGCGCTGGACGGCCTCAGCGCGCTGAACCGCGTGCAACGCCGGCGCCCGGACCTGATCCTGCTGGACGCGGTGATGCCTGGCCTGGACGGCTTTGAAACCTGCCGCCGGCTCAAGGCGCAACCGGCCAGCGCGGACATTCCGGTGGTGTTCATGACCGGGCTGACCGACAGCAAGCATGTGGTGCAGGGGTTTGAGGTGGGTGGCAGTGATTACGTGACCAAGCCGATCCAGACTGATGAGGTGCTGGCGCGGGTGGCGGCGCATTTGCGTACCTCGCGGATTCTGCTGTCGGCGCGGGCGGCGAGGCAGCCGAGCGTGATCACCCTGGACGATGAGCCGGCGCACAAGCTGCTCTCGGCGCGGTTTCAATTGACGGAACGGGAAGTGGAAGTGCTGCGCTGGGTGGCGTGTGGCAAGACCAATCGGGACATTGGCGACATTCTCGGGTTGAGCCCGAGGACGGTGAACAAGCATCTGGAGCATGTGTATGTGAAGTTGGGGGTGGAGACGCGCACGGCGGCGACTTCGGTGGCGATGGCGGCGATGAGTCCGGTGCGTTCTCAAACGATGGCGACTGTCTAATGTGGGAGCTGAGGGTTCTGTTGGTGTGTGCTGGGCTGAGTACATATCCATTATTTAGGTAACGGCTGCTATAGGTTCCGCTCTTACAGCGGCTCACTTTTGAAAAGCGCAAAAGTAAGCAAAACGCTCTTGCCCCACCACTCGGCACCTCGCTAATGCTCGGTGTGCCCTCACTCCGGYATTACTACGCGGGCCGCCGCGACGGGGCGTCCCTGCCCCGTCGCGGCTAAACCGGCGTCCTGCCGGTTTACCCGCTCCGTACTACCTGCGTTCGGCCAGCGTGGTTTAACGGGGCGCCTAAGATCAAGATCAAAAGCAGATCAACAGCACAGCGGCCTACAGGCCGGCTTGAGTGGTGTGAAGCAAAGGCAACATCAAGATCAAAATCTACAGCGGGCACGGTCAAATGTGGGAGCTGGCTTGCCTGCGATG
>NZ_JARIXR010000065.1:0-10339 GCF_029269205.1 Pseudomonas sp. 1912-s | reverse complement strand
CAGTTCTCGTTTATTGCTGCCGGGCTGCCGGGCAAAGGCAACGAACTCTTTTTTCAGGCTCATGGCGTCTCTCGTATTCCAGGGCATGATGGTTTTCCGGCGAAGTTAGCTCGCCGAAAAGTGTCCACCATGTCCCCGCACACCCGTCAACCATGTGTCCGGTCCGTACAAAAAGCCCCAAAGTAACCAAAGGGCTCTGCCCCGCCTGTCGGCACCTCGCTAAGGCTCGGTGTTCCCTCACTCCGGCATTGCTCCGCGGGCCGCCGCGACGGGGCGTCCCTGCCCCGTCGCGGCTAAACCGGCGTCCTGCCGGTTTACCCGCTCCGCACCACCTGCGTTCGGCCTCGGGCTTATTGGGGCAGTCAGATCAAGATCAAAAGCAAAAGCACAGCGGCCTACAGGCCGGCTTGAGTGGTAGAAGCCAGATCAAAAGCCAGAGCGAAAGCCAAATCTGAAACTGATGCAGCTCTGCTTTTCTGTGGGAGCTGGCTTGCCTGCGATGCAGATAACTCGGTCTCTCAGGTACACCGAGGCGATGCCATCGCAGGCAAGCCAGCTCCCACATTTGACCGTGTCCCGCTTTAGATTTTGATCTTGATCTTGATGTTGCCTTTGCTTCACACCACTCAAGCCGGCCTGTAGGCCGCTGTGCTGTTGATCTGCTTTTGATCTTGATCTTAGGCGCCCCGTTAAACCACGCTGGCCGAACGCAGGTAGTACGGAGCGGGTAAACCGGCAGGACGCCGGTTTAGCCGCGACGGGGCAGGGACGCCCCGTCGCGGCGGCCCGCGCAGTAGTACCGGAGAGAGGGCACACCGAGCCTAGGCGAGGTGCCGAGTGGTGGGGCAAGAGCCTTTTGGTTACTTTTGGGCTCCTTTCAAAAGTGACCCGCCGTAAGGGCGGAACCCATAGCAGCCCTGACCGCAGCAACGGATATGCCCCCAACCCTCCTGCACTCCCGGTGCTTTTCAGGGCGCAAAAAAAAACGCCCCGAACCAGTCGGGGCGTTTTCAGGTGATCAAGCTGCGGGCTTACTTGCCCTGCCAGCGTTTCAGCACCAGGGTAGCGTTAGTGCCACCAAAGCCGAAGCTGTTGCTCATCACAGTGTTGATGCTTGCATCTTCACGGGTCTTGGTCAGGATCGGCATGTCAGCCACTTCCGGGTCCAGTTCCTCGATGTTGGCAGAACCTGCCATGAAGTTACCTTCCATCATCAGCAGGCAGTAGATCGCTTCGTGAACGCCGGCGGCGCCCAGGGAGTGACCCGACAGGCTCTTGGTAGAGCTGATCGCCGGTGCCTTGTCGCCGAATACCGCACGCACGCCTTCCATTTCCTTGGAGTCGCCGACCGGAGTCGAAGTACCGTGGGTGTTCAGGTAGTCGATCGGGGTATCAACGGTAGCCATGGCCATCTGCATGCAGCGGATGGCGCCTTCGCCGCTTGGCGCAACCATGTCGTAGCCGTCGGAAGTGGCGCCGTAGCCGACGATTTCCGCGTAGATCTTCGCACCACGGGCCAGGGCGTGTTCCAGCTCCTCGACCACCACCATGCCGCCACCGCCGGCGATGACGAAACCGTCACGCTTGGCGTCGTAGGCACGGGAGGCTTTTTCCGGGGTTTCGTTGTACTGGGTCGACAGGGCGCCCATGGCGTCGAACAGGAACGACTGGCTCCAATGTTCCTCTTCACCGCCGCCAGCAAACACGATGTCTTGCTTGCCCAGCTGGATCTGCTCTACCGCAGTACCGATGCAGTGAGCACTGGTGGCGCAGGCGGAGGAGATCGAGTAGTTCACGCCCTTGATCTTGAATGGCGTGGCCAGGCAGGCGGAAACGGTGCTGCCCATGGTCCGCGTGACGCGGTACGGGCCGACACGCTTGACGCCTTTCTCGCGCAGGATGTCCAGCGCTTCCATCTGGTTCAAGGTCGACGCGCCACCGGAACCGGCGATCAGGCCGGTGCGCACGTTGGACACCTGGTCTTCGCTCAGGCCGGAATCGGTGATTGCGTCCTTCATGGCCAGGTAGGCGTAAGCGGCTGCGTGGCCGACGAAGCGATAGATCTTGCGATCGATCAGTTCTTCGAGGGGCAGGTCGATGGAGCCGGAAACCTGGCTACGCAGACCCATTTCGGCATATTCCGGGTTGAAGCGGATGCCAGGGCGACTTGCACGCAGGTTAGCGGAGACGGTCTCTTTGTCATTGCCCAGGCACGAAACGATGCCCAGACCAGTGATAACGACGCGGCGCATGCGGATAACCCTTAAAAGTTGTCAGTGGAAGTGAATACGCCGACCCGAAGGCCTTCGGCAGTATAAATCTCGCGACCGTCGACAGTCACCGAACCATCGGCAATGGCCAGGTTCAGCTTGCCCTTGAGGACGCGCTTGATTTGAATGTTGTAGGTGACTTTCTTGGCGGTCGGCAAGACCTGGCCAAAGAACTTCACTTCGCCCGAACCCAGGGCGCGACCGCGGCCCGGCAGGCCTTGCCAGCCGAGGTAGAAGCCAACCAGCTGCCACATGGCGTCGAGGCCCAGGCAGCCCGGCATCACCGGATCGCCTTCGAAATGGCAGGCGAAAAACCACAGGTCAGGGGTGATATCCAGCTCGGCGACCAATTCACCTTTGCCGTACTTGCCACCCTCTTCGCTGATATGGGTGATGCGATCCACCATCAGCATGTTCGGGGCGGGCAGTTGCGCGTTACCTGGGCCGAACAGCTCACCGCGACTGCAGCGCAGCAGGTCTTCCCGAGTAAAGGCGTTTTGTTTGGTCATGCGAGCTCCTCAATAATCCCATGCGGCAGGGCAGGGCAAATCTTCCCGGCCGACTGAAGCGTTCATGCCTCATATCGGCAGCCTACACATAGACTATTGCGTTGTAGTGAAAGTCACAGCGTCAAGGTCATGAATGTACACTTGTGCACTGAAATTATAAACCGGGCCGGTTTACGGGCCCGTTCGGGTGCCTAAGACTGCCGCACTTTCGTCTTTCACGCCAGTCGCAGTTGGCTGATGGCACCGTGTTACTGCACCCATCGTTGTAGGATTTGCTGCAAATCCGTGCGTTTGAACGGCTTTGCCAGGTAATCGTTCATTCCGGCCGCAAGGCAGGCTTCGCGGTCGCCCTGCAAGGCGTTGGCGGTGAGGGCAATGATCGGCAGGTCGGCGCAGCCGGGCAACTGACGAATCTGCCGGGTGGCCTCATAGCCATCGATGCCCGGCAGCCGGCAATCCATCAGGATCGCGGTAAAAATCAGGCTCTCGGCACTGCGGATCGCCTCGGCGCCGTCGGTGGCGATGCTCACCTCGAACCCCAGGCTGCGCAGCATGGCTTCGACCACGGTGCGATTGACCGGGTTGTCTTCCACCAGTAATACGTTGCGCCCTTCACCCGCGCTGGCATTGCCTTCGGCGTTTGGCGCGAGCACCGGCAGGCTCTGCTGGTAGATCGCCAGGGGGATTTCCAGGGTGAACACCGAGCCCTGGCCTTCTTCACTCTGGGCGCGCAGCGTGCCGCCCATGCGTTCAGCCAGGGTGCGCGCGATAGGCAAGCCAAGTCCTGTGCCGCCGTAACGTCTTGAAATGGAACTGTCGGCTTGCTGGAACGCATCGAACATCAGTTCCAGGCGCTCGGCCGAAATGCCAATCCCGCTGTCGCGCACGGTGCAGGTGAACCATAGCAATTCATGGTCCAGCGTTTGCCAGTGGGGTTCGACGGTGACGGTGCCGTGCTCGGTAAACTTGAGGGCATTGCCGATCAGGTTCACCAGAATCTGCCGGATGCGGGTCGGGTCGCCTTGCACTTGCAGCGAGTCCAGGCCCGTGGGGATTGGCACGTCAAGCACCAGCCCGCGTTGCTGGGCCGCATGCTGGAAGGCCTGGGCGCAACTGCTGATCAGCTCCACCAGGTCGAACGGAATGTGCTCAAGTTCCAGGGCGGCGCGCTCGATGCGCGAGAAGTCGAGGATGTCGTTGATCACTTTCAGCAGGTGTTCGGTGGACTCCGAAGCCAGCGCCGCGTACTCGGTCTGCTCCTCGGTCATGTCGGTGGTTTCCAGCAGTTGCAGCATGCCCAGCACCCCGTTCATCGGCGTGCGCAGTTCATGGCTCATCATTGCCAGGAAGTCCGACTTGGCATTGTTCGCCCGCTCGGCTTCTTCGCGGGTCTGGATCAGTTGGGCCATGGCCTGGTGCTGTTCGCGGCTGGCCTGGTTCAAGCCGTCGGCCAGGTTATTGATGTGGCGCGACAGGTCGCCCAACTCCGAATCGTCGACGATGGGCAGTGGCGTCTGGTAGTCACCCTGCTGGATCGCCTTGACCGCATTGCCCATGGCGCTGATCGGCTGCGACAGGCTGGCCGCCAGGCGCCGGGCCAGCAGGAAGGTAAACAGCAGGGCGAACAGCGCGAGAATCCCGGCCTTGAACAGGATTTCCTGCTGGCGCTGGCTGAACGCATCGTTGGACATGCCGACAATCACCCGCCCCAGGTAGTCTGCGCGGGGCGCCTTGGGCTCGGCGGTGCTGTCCTGGAAGAAGTCGTTGCCCAGTTGGATATGCTGCAGGCGGATCGGCGCCTGGAACACTTTCACCGACAGCGAACGATCGTGCTTTTCCGACGGTTGCTCGACGTACACCAGGATATTTTCCGAGCTGTCCTGAATCTCCAGGAAGCGCACATGTGGCGTGGCCAAGGTGGCGCGCAACAGGCTTTCGAGCACGTCGTTGTTGCCGGAAATCACCCCGTATTCGGTGGCCGGCGCCAGTTGGTTGGCGATCAATTGGCCGGTGTGGTCCAGCTCCTGGCGCAAATCCTGGATCCGCACGAAGGTAAAGAAGCTGATCAGCAACAGCGTCAGCAGGAGTGCCGGGCCCAGGGTAATGAGCTGGGTTCGGGTGTTGATGTCCCAACGGCGACGAAAGGTCATGGGCGTTTTTCTCCTTCGGCCAGGCGGGCGGCGACGTTGGTTTCGTCCACCTGTTCGATCCCCAGTGAGCGCGCAACCTGTGGGTTGCCCACGACTTTGAAACGGTCCGGGTACAACGAGCGCGGCCAGCCGGACGGGGTATGGTCCAGCAGCCGGTCGAGCACTTTCAGCCAGTCGGCCTGGTCGCTATAGGTACTGGCCAGGCTGCCGGCCTTGACGAACCCGGCGTTGGGCCCGACCAGTGGCAATTGCCTGGCGTAGCTGCTGAGCAGCAGGTTTTTTGCGGTTTTCGGGTTGTACAGCTGGGGATCATCCAGCCCCAGTAGCACGTCGCTGCTCTTGAACAGGCTTTGCAGCGGACGACTGTCATTAATGTTGTCCCAGAGCTGGGGCACGATCTCCAGGCCCATGGGCGCCGCGTATTGGCGCAGCTCACGCAGCAGGAATTCGCTGTCGATGCCGTAGAGCACGCCGATGCGCCGGGCCTGGGGCAGGATGCCGGTGATCAGGCGCAGTTGGCGGTCCAGCGGCGGATCGCTCCACAACAGGCTGATCTTCGGTGGCACGCTGTCCCCCAGGCGCTGGCGGGCTTGCAGGCGGCTGATGCGCAGCACCAGGGTCGGCGGGCCCTGGGTGTCTTGCAGGCGCCAGTCGAGGCTGGGCAGGTCCAGCAGGATCAGACGGGTGCTGGGCGGCAAGTGCGCGGGGGTGGGGAGGTCTTTGAGCGGGGTGAACGTCACGCGGTCTTCGGGGCGCTCTTGGGCCAGGGCCTGCACGAAGGTTTGTACCCCCGGGCCGTCTTCTTCGGCGGTCAGCAGGATGTCCGCCGCCCATGCCGGGGCGGCAAACAATAAAATCCCGAGCAGCACACAGCGCCGCCAGAGTGGGGCGGTAAAGGAGAGGGTCATCCGTGACGGGGCGCGGTTCATGCTAGAACTCTAACTCCGCGCTGAAGTAGAGCACGTGGCGCTGGTCATAGTTATTGTCGGGCCAGGTGGTGGGCTGATTGTCGAGCCGTTGCTGCAACATGCCGGCCAGCTCCACGTTGGCTTTGCCCAGGGCAATGCGCTTGGCCACTCGCAGGTCGACCCGTTCGAAGCGATATTGGTTGAGCGCGTCGTCGCCATAGTAGAACACCGCGCTCGACCAGCCATGGCCCCATTCACGCATCCAGCCGGCCGAGCCGCTGTTGCGGGCGGTTTGCTGTTTGTCCAGCGGGTTGGTGGCGCTGGCATCCACATAAGCATAGGTGACACGCAGCCGGTCGGCGGTGCTCATGTGCCAGTCAAGCTGGGTTTCGGTGCCGGTAAAACGCGAGCTGTTGGAGTTGCTGGCGATGTACTGGTTGTTGCGCAGCGGCTCGCTGACCATGTCGCTGATTTCGTCGTAGAACAGCTTCACGTCCACGTTCAGCCCGATGTCGGCAAAAAAGCCGTTGTAGCCCAGCTCCCGGGAGCGCATCAGCTCTTTGTCGAGGTTGCCCGGGCCACGGGTCACCACGAAGTATTGACCGGAGTTCTGGCCGTAGGTCGGCGAGCTGAGGTTGGTGACGCGGTAGCTCCAGTTGACGTTGTTCTCGAACATGTCCGGCGAGCGGATGGCCTCGGAGTACACCGCGCGCAGGCCGTGGCGCGGGTTGATCAGGTAGTTGACGGCCACCCGGGGCGTCAGCGAGTTGCCGCTCAGGTGGGTGTCTTCGTACATCGCACCGCCCTGCAGCAGCCAGTGTTCGCTGGCGCGCCATTCCAGGTGGCCGAACAGGCGCCAGGTGGTGTCGTCGATAGTGCCGTTGAAGTAGGTGTCGGAGTCGGCGCGGTCGTAGCGGTAGTTCATGCCGCTGACTAGGCGCAGGCTGTCGGACAGGCTGAGGGTGTCTTGCAGCTCCAGGTCGTAGCGGCTTTCCTTGGTGCTTTGGTCGATGTTGCCGCAGACGCTCTGGTTCGCGCCATTACGCCATTGATCCAGTACCTGATTGCCCAATGCCTGTTCGGCGGCACTGCCGGGAGGCGCCGAACCCTTGCTGAACGCATCCATATGCCGCGCCAGTTTCTCGGCATAGTTGGGATTGAGCTGCCACAGCTGGGTCAACTCCGGGCTGAACGAGACCTTGGCGTCGCAGGCGCGCCAGATCTGCCGGCGATCCCACTGCTGGGCCGAACCCTGGATATACAGGCTGTGATCGGGATTGAAGTCGAAATTCCAGCGCAGGGAGCCAGCATAGTCCTTGGCGCTGACGTCGGAATTGGTACCGCCTTCGGTAATCCCGTCGAACACCGGTTGGTAGGTGTACGGGCGTTGGTTGGTGCCTTCCTTGGCGTCCAGTTGCCAGTCGATGCTTTGTTGCGCGTTCAGTGTCTGGCTCACGGCCAGGCTGAAGCGGCTCAGGCGGCGACTGTCGCGGCGGTCGGCACCGACGCGGTCGCTGTCAAAGCCATCGTCCTGTTGCCCGGACAGCGACAGGCGCAGGTCGCCGGTTTCCCAGCCCATGCCCTGGCTGGCGTACCAGTCGTTGATCCCGCGGCCGCCCTGGGTAAGTTTCATCCGGGTGCCGTGGCTGTTGGCCGGCGACCGGGTGAGGATGTTGACGACGGCCATCAGCGCGTTGGCGCCGTAGCTGACGGTGTTGGGGCCGCGGAAGACCTCGATGCGGTCGATGTCTTCCAGGGCTACCGGGATATCACTCCAGTCCACCGTCGCCAGGCCCGCGCGGTACACCGAGCGACCATCGATCAGCACCTGCATGCGCCGGGCGTCGCCCGCCTGGGTGCCGTGGTAATTCACGGCGGCCTGGTTGCCGGTGGTGTAGCCGACCATCATCCCGGGCACCAGGCGCAGCAGTTCGGGGATGTCCCGCGCGCCGCTGGCCTTGATCAGCTCGCTGTCGATCACCGTCATGCTGCCGGGCACGGCCGCGGCCGATTGCTTGAGCCGGGTAGCGGTCAGCACCTGCGGCAGCGGTTGGCTGTCGAGGAACAGATCGTCGGCCAGCAGCGGAGCACTGCACAACGGCATGCACAACAGCGTCAGCAAAAGGGATGAGCGAGGAGGAGGGCCCAAATACACGGCACGGCCTTGATAATTACGGATAGCCGCCCATGTTAACTGAGGTGGGGCCTTTTGCCAGTCGTCGCCCCTGTAATTACTTCGCTTAAATGTCGCATTTTCCGACGAGCGTTTGAATTGACGCGGGGGCTGGCCGCAGGCGGGTCGCTCCGTATAATGCGGCCATCGCCACTGCTATGGATTAACGGATTGCATATGACTGAACAGCGCCCTATTGCGGTCCTGGGAGGCGGAAGTTTTGGTACCGCCGTGGCAAATCTGCTGGCTGAAAATGGTCACCGGGTGCGTCAATGGATGCGTGACCCCGAGCAAGCCGAGGCCATTCGGGTCAACCGGGAAAACCCCCGTTACCTTAAAGGCATCAAGATTCTCCCGGCCGTCGAGCCGGTCACCGATTTGCTGGCGACGCTGACCGAGTGCGACCTGTGCTTCGTCGCGCTGCCGTCCAGTGCCTTGCGTTCGGTGCTTGCGCCCCACGCCGAGCGGTTGGCGGGCAAGTTGCTGGTCAGCCTGACCAAGGGCATCGAGGCGCATACCTTCAAGTTGATGAGTGAAATCCTTGAAGAGATCGCCCCCGAGGCGCGTATTGGCGTGTTGTCCGGCCCGAACCTGGCGCGGGAAGTGGCTGAGCATGCACTGACCGCCACCGTGATCGCCAGCGAAGACGAAGCACTCTGCGAGCGGGTGCAGGAAGTGCTGCACGGTCGCACCTTCCGCGTGTACGCCAGTGCCGACCGCTTCGGCGTCGAGTTGGGCGGGGCGTTGAAAAATGTCTACGCGATCATCGCTGGCATGGCCGTTGCGCTGGGCATGGGCGAAAACACCAAGAGCATGTTGATCACTCGCGCCTTGGCCGAGATGACGCGGTTTGCGGTCAACCAGGGCGCCAACCCGATGACCTTCCTCGGTCTGGCGGGTGTGGGCGACCTGATTGTCACCTGCTCGTCACCGAAAAGCCGCAACTATCAAGTCGGTTTTGCCCTCGGCCAGGGCCTCAGCCTGGAAGATGCCGTCACCCGGCTGGGGGAAGTCGCCGAAGGCGTCAACACCCTGAAGGTGTTAAAGGCCAAGGCCCACGAAGTCGGGGTATACATGCCGCTGGTCGCGGGTTTGCACGCGATCCTGTTTGAAGGGCGCACCTTGAACCAGGTCATCGAGTTGCTGATGCGGGCCGAGCCGAAGACCGATGTCGACTTTATTTCCACCAGTGGTTTCAACTGAGGAACGCGCGATGAACGATCCGAAAGCAGCACCCAAGTACGAATCCATCGGCCTGCGTGTCCTGTGGATGCTGGTGTTTGCCCTGGTGTGGCAAGTGGCGCAGTTTCTGCTGGGCGCTCTGGTGGTGGTGCAACTGGTTTACCGGCTGGTGTACGGCGCGCCTAACCTTGGGCTGATGAATTTTGGTGACAGCCTGAGTCAGTTTTTGGCGCAGATTGGGCGGTTTGGCAGTTTTCACAGTGACCAGAAGCCTTGGCCGTTTGCTGATTGGCCGACGCCCCGTGCGCCTGAAGGTGAGGCTGCTCACAGCGTGCCGCCCGCGCCGCATCCTGCCCGTGATGAGGAACCGAAACTATGAAGGTGTGGGTATTGCGTCACGGTGAAGCCGAGGGGCATGCGCGCACGGATGCCGAGCGTAATTTGACGGCCCATGGGCGCGAAGAGGTGTTGCGCAGTGCGGGGCATCTGATCGGACAGCCGATTCGGGCGATTATTGCGAGCCCGTATGTGCGGGCGCAGCAGACGGCGCAGTTGGTGCGTGAGGCGTTGGGGTTTGAGCCGGAGATTCGGACGGTGCCCTGGTTGACGCCTGAGAGTAATCCGCTGGAGGTGCTCAAGCATCTCGACAATGACGATGATGTGTTGCTGGTTAGCCATCAGCCGTTTGTGGGCGGGCTGATCAGTTATTTGCAGCATGGGCATTTGCGGCAGCCGCAGCCTATGAGTACGGCGAGTCTGGCTGAGCTGGAGGGGGATTTTCCGCTGGCGGGGTTGATGAGCCTTTTGGGGGTTCGGAATCCTTAGGTGGGGATTGGGATTGAGTGCATATCCGTTGCTGCGGTAACGGCTGCTATTGGTTCCGCTCTTACAGCGGCTCACTTTGGAAAAGCCCCAAAGTAAGCAAAGGGCTCTGCCCCGCCTGTCGGCACCTCGCCTAGGCTCGGTGTTCCCTCACTCCGGCATTGCTCCGCGGGCCGCCGCGACGGGGCGTCCCTGCCCCGTCGCGGCTAAACCGGCGTCCTGCCGGTTTACCCGCTCCTCAATCCCTGCGTTCGGCCTCGGGCTTATTGGGGCAGTCAGATCAAGATCAAAAGCAAGAGCACAGCGGCCTACAGGCCGGCTTGAG
>NZ_JARIXR010000064.1:0-11044 GCF_029269205.1 Pseudomonas sp. 1912-s | reverse complement strand
GGAGACGCTTTTGGAGTTTGAGTACGGGCCGGACGATTTAAAGGCCAAGGTTTATCACAGTCGATTTAAGTTTCAGAAGCGCTACTTCAGGATCGCCAAAGGCCTGGCTGGACATCACGTTGCACTACGTCCGAACACTGAAAGTGACGGGCTGTTTGATGTCTATTTCTGCCATCACTTTTTGCGAACGATCGACGTGAAGCAGCCTGATTACGGTTCATAATGTGTCAACCATGTCCCCGTACATGTGTCCACCATGTGTCCGGTCCGTACACGCTTTTGCAAAGTGACTCGCTGTAAGAGCGAAACCATAGGTGGCCGTTACCAAAAAAATGGATATGCCCCCAATCAATCAAACCACTCCCCCCTCTCCCGAAACGTATTCCGAATCATCTCCACCACCCACCCCACCTCCTGCGGATGCCGCACCTCAGCATTCACCCCCATCCACACCTGCCGCTGCATCCCCTCCAAAAACACCCCGTCCAACGCCGTCAACCCACGATCAAAACACCCCATATACCGCGGCAACAACCCAATACACGCACTGCACCGAATCATCTCCAGCATCAACGGATAGGCCTGCACCTGCACCACCCCCGCCAACCGCTGCTCCACCAGGCTGTTCCAGGGCCGCAACGCCTCCACCTGCCGATCCGGCTGCCACTGCACCAGCATGTAATCCGCCAGGTCCTCGATACTGTCCGGCCGCACCGCCAACCGTGAATAACGCTTGGCAATGTGCGGCGAATAATCCAACCGCGCCAACACCTCGGGCGCACCAATGGCAAAGCTCGGCCCGGCCCCCGGCGACTCCATCCCCGACAACCACACCACCACATCGGCCTCCAGGGCCTGCAACGCCAAATCGCTGTCGATGGAAATGATCTCCAGCCGCACACTCGCGTTGCGCCGCAACAGGGCAATCAGGTCGCGCCCCAAAATGTCATGCAGGATCGACTCGGCCACCGCCAGCCGAATCAGCGGTTGCTCCAGCACCGGCAGGCGTCGTTCATGGGCCAGGGCAATCAGTTGCGCCTGCAACTGCTGCCCTTCACGACTGAGGGCCAGGACATTGCCCTGATAGCTGAACAGCGAGCGGCGCAGTTGCTCTTCCAGTTGAGCCAGGCGCTTGCGCAATTGCGTGGCCTTGATGTTGAGGCTGCGGGCGGCCTGCATGAAACAGCCACAACGTGCGCTGATCAGGAAGTACTGCGCCACCTCGGGCTCGATGGTGGCGGCCAGCGCCAGCCAGGCCTCGCGGGACTCCGTCAGCCCTCGGTAAGGCGTGGTGCCGTGGGGTACAACCGGGTCAAGAAATACCATGGGAGACTCCCTGTCTTGTGGGTACTGTGCATCCAATGCGGTGAGACGTTTTTTACTCCAGCACCTTGTTCAACTCGGCGCCATCGATACTCAAGGTGGCGGTGTTAAGCATGCCTTCGAGGTAGGCCTTGGCAATTTGCTCCTGACGCTGGGCACGCAGGGCCTCGGTCAGGCGCTCACGCAATTCATCCAGCGTCGCGGTGCGCGGCGGTTGTTGCCCGGTGAGTTTGAGCACGTGGAACCCCGCCGCACTCTGCACCGGCTCCGACACCGCGCCGATCTTGAGCCGCGCCACCACGCCACGCATCTCGGGCACCAGTTGCTGCAACGGTTGCATCCCGGAATCACCACCGCGTTTGGCGCTGTCGGGGTCCTGGGAGTATTGGCTGGCCAACGCCGCAAACTCACCCGGCGCAGCCTGGGCCCGGCGGCTCAATTCCTGCGCCTGGCGGCGTACGGTGTCGAGGGTTTGCGGGTCGCCGGCGGCGAGGAAGATCTGGCTCACCCGGTACAACGGCGGCGTCACCCACTGCGCCTTGCCGCTGTCATAGGCTTGCTGCAACTCGGCCGCGCTGGGGTAGTCGGCCGGTACCTGGCTGACCGAAAGCATGTAGTCGCGAAACACGATCTGCTCGGTGGCGGCACGGGTCTGCTGCTCTACTTCCGGGCGCTGGCGCCAGCCCTGGGCGTCGGCCTGTTCAAGCACGGCCTTTTGCGCCAGGCGCGAACGCAGCCAGGTTTCCAGGGCGCCCCGGTTGCCGCGCAATTGCTCGCGGGTTTCCACCGGCAGCGCCGCCAGCACCGTCTTGAGTTCAAGCAGGTCGATTTGCTGGTTGCCCAGGCGAGCCACTGCCGGCCCGTCCTTCACGGCCACTGGCGCCGGCTGCTGGGCTGCGACCGGGTCACTGCCCGGTCGCAGGCTCAACCCCACCGCGACCGCCAGCACCACCAGGGCGCCGGCGCCGACCACAAGGGTTGGTTTCTTCACAGGGCAGGCGCCTCTTCGCGCGCGTCGACAGCCGGCGCGGCTTCGGCCTGGGCCTGAAGCTGGGCCGCTTGCTGGCTGTATTCTCGCAGGTAGACGATAAATTCCTGCAGCAGGCGGTCCCACAATTCCAGCTGGTTGCGCAGGTACGGGGCACCCACGCCGGCCGCCACCACATCCATCTCCATCAGCAGGAATTCACCCTGCAACGACAGCCGCGCAAAGCGGCGGGAGGCGTTCCACACTTGCGCCAGGCCGTCCGGCAATTCGCCCTGCACCCGCAGCGCGCAGCTGTAGGTGAAATCCACATAGCTGCCCTGCTCCACCGCCGGGTTGCCGAAGCGCACGGCAAAGCCGATGCCCTGGCTGGCGCTGAGCAATTGCACGATGCCGTTCTGCTCGGTCTGGTTGACCCGGTAGCCGGCTTCCTGCAGCAGCTCGGTCAAGGCATGCGGGGTAACGCTGGTGATCAGTTGTACGTCGCTCATAGTGGTCTCTTCCTTGTTGATCAATGATTAGTGACGGTCTGTGGAGCATCGAACCGATTAAGGTATAGACCATCACCAAAACCCTGGGCGAGTTCCTCGAACTTGACCCGGGTGCTGCTGGCGAACGGTTGGCGGATGCTCATCACGTCGGCCACGTCGATTTTTTCGTAGGCCGTCAGCAACTGCTGGGCCACGCCGTACATCTGTTGATTCTTGACTGAACATTGCTGCACTTGTGTGTCACGTTCCGTGAGTTGCGCCTGCAAACGTGCGCGTTCGGTCTCTTTGCCACGGGCGATCACCAGCAGGTCTTCGTAGGCCTTCTTGAACTTGCCGACTTGCTCGTTGCTGGCCGCCACCTGGGCCTGGGCCTGGCTGTGCAGGTTCTGTTGCTGGCCCACCAGTTGCTCGGCCACGCCACGGGTCTTTTCCAGCTCGGCGGTCAGTTGCTTGATCTGCGCCTGGGCCTGTTTGGCCTGGGTTTCGGCAGCGATGCGCGCGGCACTGGCCTGGGCCTGCTCGCTTTGCAGCGCCTGCAACTGCTGGGTGGTGCTGCGCAGTTGGGTGCGCAGGCGCTCTTCCATGCCTTCAGCCGAAGCGCCGGTGGTAATCAGCAGCAACAGCAGGCCGCAAATTCGCGTGTTCATGAGCTTTCTCCGGCGCATCAGAAGCGCGTGTTGAGTTCCAGTTGCATGACATCCACTTCAAACGGCGCGCCATACACTTCGGAGGCACTGAGCCAACGGGCGCTGGCATAGATGTTCTTGTCGAGGCCGTAATTGGCGCCGATGAAATAGCCCTTGGCGTTGGTGCCGCCGAGGTGGAACGAGGAGTCGTTGAAGCCGTCCGGCAAGGCGTCCGGCTGGATGTACTTGTAGCCCGCCAGCACGTTCCAGTCGCCCTTCCTGCGCATCTCCAGCGCACTGCCGAGGGTGAATTGCACCAGCAACGCGTTGCCACCACTTTCAAACTGGCCATCGCTGTTGATGTTGTTGACGATCTGGCCTTCGCTGCGCTTGAGCATCTCGCCCTTGTCGTAGGCCAGGTTGTGGATGAAGTTGGTCTGGCTGCGCAGCTTGAGGTCTTCCGGCAGCTCGCTGTCCCACGCCAGGTTGAGGTCCAGCACGTTGAACTTGGAGGCCAGGCCGACGAATTGCGGTTGCGGGGTCAGGCCGGGCGTTGCCGGGTTGGGGGCGATGTCACGCAGCAGGAACACGCTGTTGCCCTTTTGCATAAATGCCAGGCGTGTGCCGTCGGTGTCACAGGCCGGCTGGCCCGACCACGGCGAGCAAGGGCTGGAGCGTTCGCCCTGGATGTCGCCAAAGTGGTAGTAGGCCATCGAGCCTTTCAGGCTGTTGCTGCGGTTGATCTTCCAGTCGGCGCCGATCTGCCCGCCGAACATCCATTTGTTTTCGCTCTCGTCCTTGTCGAAACCGTTGGTGGTGGCCGTGTCGGGGCTGTACTCCACCGGGAATGCGCCGAGGGTGCCGAACAGGCCCCAGTCGCTATTGAGTTTGTGGTTGAAGATCGCCGCCACGCCGTCGAAATTGAGGTCGCCGGAATACATCATGTCGGTGGAATAGAACGGGTTGGCGAAGCGGCCCGCCGTCAGGGTCATGTAGTCGGTGGTTTTCCAGGTGAGGTAGCCCTGGTCGAGCCAGATGTCTTTCTTGCCAAAGCCGCCGCCCAGCGTCTGGGTGGTGGACACCGGGTTGTTGTCGTTGCCGGTGCCCAGGCGAATGCCGGCGGTCCAGTCGGGCGAGATCACGGCCTTCATGCCCAGGCGCGCGCGCAGGCGGAACAGGTTTTCGCGGTCCTCGCGGGTGTTGAGCAACGGCGGCAATTGGGTGTTGGTGTTCTTGTTGACGTCGTAGGGCCCGCTCTGGTTGAGCTTGGCGTAATCGACGATTTCATTGCTGTTGTTGCCCGAGAAGTAGCGCGACTCATCCCGCAGGCGAATGTCGCCGTCGAAGCTGATGCGCGAGACCCAGTCCGGAAAGGTGTTGGGCTGGGCCCAGTTTTCCTGCTTGGCGGTGGCCATGACCTCGGCCTTGACCTGGTCGCGAATCTGATCGCGCACCGCTGCCGGCACGTACTGCACCCGCACATCGCCAGGGGCGGCTGCCGGGCCGGTCGCCGCCACCGCAGTGGCCGCGTTGGCCTGGCGGGCTTGCTGGGCTTCTTTCTCGGCCTGGGCGATCAACCCGTCGGCCTGTTCCTGCTTGAGCACACCTTGCTGCACCAGCAGGCGGATCAGGTTGACCGTGGCGTTTTCCGAAGGTGCGGCAGTGGCTGCCGTCGCCTGGCCGACCAGGGTCGCAACGACCATGCCGACCGCCAGGGTCAATCGATTCACGTGGGAAATCATCTGCACACAACTCCTGTAGAAAACTGCAAAAAAGGGTTCGATCAATCCGGGCGCCGGCCCTTGAGGGACAGGCGTACCGGCAGGGTCAACGACGCGGGTGTGCGTTCCTTCAGGCGTGGCGTGGCACGCAAGGCGGCCAGCACCTGGGCGTCGGTCTCGGCGTCGCCGCTGGACTTGGCCAGCTCCACGCGGGTCACCTCGCCATCGGCACTCAGCCACAGGTCGGCCTGCAGCGTGTAGGCCTTCTTGCGCAGCTCCGGGTCTTCCCGCAGCAGGCGCTGGAATACACCGGCCAGGTACTGCTTGAACGTGCCGGTACCCAGGCCGCCGCCACCGGAACCGGCCATGCCGCCGCCCTTGCCGGCGCCGATGTTGAAACCGTCGGTACCCGACTGCGCGTCGCCGTCGATCTGCATCGGGTTGGCCAGGTCGTCCGCCGGTGAAGGCGGTGCTTCTTCCTCGGGCTTGACCTCGTCCGGGGTCGGTGTGGGTTCCGGCTCCGGGATTTTTTCCTGCACGTCGGGCTCGGGCTCCTTGGGTTTTTCCGGCGGCGGTGGCGGTGGTGGCGGCAACGGGATAATCGTCGGCACCTTGGGCGCTTCCCGGCGCACGCCACTCATGTCATTGGCCCACTGCCAGAGAAACCAGGCGGCCACGGCGCCCAGCAGCAGGCCAACGCCCCACTTCAATGGACGCAGCGGCGGCCTGGTTTTTACCGGTGTCGGCGTGATCGGCATCTGTGCGGTCATGGGTCAGCCCTGGCTCGGTTTGCCGGTGACCAGCCCGACCTGGGACAGCTCCAGGCGGCGCAGCAAGTCGAGCACTTCGATGACCTTCTGGTACTGCACCATGGCGTCGCCGCGCACGATGACCGGGAAGTCCGGGTTCTGCGCTTTCTCGATGCGCAGGCGCTCTTCCAGCTCGGGCAAGGTCACCGGGTAAGCGTCGAGAAACACCTGGCCGCCATCGTTTACCGAGATCGCCTTGGTCTTGGCCTCCGACAGCGACACCGAGGCGCTGGCCTTGGGCAGGTGGATCTGGATCCCCGAGACCTGGGCGGTGGCGGTCAGGATAAACATCACCAACACCACCATCAGCACGTCCACCAGGGGCGTGATGTTGATGCTGTCGACGGGTGCGTCATCGTCATCGTCGTGGGAGGCATTCACGGAAGCCATGCTGATTCTCCTCAGGCCGGGACGGTGGCGTGGTGGTCGCGACGGTGCGCCGCTTCACTGTGCTGGCTCTCGCCGTGCATCTCCGCCAGGCGAGTGATGAACTCGTCGACGAACACGCGCATGTCGGCGCTGACTTCCTTGTTGCGGGTAATCAGGCGGTTGTAGCCAAACAGCGCGGGGATCGCGACGAACAAGCCCATGGCCGTGGCCAGCAAGGCCGCCGCCATGCCCGGGGCAATGGCATTGATGTTCACATCACCGGCCATTGCCGTGCCGAGGAACACCACCATGATCCCCAGCACCGTGCCCAGCAGGCCGATGTACGGGCCGCCGGCGATGGCGTTGGACAGGGTTGAAAGCTTGGCGCCGAGCAACTGGTTTTCCCGGGTGCGCACACCGTCCATGGAGCAGCGGATGGCTTCGATGGTCGCCGCCGAAACCGACGAGGTGTCGGCGCCCTGGGCGCGGCGGGTACGGATTTCCTTGACCGCCACCAGGTACAGGCGCCACAGCGAGGAATGAGTCAGGCGTTCGGCCAACGGCTGGTCATCGGCGAACATTTCCAGGCGGGTGCCGATCTGCGCGAAGTGCTCACGGAAGATCTCGTTGGCCCCGCTGACGCGGCTGACCTGACGGTTCTTGCGGACCATGATGAACCACGACTGGAACATCATCCCCACCAGCACCAGGATGATCACCCAGGCATCCACCGGCACGGCCTTGAGCAGGAACCCCAGGCTGCCGAAACCGAAGCCCGACTGTTCTTCATCCACGCCGTAGGTCACCAGTTTCGACTCGGCGCCCTGGGCCGTGGCATCGGCCAGCAACAGGGCTGCCGGGCGCGCGACCTTGGACAGGCGCAGCTCGTCCATGGCACCGGCAAACGGCAGGTGCCCGCTGGTGGCTTCCGGCAAGTCCGCACCGATGGCCAGCTGGGAATTGAACGCCGGCATCGCTACCGCCAGGCTCGCGGTTTCGCGGCCATTGACGTAGAGCGAAACCTTGTCGCCCTCGGCGCTGAACGCCAGGTGCTGCCATTGGCCCGGGTTCAGCGGCTGGGTCGAGACCGCGCGCTGGCCGTCGATTTCGATAAACGGCATGCCCTGGTTCAAGCCCAGCAACAGGCTGTGGGCACCCTCGCGACGAGCCATCACCACTTGCTCACCGCTGGCCTGGTCCAGCCGCAACCAGGCACTGAAGGTAAACGCACTGCCCGCGCTGTGTTGCAGCGACGGACTGGCCGGCAGCAGCAACGGCTGGCCGCTGAACTGCAACGCGCGGCCGATGACCCCGTCGATGCTCGCACCGGTGGCATTCAGGGCGGTGTTGCCGTAGGCCGTGGTGTCCCGGGGCGGCGTGCCGTTGGCACCGTCAAAGTGGTAGAGCGCGGTGTAGTTCGGGTCGAAGGTCAACTGGCCGTTGGCGGTGGCCGGGGCCTTCTGGTTGCCGTAGTACATCCACAGGTCCTGGCGCTGGCCGCCTTCGACCTTGGGCACATCGACCCAGATCAGCGCCATGCCCATCAGCGGGTCGAAGCTTTCGATCTGGTGGTTGAACACGGTCTTGTCGTCGGCGCTGACAAAACGCAGGTCGGCGCCGTCGTCCTTGACCCCGTCAAAGGTGAAATTGCCGGTGTGCAGGCGCACCAACAGCGCCTTGCGGCCCAGGGCCTGGCTGATGGCCGCGCCTTGGGAGGTGGTGTCCACGGTGATCTGTTTACGGTAGTGCCAGTCGTCCTGCCACCAGGCATGGGCAGTGGCCGGGAGCGCGAAGCCCAGGCAGATCAACAGGCTCAGAAATAGGCGTTGCATGTCAGGAGTCTCCGAAAAAAAGGGTCAGAAAGTCGCCTGCACACTGAAGTGCAGTCGCGAGTCCTGTTTCTGGGTGTTTGGGCCATCGAGCAGCGGGTAGCCCCAATCCAGGCTGCCGGACAACCACTTGCTCAAACTGGCGCGGGTGCCCAGGCCGACACTGGCCAGGCTGTATTCGTCTTCCTGCTCGGGCAGCGGGTCATGCAGGCGCAGGCGCGCGCCTTCGGCAAACGCGTAGAAGCGCCACTCCTGCACATAACTGCCGAGGAACTTGGCGAGCGACGGCGTGCGCAGTTCCTGGGACAGCAGGTAGCCTTCGTCACCGGTGCGCTCGGCGGCGAGGTAACCGCGTACCGAGGTGGCACCGCCGGCGGAATATTGCTCGTTGGACACCAGCGGCCCCGAGGCCAGCTGGAAGCCGGCCTTGGACGCCGATTGCCAGTCGTTGCCGAAGGTGTAGGTGTAATTCAGGTCGCCCTTGAGCACGGCGAAACTCGGGCTGGCCTTGTCGCGTTTGTACTGGAACTCTTCGGCGTCGCTGCCGTAGCCAAAAAACGCGCGGGTGCCGACGATCAGGTTCAAGCCCAGGCCCAGCTGCGACTGCTCGGTGTAGCGGTAGCCGTTGTAGCCGAACGTCAGCGGTGCGTACTTGAGCGGGATATCGTCCGTGCTGCTGCCAAACTTCATCTGCTCCTTGAAGTCCTTGAAGTCCACACCGACCGAGAACGAATTGGCCCAGCTGCCGCTGGCCGGCAGGCTGTAGATCGCCGCCACGCCGTAGGAATGGCCCTTGCCCAACACGTTGCTGCCGCCGATGGTGGCGATGTTGCTGTCGGACTGGTAACCGGAGAACTGCAGGCTCCAGCGATCATTCAGCGGTGCGGTGTAGGAGCCCGACCAGACCTTGGCGTTGTCGCTGTCCTGGGGCGCCGTAAAGTAGGTCAGGGAAATGCTGTGGCCCAACTGCCAGAGGTTGTCGTAACCCAGCGTGGCCACGCTGCGCAGCTCCTTGGTGTCGGCGCTGTAGTCGTTGTTCAGGCCGAGGCTGGCGTGCCACGGGTTCTGGTCTTCCACCTGCAGGTCGACGTCCATGGTGCCGGGGCGCTGGCCTTCGCGAACCAGCGGCGTGACCTGGCGCCCGACGCCGCGGTTGAGGCCGGCGAGTTGGGTTTGCACGCGGGTGAAGTCCGGTACGGCGCCCTCCTTCAGGCCCGGCACTTCTTCGCGGATTTCCACTGGCGAATAATGCTTGGCGCCGACCACACGGACGCGGCCGACCTTGGTCTCGCTGACTTGCAGGTAGACGATGCCGTCGTCGACCTTCTGCTCCGGCAGCTCCACGAACACCGATTGGTAGCCGCGTTCCTGGTAGATCTTCTGCAAGGCATCCCGGGCGCCTTCGATATCGGCCAGGGTCTTTTGCGGGCCGAGAAACGGGTACACCGCTTCTTCGATCGCGCGGGCATCGAGCACGGTATTGCCGCGCACGAAGTACTCGTTGACGTCCACCCGCCGTGCCGGAGCCTCGGGCTCGGCGCCCTGCTCTTCGGCCTGCACCGGCTGCGCCAATGCGCCCAGCGTCAGCCAGCACAGCGCCAGCGTTGATTTGAACAGATGCTCCACACCGCCCCCTGGTTTACTCAAGATGATTGCCGTCGCCGTTTGCCCGGCGTTTGGCCTGTTCAATTGCTGGATATCGAGGTGTTGCCGTGCCGTGCGAGCCAGGTGTGCAGCAGGGCGAAGTTCAGGGAGAACTCCGGCATGTGCAGCAAGGCGCCACAGAACACTTCACCGATGATTTTCTGGATCAGTTGCACCGCCTGCGGGTTGCCGAGGAAGGTGGCGATGTCGCGTTGCAGGAGGTTGATGCCCCAGACTTTCTGGTTCAGGTCGAGGCCGACGAACCAGCGGAACAGCAGGTTGTAGTTGAGCTGTTCGTGCAGTTGCTGTTCGTTGGGGACCGAGTACAGGAGTTGCAGCAGCAGGATCTGCAAGACGGTCTGGGGGGCGATCCGGGTGCCGGGTTCGGCCTGGAGCAGGTCGCGGTGGTGGTCGAGGATGTCGTCGATCTGCGGGCGCAGCAGGACCAGTGAATGGCCTGCGGGGATATAGCTGGAGACTTCCTTGAGTGCACCTTGCCAGTCGTCCTGGGAGACGATCCATACCCACGGTGCGCCATAGCGGTAGACCGAGACCGGCTTTTTGCGCGCGGCTTCGACGATCTTTGACAGGCGCTGGTCGAGCTCCTGCATGCCGACTTTCGAGTAACGTTCCATAGTTCCCATTCGCCCCACTCCTGGCATCCTGCTTGCGGCTCTGGCATCGCCTGTTTTGGCGTTGTTGAGCGCGTTACATAGCCAAGACCGGGGTCGCTGGGGACTACCGAACTTTTGTCATAAAAGCTTCTTTTTTTGGGCGGGGGTTGGGGGGCATATCCGTTATTTGGATGATGGCTTCGATCGGTTCCGCTCTTACAGCGGGTCACTTTTGAAAGGAGCCCAAAAGTAACCAAAAGGCTCTTGCCCCACCACTCGGCACCTCGCTTGGGCTCGGTGTGCCCTTGTAAGATTGTTTTCACCTGCTTCAGACCGTAGTGCCCTCTGATTTCGAAATCGTGAGTGAGCATGGGTCGGAGCAGGTTCCTTCCTAAACTAGTCCGAACGGTTGCCTGGGCGCAAAGCCCGATTCTGCAAGGTTGGACGTGAGGAAAACGCTATGGACCATGACTCTGCGTTCGTCGGAATTGATGTTTCCAAAAACAAGCTCGACTCATTCGTCAGCACTACTGGCCAAGTCGAACAGTTTTCCAATACTCAAGAAGATATCCAGCGTTTAGCTAAACATCTCAAGGCTCAGGAGCCGGTTTTGGTGGTGCTGGAAGCAACTGG
>NZ_JARIXR010000063.1:0-11401 GCF_029269205.1 Pseudomonas sp. 1912-s | reverse complement strand
CTGGAACCAGTCGGTACTGCTCAAGACCACGCAGCCGCTGAACCCTGAACATCTGGAACACGCCCTGCACGCCCTGCTGGTGCAGCACGATGCCTTGCGCGTGAGCTTCGTCCAGCAGGCTGATGGCTGGCGAGCGACTTACCAGCCGGTCAGCGAGCAACCTTTGCTGTGGCAACGCAGCATCAGTGACGCTTCGGCGCTGGAGCAACTGGGTGACGAAGCCCAGCGCAGCCTGGTCCTGAGCAATGGCCCACTGCTGCGCGCGGTACTGGCGACCCTGGCTGACGGCAGCCAACGCCTGCTGCTGGTGATCCATCACCTGGCGGTGGATGGCGTGTCGTGGCGCATCCTGTTCGAAGACCTGCAAACCGCCTACGAGCAACTGCAGCAGGGCCGCGTTGTGGCACTGCCGGCCAAGACTTCGTCGGTCAAGGCCTGGGCGCAGCGTCTGCAAGGTTATGCCCGAACTGAACGCCTGCAACAGGAGTTGCATGACTGGCAAACGCTGCTGGCCGACGTCGACAGCGCCTTGCCGTGCCTCGATCCCGAAGCCGGTTTGCGCAATGATCAAGGTGCCACGGTGCACAGCGCCTTGACCCCGGCGCACACCCGCCAACTGCTGCAAAACGCCCCCAAGGCCTATCGCACCCAGGTCAACGACCTGCTACTGACGGCGCTCGCGCGGGTGGTTTGCCGCTGGACCGGCCAGGCGAGCACCTTGATCCAATTGGAAGGGCATGGCCGTGAAGACCTGTTTGACGACGTCGACCTGACCCGCAGCATCGGTTGGTTCACCAGTGTGTTCCCGGTCAAGCTGACGCCGGCTGCGGACCAGGCTCAATCTCTCAAAGGTATCAAGGAACAACTGCGCGCCATCCCCGATAAAGGCCTGGGTTTTGGCGCGCTGCGTTACTTGGGTGACGCGCAGGCGCAAGCGGCGCTCAAGGCATTGCCGACCCCGCGGATTACCTTCAACTACCTGGGGCAACTGGACGGTCACTTTGAGGACGACAACGGTGCGCTGTTTGTACCGTCGGGCGAAGCCCGTGGTGCCGAGCACAGCCCGCAGGCGCCGCTGGATAACTGGCTGGCACTCAACGGCCAGGTGTTCGATGGCGAACTGCGGTTGAGCTGGACGTTCAGCCCGGCCATGTTTGCCACCGCGACCATCCAGAACCTGGCGGATGACTATGCCCGTGAACTGGCAAGCCTGGTGGAGCATTGCTGCACGTCGGGTGCCGCGGCCGTGACCCCGTCGGATTTCCCGCTGGCCAACTTGAGCCAGGCGCAACTGGATGCGCTGCCCATTCCCGCGCAGGCGATTGCCGACATCTATCCGCTGGCGCCGATGCAGCAAGGCATGCTGTTTCATACGCTGTACGAGCAGGCGTCGGGCAACTACGTCAACCAGATGCGCCTGGATGTCGAAGGGTTGGACCCGCAACGCTTCCGCCAGGCCTGGCAAGCGGTGTTGGATCACCACGATATCCTGCGCACCTGCTTTGTCTGGCAGGGCGAGTTGGCGCAGCCGGTGCAGGTCGTACTGGAGCACGTCGAGCTGCCTTTTGTCAGTCATGGCCTGTCCGGCCACGCCGATGTGGCGACGGCCCTGGATGCCTTGGCGGCCGAGCAACAGCAGCAGGGTTTCGACCTGGCGCAGGCGCCGCTGTTGCGCCTGGTGCTGATCCGTACCGGTGCCAGCCAGTACCATTTCATCTACACCCATCACCATATCCTGATGGACGGCTGGAGCAACTCGCAGCTGCTGGGCGAGGTATTGCAACGTTACAGCGGGCAGTTCGACGCCAGCCGTGGTGGACGTTATCGCGACTACATCGCCTGGCTGGACCGCCAGGACCGCCAGGCCAACCAGCGGTTCTGGACCTTGCAACTGGCTGACCTGCAGGAACCGACCCGCCTTGCGCAGGCACAGGCCCAGGGCGAGGTACCTGGCAGCACGGGCTATTCGGATCACTACCAGTTTTTTGACGCTGAGCGCACCACGCAATTGAGTGAGTTCGCCCGCCGCCAGAAAGTCACCCTCAACACCTTGGTGCAAGCGGCCTGGGCCTTGCTGTTGCAGCGTCAGAGCGGCCAGTCGAGTGTATGCTTCGGCGCTACCGTCGCCGGGCGCCCTGCGCAATTGGCCGGTGTCGAGCAGCAGGTCGGGTTGTTTATCAACACCTTGCCGGTGGTGGTCAGCCCGCGACCTGAGCAGACGATCGCACAGTTGTTGCAAGCCTTGCAGGCGCAGAACCTGGCCTTGCGTGAACATGAGTACACGCCACTGTTCGAGATCCAGCGCTGGGCGGGGCAGGGCGGTGAAGCACTGTTCGACAGCCTGCTGGTGTTTGAAAACTACCCCGTGTCCAAGGCCCTGGAGCAAAGCTCGCCAGACGGTTTGCACTTCGGACGGATTGATAGCCATGAGCAGACCAACTACCCGCTGACCCTGATGGTCAACCTCGGCGAGGCATTGTCGCTGCAGTACAGTTTTGACCGGCGTTTCTTCGCCCCGGGGCAGATCCAGGCGCTGGCCGCCCAACTGCATAACCTGCTGCAGGCCATGACGCTGAATGCCGATCGCCCGCTGGGAACGTTTGACAGCCTGGACGACGGCGAGCGCAGCCGTGTGCTTGAGCAATGGAACGCCACCGACGCCGATCTTTCGGCGCTACGGGTGCACAGCATGATTGAGCAACGGGCTCTGCATCAGCCGGACGCCGTGGCTGCGGTGTTCAACGAGCAGACCTATACCTATCGTCAACTCAACGAACAGGCGAACCAACTGGCGCACAAGCTATTGGAGCTGGGCGTAGGCCCGGACCAACTGGTGGGGATATGCGTGGAGCGCAGCCTTGAAATGCTCGTGGGCCTGCTCGCCGTGCTCAAGGCGGGTGCTGCTTATGTGCCGCTGGATCCGGATTTCCCGGTGGATCGCCTGGAGTACATGATTGCCGACAGCGGCATCGGCCTGTTGCTGACCCAGGCCCGCTTGAAGGATGTGCTGGTGCTTCCTTCGGCGCTGACGACTGTGGATCTGGATCCTCGGCATTCAGGGCTGGCGTCCTACCCGCAGAGCAATCCGGACGTGCCGGTAACGGCGGCCAGTCTCGCCTACGTGATCTACACCTCTGGTTCTACGGGCAAGCCCAAAGGGGTGATGGTAGGGCATGCGGCACTGAGCAACTTCCTCGCCAGTATGGCGAAAGCCCCAGGCCTGTCAGACAGTGATCGGGTGCTGTCGCTGACGACGTTCTCGTTTGATATTTTCGGGCTGGAAATTTACCTGCCACTGGTGCTCGGGGCACGTGTGGTCCTGGCGGGCAAGAGTGCCGCTCAAGACCCGGCACAAGTCTTGGAGTTGATACGCCGCGAGCACATTTCAGTGGTGCAGGCCACGCCGTCTACCTGGCGGATGTTGCTCGATAATCCCCAGGCGCACGCGCTGCAAGGCTGCAAGATGCTCTGCGGTGGCGAGGCGCTTGCCCAGGATCTGGCGGACCGCATGCTGGCGCTGTCGGACCAGGTGTGGAATCTCTATGGCCCCACTGAAACCACCATCTGGTCGGCGCAACACCCACTCAGTCGGGCGTTGCCGCAGGCCTGGCTCGGCCGGCCCATCGACAACACTCATCTGTACATCCTGGGCAGCGATTTGCAGCCTGTGCCAGTGGGTGTGGTGGGTGAACTGCTGATTGGCGGAGAAGGCCTGGCCCGTGGTTACCATCAACGTGCCGGGCTGACCGCCGAACGTTTTATTCCCCATCCGTTTTCCAGCACCGGGCAACGGCTGTATCGCACCGGCGACCTGGCGCGTTATCGCGCCGACGGTGTGATTGAGTATGTCGGCCGCCTGGATCACCAGGTGAAAATACGTGGCTTCCGCATCGAACTGGGAGAAATCCAGGCACGCCTGCAGGAACACCCGGCCGTGCGCGAAGCCGCCGTTATCGCCCGAGAGGGCGGTGTCGGCCTGCAACTGGTGGGTTATGTGGTACCGGGCGAACAGCTCGGCCACGACCGGCAAGTGCTGTTGCGCGATGAACTCAAGGCCCGCCTGATGGAAACCCTGCCGGCCTACATGGTCCCGGCGTTTCTGGTGATGCTCGACAGCCTGCCACTGACCCCCAACGGCAAACTCGACCGCAAGGCGCTGCCGGCGCCGGATGCCAGTCAGCTGCAACAGGCCTACGTTGCACCGCACAGCGATCTGCAACGGCAAGTCGCCGGCATCTGGCAGCAGGTGCTGCAACTGGAGCAGGTAGGGCTGACCGATAACTTCTTCGAATTGGGCGGGCATTCGCTGCTGGCGGTGAATGTCGTGTCGCGTATTCAACTTGAACTGGGCTTGAAATTGACCCCGCAACTGCTGTTCCAGCACCCCCTCCTGGAAGACTTTGCCCACCATCTTGAACACGCCGGCGGGCAACAAATCAATGAATCGAAACTGAGCAAGCTGGAATTTCTGCTTGACGAAATGGAGGAAGTTTAATGGACATCCACGCCGCCCAGAGAATCGCTCGGCGTTTCATTACCTTGCCCCTCGACAAGCGTCGCCTGTACCTGGAGAAAATGCTTCAGGAAGGTGTTTCCCCGGCGAACCTGCCCATTCCCGAGGTACAGTCGGCCGTTGAAGCGATTCCCCTGTCCTTTGCCCAGGAACGCCAGTGGTTCCTGTGGCAGTTGGACCCGCAGAGCACGGCGTACAACCTGCCCATGGTCCTGCGCTTGCGCGGGAGCCTGGACCTGGTGGCGTTGCAGCAGTGTTTCAATCAACTGATCGCCCGTCATGAAAGCCTGCGCACCCGTTTTGTGCAGCGTGACGAAGGGGTAAGCCAGACAATCCTCGCCGAAGCGACCCTGGACATGCCCTTGACGGTGCTGGCGCCACAGGCCGATATCGAGGCGGCAATCACCGGGTTTGTCGAAGCGCAGACCGGGCAGTTGTTCGACCTGAATGAGGGGCCGCTGCTGCGGGTCAGCCTGCTGCAGATCGATGGGCAGGATCACATCCTGACGTTTGTGCAGCACCATATCGTGTCCGACGGCGGCTCGATCCAGCTGATGGTCAATGAGCTGGTACAGCTGTATGACGCCTGCCAGCGCGGCGAAACCCTGGTGCTGCCGGCGTTGCCGATCCAGTACGCCGACTATGCCATCTGGCAGCGTCACTGGATGGAAGCCGGCGAGCGCGAACGGCAACTGGCCTATTGGTGCGAGCAGTTGGGTGACGAGCAGCCGGTGTTGGCGCTGCCGACCGACCGTGCGCGGCCGGCCGAGCAGAGCTATCGCGGCGCGCGCTTTGAAATTGCACTGCCGCATGCCCTGAGCCAGCGCCTCAAGCAATTGGCACAGCAGGAAAAGGCCACGCTGTTCATGGTGCTGCTGGCGTCCTTCCAGGCGTTCTTGTATCGCTACAGCGGGCAGCGTGATATCCGTGTCGGGGTTCCGACCGCTAACCGCAACCGGGTGGAAACCGAACACCTGGTAGGCTTTTTCGTTAACACGCAGGTACTCCGCGCCGAGGTAGTTGGCGAGCAGTCGTTCAGTGTTCTGCTGGACCAGGTCCGCCAGGCCGCCCTGGGGGCGCAGGACCATCAGGACCTGCCGTTCGAGCAGTTGGTCGAGGCGTTACACCCGCAACGCAGCCTCAGCCATGCACCACTGTTCCAGGTGATGTTCAACCACCAGCGCATGGCGGCCGCCGGCACTGGCGCGCTCGCACTGCAGCTGCCCGGGCTGTCTATCGAAGGCGTGGCCTGGGAGAACCGCACTGCGCAGTTCGACTTGACCCTGGAAACCTACGAGTCCGACGACGGCATAGCAGCGGCCCTGACCTATGCCACCGACCTGTTTGATGCGCTGACGATAGAGCGTCTGGCGCGGCATTGGCAGACCCTACTGCAAGGAATCGTCGAGCAACCCCACGCCCGTGTCGGCGAGTTGCCGTTGCTTGATGTCGCCGAGCGCGAGCAGATGGTGCAGGACTGGAACGCCACCTCACAGCCTTTTGGCGGCCTGACGCATCAGGTGATCGCCGCCCAGGCGGAGCGTACGCCCGACGCGGTAGCGCTGGTAGGCGAGCAGCAACAGCTGACGTATCGCCAACTCAACCAGCGCGCCAACCACTTGGCGCATCGCTTGATCAGCATGGGTGTCGGGCCTGACGCGCTGGTGGGCATCGCCGTTGAGCGCAGCGTGGAAATGGTGGTCGGCCTGCTGGCCATTCTCAAGGCCGGTGGCGCTTATGTACCGCTGGATACCCAATACCCGGCCGACCGCCTGGCTTACATGCTTCAGGACAGTGGCGCGCAGTGGTTGCTGACCCAGGCGGCAGTGCGTGACTCGTTGCCCATCCCGCCGGGCGTCCAGGTGCTGGTCCTGTCCGACACTGACGAAACGCTGCAGGCCAATCCGCACATTGCCGTGCAACCCGACAACCTTGCCTATGTCATCTACACCTCCGGTTCCACCGGCCGGCCCAAGGGTGTCTCGGTTCGTCACCGGGGGCTGGCCAATCACATGGCCTGGATGTGCAAGACATTGCCACTGCAAAGCAGCGATCGGATCCTGCAAAAGACCGCGTTCAGCTTCGATGCTTCGGTATGGGAGTTCTGGCTACCGTTGATGTCGGGCGCACAGTTGGTGATGGCCCCACCAGGGTTGGCCGAGAGCCTGTCACTGTTGTGGGAGCAGGTCGAGGCACAGCGGATCACGGTCCTGCAGTTGGCGCCTTCATTGCTGCAAGCCTTGCTGCCTGAAGCGAGCGATGCCCAGCTGGCGTCGCTGAAGGTCGTGTTGTGCGGTGGCGAAGCCTTGAGTGCCGAGCTGAGCCGACAGTTGCAGCAGCGCTGGAGCGGGCGCTTGATCAACCTGTACGGCCCGACCGAAGCGACCATTGATACCAGCAGCCATGAGGTGCCTGTCGATCCTGCCGGCCCGATCGTGGCGATCGGCAAGCCGATCGACAACGTCCGCACTTATGTCCTGAGCGAAGCCTTTGAGCCCTGCCCGCCGGGTGCGGCCGGTGAGTTGTATATCGGAGGGGATTCCCTGGCCCGTGGTTATCACCTGCGCCCGGGAATGACCGCCGAGCGATTTATTCCCGACCCGTTTGCTTCGCGTAGCGGCGCACGACTTTATCGTACCGGCGACCTGGTGCGTTATCGCCAGGACGGTGTGATCGATTACATCGGACGCATTGACCACCAAGTGAAGATTCGTGGCTTGCGCATCGAACTGGGTGAAATCGAAGCCCGGTTGCTTGCCCTCGACGGTGTGCGTGAAGCCATGGTACTGGCGCAGGGTAACGCCGGTGCCCAGGTGTTGGTGGCCTACATCATCGCGGCCGCAGGCGACCTGCAACCCGCGTCATTGCGTGAGCAGATCCGTGCCGGGCTCAAGGCCAGCTTGCCGGATTACATGGTCCCGACCCATTTGCTGTTTCTTCAACAATGGCCACTCACCGTCAATGGCAAGCTGGACCGCAAGGCCTTGCCACTGCCGGATGTCAGCCGGGCCGAACACGCCCATGTGGCGCCGCAGAGCGAGCTTGAGCAACGTATCGCGGTGATCTGGCAGGACGTGCTGAAACGTCCTGCCATCGGCGTCACCGACAACTTCTTCGAACTGGGCGGTGACTCGATCATCTCGATCCAGGTGGTCAGCCGTGCGCGTCAGGCCGGGATTCGTTTCACCCCTAAAGAGCTGTTCCAGCACCAGACTGTCCAGGGCCTGGCCCAGGTTGCGCAATTGGCCGCAGGGCTGGTGATCGACCAGTCGGCAGTCGTCGGTGAGGCACCCTTGGCACCGGTACAGATCGCCTTTTTTGAACAGCCGGTGCCTGAGCGCGCGCGCTGGAACCAGTCCGTCATGCTCACGCCGAAGGTCACTTTGGACGTGGCGCTGCTGGAGCAGGCGCTCAAGCATCTGGTGACTCATCACGATGCGCTGCGGATGGCGTTCACTGCTCAGGCGCAAGGTTGGTCGGCGCGCTATCAGGCGCCGGGGGAGAGCTCTGAGGCGCTGGTCCGGGAGGTTCGGGACATTGAGCTTGAGGCGCTGGAGCAATGGGGCAACCAGGCCCAGGCCAGCTTGAACCTGGAGCGCGGCCCGCTGTTGCGGGCGGTGCTGGCGAACTTGAATGATGGCAGCCAGCGTTTGCTGGTGGTGATCCACCATCTGGTGGTGGACGGGATTTCCTGGCGCATTTTGTTCGAGGACCTGCAAAAGGCCTACCAGCAGCTCGCCAGCGGCCAGCGTTGCGTGTTGCCGGCCAAGACCAGTTCCTTCAAGGCCTGGGTCGAGCGCCTGGGGCAGGCGGCGACTGCGGATACGTTGCGTGCCCAGCTCGATTACTGGGAAGACCTGTTGAGCGGTTCGTCGACGGATCTGCCGGTGGACCATCCACACGGTTCACTCTCCAATCGCCACGCGGTGACGGTGCACACCCAGCTCGATGCCCTGGCCACACGGCAACTGTTGCAAGACGCCCCGGCGGCCTATCGTACTCAGGTCAATGACCTGTTGCTCAGCGCACTGGCACGGGTTATTGGTCGCTGGACCGGGCAGGACAGTGCGCTGATCCAACTCGAAGGCCACGGTCGTGAAGACCTGTTCGACGACGTTGACCTGACGCGTACCGTGGGCTGGTTCACCAGCCTGTTTGCGGTCAGCTTGCCGGTAGAAAGCGATGTCGCGCACTCGATCAAGGCGGTGAAAGAACAACTGCGGGCGATTCCTGACAAGGGGATTGGCTACGGTGTATTGCGCTACCTGGGTGATGAAGAGTCCCGCAGCCGCTTGCAGGCGCTGCCAGCGCCGAGGATTACGTTCAACTACCTGGGGCAGTTCGATGGCAGTTTCGATGACGAGCAGGCTTTGTTCGCTCCCTCGGGTGAGGCGCGCGGGCTGGAACAAAGCCCGGAAGCGGCGCTCGGTAACTGGCTGACCCTCAATGGCCAGGTATATGGCGGCGAACTGAGCCTGGGCTGGACCTTCAGCGGGCAGATGTTTGACGCCTCGACGGTACAGCGCCTGGCCGATGAATACCGTCTTGAGCTGCTGAGCGTGATCGCTCATTGCACGGCACTGGGTAACGGTGGTTTGACGCCGTCGGATGTTCCGCTGGCCGGGCTCGGCCAGCGTCAACTGGATGCGTTGCCGCTGGCCCTGTCGGGTGTCGAAGATATCTACCCGCTATCGGCCATGCAGCAAGGCATGCTGTTTCACACCCTGTATGAGCAAGGTGGCGGCGACTACATCAATCAGATGCGCCTGGATGTTACCGGGCTGAATCCCGAGCGCTTCCGCCAGGCCTGGCAGGCGTGCGTGAACAGCCATGAGATCCTGCGTACCGGCTTCCTGTGGCAGGGTGATCTGGAGCGACCGCTGCAAGTGGTGCACAAGCAACTGGAGTTGCCATTCACTGTGCTTGACTGGCAGGAGCACCCTGCACTTGATGGTGCAATCGATACCCTGGCCGACGCTGACCGCCAGCGTGGTTTCGACCTTGTGCAGGCGCCTCTGCTGCGCTTGACCGTTGTGCGCACGGCGCCGGATCAGTGCCATTTGATCTACACCTCCCACCACATTCTGATGGATGGCTGGAGCAATTCCCGGCTGCTCGGTGAGGTGCTGCAACGCTACAGCGGGCAAGAGCCCGAGCGCCAGCCGGCGCGCTATCGCGACTACATTGGCTGGCTGCAATCCCAGGACCCGACGCTGCGAGCAGCGTTCTGGAGGCAACAGTTGGCACCGCTGCAAGCGCCGACGCGGCTGGCCCAGGCGGTGGCCGCGCCGCTGTCCGCAGATGCCGGCTACGCCAGTCACTTTGAGGTGCTGGATTCGCGCCAGACGCGCCTGCTGAACGAGTTTGCCCGCCAGCAGAAAGTTACCGTCAACACGGTGATGCAAGCGGCCTGGCTATTGCTGTTGCAGCGTTATACCGGACAGGCAAGCGTTTGTTTTGGTGCCACCGTGGCCGGGCGTCCGGCCGACCTCAAAGGCGTCGAGCAGCAGATCGGCCTGTTCATCAACACCCTGCCGGTGATCGCCAGCCCGCTTGCCGGGGAGACGGTCAGCCACTGGTTACAGACTGTTCAGGGGCAAAACCTGGCGCTGCGCGAGCATGAGCACACGCCGCTGTTCGAGATACAACGCTGGGCTGAATGGGGCACGGAGTCGTTGTTCGACACGCTGTTGGTGTTCGAAAACTACCCGATCTCCGAGGCGCTGGCGCAAAGCGCGGACGACGGGCTGTCATTTGGTGCCGTTGTGGCCCATGAGCAGAGCAATTATCCGCTGACACTTTCCGTCAATGCCGGGCAGACGCTGGGCTTGCACTACCACTATGACCGCAGCCAGTTTGCGGCCGGGACGATGGCGGGGATTGCCCGTCATCTTAACCAGTTGCTTGCGCGGTTCATGGCCGGCAGTGAACAGGTACTGGCGCAACTCGCCACGCTTGACGGCGATGAGCGTCGGTTGGTTGAACAAACCTGGAATGCCAACGCCCTGGACTTCCCGCGTGAGCGGTGCATCCATCAGCAGATTCAGGATCAGGTGCAGCGTACTCCCGATGCCCTGGCGGTTATCTGGGGTGATGAACACCTGACCTACCGCCAGTTGAACGGCCGGGCGAATGCCCTGGCGCGCAAGCTGGTGGCGTTGGGTGTTGGTCCTGAAGTGCGGGTTGGCGTGGCCATGCCGCGCAGTGCGCAGATGGTTGTGGCCTTGCTCGCGGTGCTCAAGGCGGGTGGTGCGTATGTGCCGCTGGACCCGGATTACCCGGCCGAGCGCGTGGCGTACATGCTCAAGGACAGCCAGGCGCGGGTGTTGTTGACCCAGGCTGCAGTGGCGCTTGAGGTGGATGCCTCGATTGACGTGCTGTTTGTGGATGCTCAGGAAGTTGATGATCAGGATCTGGACGTTGCGGTCCACGCCGCCAACCTGGCCTACGTGATCTACACCTCCGGCTCCACCGGCCTGCCCAAGGGCGTGGCCATTACTCACCGCAACGTGGCGGCGCTGACGCAGTGGTCGCAGCAGGTTTACAGCCCTGAAGACATTCAAGGTGTGTTGGCCTCCACGTCGATCTGCTTCGACTTGTCGGTGTGGGAGCTGTTTGTGACCCTGGCCGGCGGCGGTTTTGTCGTTGGTGCCCGCAATGCCCTGGAGCTGCCGGAGCTGGCGGCCCGAGACCGGGTGCGCCTGATCAACAGCGTGCCTTCGGCGATGGGAGCCTTGCAGCGTGCCGGGCAAATCCCGGAAAGCGTGCGCATCATCAATCTGGCGGGCGAACCGTTGAAGCAGTCGCTGGTGGATGCGTTATATGGCCGTGGGCATGTGCAGCATGTCTACGACCTGTATGGCCCGTCGGAAGACACCACTTACTCCA